>JBKPHE010000215.1:0-13162 GCA_046744485.1 Actinomycetota bacterium | reverse complement strand
GATATGGCATAACTCACCGCGGTGGTCACGGGGAACCGCCGCGTGACCACCGCATGCGAACGACTCGGCATCGCCGTCTATCGGCGCCGGCGAGATCTGGTGCGCGACCATCCACCCGAGGACATGTCCGCCCTCTTCGGTGGAGCTCCACCGCCCGAGCCCCACGCCACCGACTCCCAGGTGCCCCGGTTCAACGGCTTCGACGGTTTGATCTTCCTCACCGTGTGGATCCGCGTTGCGCTGGTCGCGTGCGCAGCGATCGCGCTGCCCGCGGCCCCCACGCTGGTCACCGCCATCCTGGCGCAGATGGCGGTCATTGGCCTGGTTGCCGCCCGGTTCCGCCATTGACCGGAGCGGCCGGAGACACGGCCAGGCACACGGTGGACGACCTCGCTTTCGCGGACGGTGTTGGGATCCACGCTGACCTGCGGGAGCGAGCGGCGGGGTCGACCTAGCGAGCCTGGACTAGCCCGTCATGCGGGCGGAGAGCGCGTTGGCGAGCTCGTCCTTGGTCATCGACGCCGCGCCCTCGACTCCCGCCGACCCGGCCTCCTCGAGGAGCTCGTCCTTGGTCGAGGCCGCAGCTAGGGCATCCGGTTCTACGGGCAGCCCGACCTCCAGGCGGCGCCGCATGAACGGCGTAGCCAACTCGCCGAGCACACGCTCCCCGTCCCGGCGGAGCGTGGGGAACACCTCGCCTTCCTCGTCCTGGACGTGGTGATCGATCGCCGCCTTCGTCGTCTCGAGGGCGGCTTCGAAGCCTGGCTCGTCGGGCGCGAGTTCCAGCATCTCGCCCAGCGCACGACGCGCCAACTCATGCTCAGTCTGGGCCTCCTGGACCGCGTCCTGGCCAGTCACCGGCTTCACCGCCGGATAGACGACCTCCTCCTCGAGCTGCATGTGCGCTTCGAGCGCCGTCCGCAACTCCCCGATCAGGGGCGTCCTTCCGGACCCCTCCGCCTTCTGGATCCGGTCGAAGAGTTCCTCGACCTGGCGGTGATCGGCCTCGAGCAACTTGGTTGGATCCATCCTGACCTCCGGTCATCGAGCGACGTTTTGCAGCGGGCGAGTACCCCATCTGTCGAGAGGTCATCCGAGACACCGTCACGGTCCGGCGCCCAGATCTGGGCGCCGGCGGCATTCGAGCGGGAATTCGGGACGGCAGGTTCGGACGGCGGGCTCTTCGCTCGGCAACTGTGGCCCCGCAGGGCCGTCCGACCCCGGCTCACCAACGCGTGCCCCGCGTGGGACCATCGGCCCTAGCCGACATCGGCACGCCCTCGCAGACTTGAGCCCATGATCGTGGACGAGGGGCTCGAGCTGCTGACCGAGGAGGAGACTTACGAGCTGCTGGGTTCCGGCGAGGTCGGACGCGTCGGCATCACCATCGGTGCATTGCCGGCGATCTTTCCCGTCAACTACCGGCTGATCGACGGCTCGATCGTGTTCCGGACGGCGCCGGGCTCCAAGATGTCGGCCGCCGCCAAGGGCGCTGTGGTTGCGTTCGAGGTCGACGACTACCAGCTGGCAGACCGCACTGGCTGGAGCGTGCTGGCCGTGGGCCCAGCCGAGGTGATCCACGATCTCGCCGTGACTTTCAACGTGCTTGACGCCGGACTCGAACCGTTGGCTGACGGGAGGCGCACGACGATCGTGCGGATTCAGCCGACCTTCGTTTCCGGTCGGCGCATCATCCACGAAGCGCCTCCGCCGGTGCCCCGGGCCGGGCACGACTAGTCGCCCATGTTCCGGCATTGATCACAGAGCGGCCGGCCATCGGTGCCCTCCTGCCTGTCCTCTGGCCGGATCTGCTGGCCGCCGGGGCAATCGGCGTACAGATGGTGAACGTTGGGATCGCTCGGATTGGTCGAGTAGTAAGGCAACGTCGGATCGCCTGCTCTCGGGTCACCTATTTCGGTCATCTGATCAGCACCTCCTTGCCGCATCGTTGCCTACCCGAGCGCGGACCGGGCGATCCGCAGGTGGGGGTGTCGGACGAGGATCGGCGATCCCCGCCGCTCCCGCGGCCGCCAGATGGGAGCGCCCGCCGGGGGCGCGGCGTGGCCGATGGATCCGGCAGGCCGTCCTTGGTGGGGCAGCCGTCGCTCTGGCTGCTGGGGGTGGCCATCCTCAGCGTCTCCGGCGACAGCGATGTCAGCCGCGCGCAATCGGATTTCGACTTAGAGGCCCAGCGGATAGGGCGCCCCGAAGGGCACCAACGCGTGGGGATTTGTTGCTGGGTCGCAGCTCAACAGCTGGGCCTCCCCGCAGCACTGCCCACGGTAAGACGAGAGGACGTGCCTATCCGCTCAAGTCCTTGGACGAGCTCGAGTTGGCGCTGCTGAGCGAGGACGACATCGGCGCCGGGTTCAGCGAGATAGCGAGAGGTGTTCCGACCGGCTAGCGCGCCGTCATGGCTGGCAGCCCGCGTATGCGGTCGGGTCCTCGACGCACGCCTCACGCCAGGGCTGATGGCCCTCGTCATCGGGCGCCGAGTCGCCCTCCCCGACACTGTCGCCGTCGGTCGAGCCCGGTTCCGGGCAGTCGTTGGCCGCCGGTGATGGTGCGATAGCCGCAGTGACATCGGCTGGCATTCCCGAGTCAAGCGGGCAGAGCGACGTCCCCAGGTTCAGCACCTGATAGCCGTCGGACGTGATGGACAACAGGACGTGTGCCGCTTCCATGTCGCCGCCGAGGCTGTAGAGCGCCCAACCAAATCCGTCGAGGCACTCCAGATAGTCGATGTGCCCGCCCCCTTCGGCGACACCGCTCGCAAGCACGGCAGCCAGAGCTTCACCCCTGTCGCAGGCCGACTGTGCGACGGTGCTGGCTGGCGCAGCCGTGGTGGCAGGCGCCGTGGACGTCGTGGTGGAACTCGACGACGGGACCGATGCTCGCAACGTCGGCTCTGCCGGGCCTTTGCCGCAAGCCATCAGGACCCCGGCGAGCGTCGTCGCCATCACCACTGTTGTCACTCGCAGCCCTCGCATGGTGCCCTACCTCCCGCTCTCCCGCCGCCTGCGATGAACAGACGCACCTACTGACGTCTGACCTCCACGATCCGATGACCGACAGGAAGAACTTTTGAGCGAGTCGCCCATGCGCGACGACACACACGGCGGCTACGTGTCGCTGCACCTTGCCGGCGTACCAGCGCGCTGCCCCACGAACTGGGCGACGGTCATTGCCTCGCCGAGCTACCGCCCCCCGGGCCAAGCATCTGACCGCTCGTCGCCCCACCGGCCCGGGCCACCCGCCCCGAATGCCCGAACCGCGCCCCCCTTGCCGGTCGGATCGTCAGCACACAACGACGCGGCGCCAGATCGGCATCAGATCTGGGGCACTGGCGATGCCCAGTCAGACGCGGCCACCGCGTGCATTCCGGCCAGGCTCACCACCCCCGATTACGGTCGGTCGCGGAGCAGCGCGTACAGGATGCTGTCGCGCCACTTGCCGGCGCGGAACAGGATCCCCCGCAGGACGCCCTCACGCTCGAAGCCGATCTTCTCCAGCGCCCGCTGCTCCGCGACGTTGTCGACCTCGGTGTACGCCTCGAGCCGATGCGCCGGGGTGGTGTCGAACAGGTACTGAACCAGCAGCCGCTGGGCGGTCGTCCCCACCCCATGGCCCCGATGCTCGGGGAACAGAGCAATCCCGATCTCGTAGATCGCACCCTTGGCCACCCCCTGCGACCGATCCTTGTAGCTCACGTCCCCGGCCAACGAGCCGGAGCTCACCACCGCCAGGCGTCCGTGCTCCGCACCCAGCCAGCCGTCTTCGTCCCAACGGCGCCGCATCGCCTTCGGATCTTTGAAGCCCGTCCACTCGAACTCGCCGCCAGCCTCGGGATCGGTCGAGTACCGGCCCAGATCGTCCAGGTCCGCTTCGTGGATCGGTCGCAGGATCACGTCGTCCATCGGGCCATTGAAGGCCAGGCCGTCGCTCTCGGGCCACCGCAGGCAGCGGCTGTCGTCCTCTCGTCAGCGGAACGATCCAAGCACACAGGGCTGCCGATCTCGCGCCACGACGATCACGACAACAACGTGGTCCCGGTGGCCGTGAGCGCGCCAGTACGGCGCGTCTGTGGCGGTTGGACAGGTCCATTGATGCCGCACAGGCGACCGTTGTTGGGGCAAGGTTGGCGACGGCGATGCCGGGCACCCAGGGCGATCCGGTGCGGCGATCGCCGATGTGCGTCCCGAACGCGGGCTGACGGCGCGTCCCGGACGCAGAGGCAGCAGGATGCGGGTTGCCTAGAGGGCGCCCTGGCGCCAGGGTCCGGTGATGGCGAACGTGATGCCCGGGCTCTGGATGTTGACGAACAGCCAGTTGCCGTTCTTGGGCTCGAACGTGGCGCCGGCCCATTCCGAGTCGCTGAAGTCGCCGGAGTATCCCTTGGAGTCCTGGTACTCCGGCGGCAGCACGATGTTGTTCTCGGCGAAGCGGAAGATCTCGCCGTCGGGGGTCAAGCCGTGCAGGTACTCGCGGCCACTCCCGTCCTCGCACAGCACGAGGCCGCCCCGGGGGCTGACGGTCACGTTGTCGGGGGCGTTGAGCACGTCCGACGACGGGGAGGCGAAGACGCAGGTGAACGTCGCGGCCGCCGGGTAGTAGGCGAACACTTGGCCCTGCCCGGCGGCCCCGCCGCCGGTGGAGATCACGTAGATCAGGCCGTTGCCGAACCATGCCCCCTCACCACGAACAATGCGTGCCGCGCCCTTGGCCTGGGCGTGCTGCCAGGGGGTCGGCTCGCCGGGTCCCCAGTCGGGGGCGTCGATGACCACCCAGTCTGCCGCCGAGCTGGTGCCCGTGCCCCAGAGCCGCGTGTCGACGGTGCCGTCGAGCACCATGGCCTGGAGCTCGCCACCGGACGCGAGGTTGGCCGGGTCGACGGCCACGTAGCGGTAGAGGGCGGAGCTGCCCGAGTCCTCGGTCTCGTAGACGATCCCGGTGGCGGGATCGGTGGCGTTGGCCTCGTGGGAGAATCGCCCCATGCCGATGAGGGGCACCGGATCGGCGGTGCCGACGGTCGGGACCTCGAAGATGTAGCCGTGACGGATGGTGCCGTTGATGTCGGTGGTCTCTTCGCAGGTCAGCCAGGCGCTCCCGCGGTGCGGCCCGCCCGCGCAGTTGCGGATCGTGCCGCTGAGGCTGGCATGGTCCTCGACCAGTGAGCCAGCCTCCGGATCGAACACGAGCGTGGTGGTGCCGCCGCTGGCCAGAGGGTCGTAGGTGGCGCCCGCCGGGGCGAACGGCGTGCCGATGCCCCGCTCGTGGTTGCGCACCAGACGGACCAGGTCACCATCACGGAACGCCGCCATCCCGTCGTGGGCGCTCGGCGTCGGCGTGCCATCCGACATGACGTCGTTGCGCCAACCGAAGGTCAGATACTCGAAGCCCTTCGGCAGCATGATCAGCTCCAGGCCGGTCGTCTGGTCCTTCACCGGAGCGAGCGGCCCGTAGCCGGCACCAGTTGGCTTGCCGCCAACGGCACCGCGTGCGGCACGGGCGGCGAGGGCCCCGAACGGCCCAGCCAGGGCGATCCCCGCACTGGCCCCCAGAGCGCCCCGCAGGAACGTTCTCCGGTTCAACGACGTACCGGTGTCGGTCATGGTTGGCCTCCCCCTGCGGTGGTCGATCGACCCGAACCTAGGACGCGCAGCTGACACCGACCGAACGCCGCGATGAACCCCCGCCGAACCTCCCGCACACATTGGTCGAACGCCGCGCGTCCGGTAAATGCAGGACCTCCCTTTCAGGGTCGGCAAGAGTGGGGGCAATGCCGGAGCAAGGACCAGACCGGGGGGGTTCGCTCGATCCGCCGCTGTAGTGCCTCGCGGCCAGCTAGGAGGGTGCCGCGGGGCCGTCGCGGATCACGCGACGCACCCCTTCGGCCGATACCGCATCCCACGGGAACTCCACCAGCCACCAGGTGGCGCCGACCGCTGCGTAGGGCGTCGGATCGCTGCCGGGCGGCAGCGCGGCAACGATGTCGTAGGGCGCCGCAGTGCCCTTGCCGGCTTGTTTGCGGAGTGCGGTGAGGTCGGCGACCATCTCGGCGAGCTGGTCGGCGTGTTGGAGGTTGATCGGCATGAAGCCGTCGTGCCGGGCCGCGCGGCGCAGCGGTCTGGGCCGACCGTAGAACCCTGCGACCCATACGGGCACACCCGGCCGTTGAACGGGCCGCGGCAGGAACCGCATGCCGTCGACCGTGTAGTGCTCGCCCCGGTGGTGCACTGGCTCGCCCGACCAGGCGCGCTCGAGGATCTCGAGGGACTCGTCGAGCATGCGTGCGCGTTGCGTGTCGTCAAGCTCCTCGCCGGTGATCGTCAGCTCACTGCCGAACTCGTCACTCCCAAGGCCGATTCCGAGCGTGAGCCGGCCACGGCTGAGGCGGTCCAGCGTTGCGGTCTCCCTGGCGACCTTCACCGGTCGGCGTCGGGCGAGCGGAGTGACCATCGGGCCGAGGCGGATGCGGGCGGTCGAGGTGGCGATGGCCGCCAGCGTGATCCATGGGTCGGCCACCTCGACGACCGGCTCGCGCCACCGCACATGGTCCCACACGAAGACCCCGTCCCAACCGGCTTCCTCCGCCTCGGCGGCCAAGCCGGCCACGATGGCCGGGTCTGCGAGCGCGTCGAAGATCGGCAGGTACAGACCCGAGTGGATGTGGCCGTCAGCCGCGGCGCGGATCTCGTTGGAAGCGGTCATCGTCCGCTGACCCGATCCGTTGGGCCGGTGTGCTCGATGATCGCCCTGACGATGGTCTCCCAGTCGGCTCGGTCGACGCCGTGGCCAGCTCCCTCGAGCGACAGCAACCTTGCGCCGGGGATCTCGGCGGCCAAGGCCTCGCCGTGCTCGAGCGGGAACATCGGATCCGCGGTGCCGTGGATCACCAGCGTCGGCGCGGTGATCGAGGACAGGACCTCGCGTGACCGCTCGTCGTCGGGGATGGCGTCGTGGTTCTGCAGCGCCGAGATGTTGCGCGCGCGCTCGACGTCTCGCCGGGCGAGGTCGCGGGATGCACTTTCATCGAATGGGCGCTCGTCTCCGGTAAGCACGCGGGAGTAGTCGACGAGGTACTCGATCACTGAGTCGGCGTCCGACCACTCCACCTCCGCCGCCGCCACGAAGCGCCCGAACTCGCCCGTCGGCGGTGGGAGCCCGCGGTCACCGGGCGTCGCGGGAGAGGTGCTGATGAGCACGAGCGACAGGACGCGATCGGCGAAGTCGAGCGCGAGGAGCTGTGCGAACGCCCCGCCCGCCGAGACGCCGACCAGGTGCGCCGCCGGGATGCCGTAGGCGTCGAGCACGCCGGCGGCGTCGCGCACCAGGTCGGTGCCGTCGTATCCGGGGCGCCCCGGTTCGTAGGTGACCGATCGACCGGTATCGCGGTGGTCGTAGCGGATCACGAACCGCCGGGCGTCCGCGACCATGCTGCAGAAGCCTTCGTCCCACCAGAGCATCGACCCGCCGACGCCCATGATGAGCAGGATCGGCGGGTCGGCCGGGTCACCGAAGGGCTCCGTGCAGAGCTCGACACCGTTCGCTTCGATCATCCGCTCGGTCATCTCGCCTCCCCATCCTCTCCGTCCCCGAGCCTCGGGCCACTCGGGAGAACGTGTCTCCATTACACCGTTCTGCATTGCGTCGCCCTCGACCACGGCCCAGTGAGTGGACCGTCCGGCCTGCGGTTCGCGAGGCTCTCTGGGTGAATCCGGAGGCCGGTCTCTCGAAGGATGACGCTGGTTTCAAGGCGGCAGAGAGGCGCTGCTCGACCGCGGCAGGCACCTGATGGCGACGGTGACCGCCTCGCCGTGGAGCCGTTACGCGCTCGTCCTCGTGGACCTGCAGAAGGACTTCTGGTCCGAGGCTGCGGCCACCACTGCCCCGGAACTGCCAGACCGAGTCGCCGCGCTCCTTGCGTACGCCCGCGCCGAAGGACTGACCGTCGTGCACGTACGGGCCCGGTTCCGGCCGGACGGCCGCGACTGGATGGCCCGCTACCGGCTGCGCAACTGGATCCCGTGCATCGAAGGGACGCCGGGGGTCGAGCCGCTGCCGTTCGCTGCGGAACTGCCCGGCGAGCCGGTGGTGACCAAGCAGACCTTCGATGGGTTTCTCGGCACCGATCTTGACGAGGTGCTGGCCCGGCGCGGCATCCGGGGCCTACTGGTCGGTGGGCTGGTCACCTCCACCTGCGTGCTTTTCACCGCGTCGACGGCGACCCAGCGCGGATACTTGGTGTCGGTCGTGTCGGACTGCTGCTCCGACCGCGAGGAGACGCATCACGCGACGCTGGCAACGTACCCGTTCGTGTTCGACACGGTGCGCTCTGACCAGATCGCCGAGCGACGCTACGGGTGGGACGCCGACCTCGACCGGCTGGACACCCAGCCACGCCATGAGCACGCGGGCCGGAACCTTGCACCGTGTCGGGCCCGCCTGGCGCCCATCGTCCGAACGGGACGCGCAGAACGCTCTGGCCCAACGGGACGCGCAGAACGCTCTTTGGGGGCGTTCTTCGCTATCCGACGACACGTAGCTTCGAGGGCGCGTCTTGACCGACGTTGACCCTGCCGGCGTCGTTGTCCAAGCTCACGCGGCCTTGCCTTTATGGCAACTCACCTTGGCAATTTCGATGCGACCCGCCAGCATCGCTGCATGGAAGACACGCCCTGGGATTGCATCGTGGTCGGCGGGGGTGCCGCCGGCCTGAGCGCGGCGCTGGTGCTCGGCCGTGCCCAGCAACGGACGCTCGTCGTCGACGCCGCGGCACAGAGCAACAGGGTTGCCGACGGCATCGGCGGCCTGCTCGGACACGACGGCCGCGCGCCGGCGGAGTGCCGGGGAGGTCGTGAGCGGTGACCGCAAGGACGCCGGCTTCGTGCTCGAGCTGGCCGACGGCTCCCGCGAGCTGGCCCGGCGTGTGCTGCTGGCTACGGGCATGGACTACCGCGTGCCCCCGGTCCCCGGGGTCGAGGAGCGGTGGGGCCGCTCGGTGTTCCACTGCCCGTTCTGCCACGGCTGGGAGGCTCGCGACCAGCCGCTCGCGGTGCTAGACACGGGGGCCACGGGAGTGGTCCGGGCGCTCCTCCTCCGCGTGTGGAGTGACGACGTGACGCTCCTCACGGACGGGCCGGCAGCGCTGGATGCGGCAGACGTCGAGCGGCTGCGTGCCGCCGGCATCACGGTGGACGAGCGGCCCGTCGCCGAGCTACGCGGCCCGGGCAGCGGCCTGACAGCCGTCGCCCTCCGTGGCCAACGCCATCGCCGCCGGATCTAGCGCCGCCGCGATGATCGTCCACGGCCTGGTCGCCGAAGCACACCGCCTCATGCCAACGTGACCCGCCCGCGCAGACAGCCGAGGGTGCGCATCGCCACGATCAGGATGGTCCCGCCAACCGGGAGCAGATCGTTCGGAGTGCGCCTCCGTTGGCACCGGCGAACGGCTGGCGCCGTGTCGCCGTCCGTTGCAGCCGCCGCGCCTCCTCATCTAGGCGCGAGGCGCGGTTTCACATGGGGCGAAATATGTCACACCGGGAACCCACGAAGCGGTCGAGGTGTTGTCGCCCAGGGAGCGGCAACGGAACACATCAAAGGCGGAACTCATGGAACCGTGGCTCCTTCACGAGGACGACAAACAGCGGGGTCAGCTCGTGGCCAACGCCGAGCGAGTGCGAATCTCGCGTCGGCGCCAGCTCGGAGTGCGACGGTGGCGAGGCGATGGGGTTGTGACCAACCCGACCTACCGCATGCAACCCAGCTCGTGGCGGTGCACCAACCGCCGTCATTACCGCCCGACCGTGCGTTGGCGGCGCCGCTGGAGCCGATGGTCGGCGGTCGGGCAAAGCAAGCGCTGATGACCGTAGACACGACGCCGCAAGCCCGAACGCTCCAACGGAGGACGATGACATGACACAGACCCGATCTCGCGGCAGAACACCGCCGTATTACCGGGGCAGGCCTGCCACCGCGTGGCGTGCTGCGCTGACGCCCGGCCGGGGCGCGAGAGCGGTGCTTACTCGCCGCTCACGCTCCGCCTGATCGCCAACCCTGTCGGGCCCACTGGGTCTTGGAGGTCACATCCAGGACCGATGGATCTCGTACAGGCACGCATCAGGTCAACCGGTAACCAGCGCCGCATGCGCCGGCTCAACTACCTCCTGGAGAAGCCTCGAGGCCCGCGGCGAGATCGAGACCTGTTCGGCAAGCTCTGGGGCACGCAGGCTGCGCTCCCCCACCTGCGGGAGCAGGGCAGCGGCCACATCCTGCAGGTCTCCAGCATGGGCGGCGTCGACGCCTTCCCCACGCTCGGCATCTACCACGCTTCGAAGTGCGGCAGCTCCGCTGCCCGGACGGCGTGGGCCCTGGCGGTCGATCCCGATGGTGCCATCATCGCCCTCACCTCGCTCCGGAACCCGTCGTCCTCCAGCGCTCCCGCCCATGACCCACCCCGACTGTCACGAGCCCCAGGCGACGCTGACGAGGGAGCCGTAGTAGCACGGGGTGGTTGTGATCGATGCGGTGGCGTTCGATCTCGATGGCGTGCTCATCGACTCCGAGCCAACGTGGACCGACGTCCGCCGCCGGTTCGTGCTGGCACATGGTGGCCATTGGGCGGACGGCGCCGACCGCCGGATGATGGGCATGGCCACCATGGAATGGGCTCGGTACCTGCACGAGGACCTGGGCGTGGCGCTCCCACTGTCCGAGATCGCCGAGCGGGTCATCGCAGAGGTGGCCGCCCGCCACGCTCACCGGCCACCGCTGCGCTCAGGCGCCGTCGAGGCCGTCCGCCGTGTCGCCCAGCGCTGGCCGCTGGGGCTTGCCTCGTCATCGCCGGCCCGCCTCATCGTAAGCACGCTCCAGGCCGCCGAACTGGCCGCGTCCTTCTCGGTGACGATCTCGACCGAGGAGGTGCGCGCCGGCAAGCCCGCTCCGGACGTCTACCTCGAGGTCGCCCGTCGGCTCGGCACCCCGTCCCAGCGATGCGCCGCCGTGGAGGACTCGACCAACGGCTTGCGGTCCGCCCGTGCCGCTGGCATGCGGGTCGTCGCCGTGCCCACCCGGACATACCCACCCGATCCCGCAGAGCTGGCCCGCGCCGACGCCGTGATCGGCTCTCTCCACGAGCTCACAGACAGCGTCATCGACCCGACCGTCGGCTGACGACGCTGCTCGAGCGTTGAGTGTAGGAACACCACTCAAAAGGATCTCTTGAACCGCACTCGCTCAGCACACCATCGGCCTGGAGCCGTTCGGGGTCGAGAACCAACCACCACCGACGTCGTCTGACGCGTCGGCCTGTCGACCGACTTGACTGACCTGGCGTGGGGCCGGGCGACATCGAGCTGTCTAGGCGGGTGGTGCTGCCGAGCACCGGTCGACCGTGGGGACCTGGACGTCGGTCGCGTCGCACCGGTGTCGACGCCTCGGACCCAGCCGCACACCGGACGGGCTTCTTGGCTTCGCCCGGGACCCGGTCTCGGTGGGGCGGGTCGTCGATCGCATCTGGCCAGCGAGTACCGGTGGCGAGGTCGTCTGCCTCGGCGCCGGGGGAACGGCCGTGGCGCTGGGCCGCCACCTGCTGACTCGTCCCGGGTCCCCGCGCCTCGTGTTCGTCGACCGCCGCCCCGAGGCGGTAGCTCACCTGCGGGCGACGTTGGGCGACTACATCACGACACGGCTCGGCCCCGGCCCTGGGACGAGCTGGTCGCCAACTGCCGGCCCGGCGGCTTGGTCGTCAACGCCACCGGCCTGGGCAAGGACCGCCCCGGCGCGCCCCTGTCACCTCTGGCCCGGTTCCCCGCGGCCGCAGTCGTTTGGGAGCTGAACTACCGCGGTGATTTGCGCCTTCTCGCCCAGGCCCGGGCCCAGCACGTCGCCGCGCACGACGGCTGGTCCTGTTCTGCCAGGGTTGGGCAGCCGCGCTGGCCGCCGTCCTCGACCTCGACGACGCCGGCTTGGGCGACCGGTTCCAGGAGGCAGCAGCGCCCCTGCCCCCCCCGGCACCTAGGCGGGCCGCCCAGCCGACACTGGCGAGTCGTCCGGGACGCCGGCGTGGGAGACGATCCCGTCGTGGGCGCTGGTCGGTATCGCTGACCGCGTGATAACGCCGGCCCAACAGCAGGCGATGGCCAACAACGCCGGCGCGCAGGTCTCGACCGTCAGGGCCGGCCACCTGTGGCTCGTCAGCCGCCCGAACGCGGTGGCCGATGTCATCGAAACCGCGGTCGACGCCACGACATAATCCAAGCTACGGGTCGAAGCAACGGAGTCAGGCCGTCGACAGCATGCGAATCGGGGAAGCGCCAACACGACACTGCGCCGCGATTGGGCCACTGGCAGGCAAGGCACCATTGACTCCGCCACTCCGGGACCGCTCGTTGTCGGCCGGGGCGTTCAGCGTGTCACGCGGTAGCGGAGGTGGACGGTGCCGTTCGCGAACGCCCGCTCGTCGAGCAGTTCGAGGCCGAGACGGACGCCATCGGGAAGAGCCGGCTTGCCGCCGCCGACCACGATCGGCACGAGGAAGAGCTGGTACTCGTCGACCAACCCCGCCTTGAACGCCTCGGCGGCGATGGCTGCGCCGCCAATCATGAGGTCACGCTCCGCTGATGCCTTCATCTGCCGCACGGTGTCAACGTCGAAGACGCGCTCAATGCGGGTCCGGCGCGTTGGCACAGCCGGCGACAACGTCGTCGAGTACACGACTTTGTCGGCGGCCTGCCAGATCTGGGCGAAGTCTGCCTCGACATCCGAGCCGGCGGCGAAGCTGGGGTCCGTCTCCCAGCCGACCATCGTCTCGTACATCCGCCGGCCGTAGAGATGCGTGCCCGCGGAGCGGGCGAGGTCGTTGACGAACGCGTGCACCTCTTTGCTCGGTTCGGCCCAGTCGAACCTTCCGTCCTCGTCCTCGATGAAGCCATCGAGCGAGGCCATCACCAGGTAGATCAGCTGCGCCATCGTCCACCTCCGGGATTGCAGTCGTGCGCCCTTGTTGAGACGGTGCCGGGCGCCGAAAGTGTTCAGCGGCCGATCGACAATCTCACCACCTGACGACTCCTGCCGCGGGGTTGGTGGTGGTTGGCCCCCAAACCCCGGCCGGGGGGGGGGGTGGGGGGGGTGAGCTGGGGGGGGCGGACTTGCGGCCGGGCGG
>JBKPHE010000239.1:0-18398 GCA_046744485.1 Actinomycetota bacterium | reverse complement strand
TCGTCAGAAGAACCTCGACATGGCCCTCAGCCAGATCGAGAAGCAGTTCGGCAAGGGCTCGGTCATGCGCATGGGCGAGAAGGGGACCATGGCCATCGAGGCCATACCGACGGGTGCCCTGGCGCTCGATCTCGCCCTGGGCATCGGCGGCCTCCCACGGGGCCGCGTCACCGAGATCTACGGGCCCGAGTCGTCGGGCAAGTCCACCCTCGCGCTGCACGTCGTGGCCGAGGCCCAACGCAACGGCGGCATCTGTGCCTACGTCGATGCCGAGCACGCGCTCGACCCGGTCTACGCCAAGGCCATCGGCGTCGACATCGACGAGCTGCTCATCTCCCAGCCAGACACGGGCGAGCAGGCACTCGAGATCGCCGACATGCTCGTGCGCTCCGGCGCCATCGACGTGGTGGTCATCGACTCGGTGGCCGCCCTCACCCCTAGGGCCGAGATCGAGGGAGAGATGGGCGACTCCCACGTCGGCCTCCAGGCCCGGCTCATGTCACAGGCGCTGCGCAAGCTCACGGCCAATCTCAACAAGTCCGACACCATCGCGGTCTTCATCAACCAATTGCGCGAGAAGATAGGCGTGATGTTCGGCTCACCCGAAACCACGCCGGGTGGCCGGGCGCTCAAGTTCTATTCATCGATCCGACTCGATATCCGTCGCATCGAATCGATCAAAGATGGCGTCGAGGTCATCGGCAATCGCACGCGGGTCAAGGTGGTAAAGAACAAGTGCGCCCCACCATTCAAGCAAAGTGAGTTCGACATCATGTACGGCAAGGGCATCAGCCGCGAGGGCTCGTTGCTCGATGTCGGTGTCGATATCGGGCTCGTGAAGAAGTCAGGTGCCTGGTACACCTACGACGGCGAGCAGCTTGGGCAGGGACGCGAGAACGCCAAGGTGTTCCTCGCCGAGCACCCCGAGGTGATGGTCGAGATCTCCGAGCGCATCCGCTCGCAGCTCGGCGTCGGCTCGCCCGCCGGGTCGACCAATGGATCGGGCGATGGCGCCGAGTACGCGAACGGCAGCGACGACGCCCCCATCTCGCTCGACGAGCCGATCACGCTCGACCCTCATTGACCCACGTCGGCGACTCCCTGCACCTCGAACGGTGCAGGGAGTACCGTGCTCGTCGCGTAGCCTGACGGCACCGATGACCGGCAAGACGTATGTGGTGCGCACCTTCGGGTGCCAGATGAACGAGCACGACTCCGAGCGCATCGCCGGGCTGCTGGAGGCCGACGGCCTGCGCCCGGCCGCCGGCCTCGACGACGCCGACGTGGTGGTGCTCAACACCTGCTGCATCCGAGAGAACGCCGACAACAAGCTCTACGGCAACCTCGGTCAGCTCAAGTCCCTCAAGCAGCGGCGGCCCGACATGCAGATCGTGGTGGGGGGCTGTCTGGCCCAGAAGGACCGCGACCTCATCGTCCGGAAGGCACCCCACGTGGACGTCGTGTTCGGCACCCACAACGTGCACCGGGCCGCCGAGCTCCTGGGCGAGCAGCGGACAGCCGGTCGATCGATCGTCGAGATCCTGGAGGAGACGGTCGCGGACGACCACGAGTCGTTCCCGAGCGCCTTGCCGGTGCGACGTGAGGTGCCCTACGCGGCGTGGATCACCATCCAGATCGGCTGCGACAACTCGTGCGCCTTCTGCATCGTGCCAGCGGTGCGGGGACGGGAGATCAGCCGTGCCTTCGACGACATCGTCGACGAGGTGCGAGCGGTGGCGGCCGATGGCGTCACCGAGGTGACCCTGCTCGGCCAGAACGTGAACAGCTACGGCCGTGATCTCACGCTCGCCCAGCGGCGGGCCGGCGAGTCGGTGCGGGTGCGGCCGTTGATCGCCGAGCTGCACCGTGCCGGCCGCGCGCTCGATGGCAGCCGGCGGGTCCGTTACACGAGCCCGCATCCGAAGGACCTACGGCCGGAGACGATCGAGGCGATGGCGACGGTCCCGGCCGTGTGCGAGCACCTCCACCTGCCCCTTCAGGCCGGAAGCGACCGCGTGCTCGCGGCGATGCACCGCGGCTACACCGCGGCGCGCTACCTCGAGCGCCTGGCCGCCGCCCGGGCTGCCGTCCCCGAGCTGGCCGTGACCACCGACATCATCGTGGGGTTCCCAGGCGAAACCGACGACGACTTCGAGCGCACCCTGGAGGTAGCCGCCGAGGCGGGCTACGACAGCGCCTACACGTTCATCTACAGCCCGCGTCCCGGCACCGAGGCGGCCGAGCAGGTCGACGACTTCGTCCCGGCCGAGGTGTCCGCCGAACGGTTCGAGCGCCTCCGGGTGGTGGTCGAGCGCTCGGCCCTGGCGCGCCACCGTGCCCGGGTGGGGGCGACGGAAGAGGTCATGGTCGAGGGGCCCTCGCGCAAGGACCCATCCGTCACGACCGCCCGCACGCGGCAGAACAAGCTGGTCCACTTCCGCTCGCCCGAGCCGCTGCGGCCCGGGAGCTACGCGGAGGTCACGGTCACCGCGGCCGCGCCTCACCACCTCACCGGCGATCTGGCGCAGGTCACGATCCCCGCACGCCACCGCACCCGCATCGCTGTCGCCGTCGTATGAGCGGGCCGCCCGATGGCACCGCGGGTGCCGACGTCGCCGAGATCAAGCGTATGTACACGTCGCCATCGGCGCGGCGCCGGGGTGTGAGCCGGGCCGTGCTCGCGAGGCTCGAGTCAGAGGCGATCAGGCTCGGGTACCGGCGGCTACAGCTCGAGACGGGACTACGCCAGCCCGAGGCCATGGCTCTCTACGAGGCCAGCGGCTACCACCGCGTTCCCAACTACGGCATGTACGCGGCGAGCGACCTCTCGGTCTGTTTCGGCAAGGACATCCCTGAAGATTGACGAGTCCAGTCGTCACGCCGACGCCATCACGCGATGGCGGGTGGGGGTCGGGCGATAGCGGTCGCCCAGCCATCGCTTGCCGGCACCTCATGGGGTGGACGGCGGCCGGTCAGGCCTTGGTGCGCGGCCGGGCGACCGCGATCGGTTGTCGTTCAGTGGCTACACGTGGAGTGCCACCGGGCGGCCCAGCGCCGACTCGAGGGAGTCGGCGGCGGCCACGACGAGCTGGTGGGACATCTCGGACAATGCCCGGGCGACGGCGAGCTCCTCGCCGACGGCAGGCGTGGTGGGATCATTCGGGTTGCGGCGGGCCCGCCCCCACGCCGAGAACTCGCGACCGCACATGTGCACGCGGGCGAGCGCCTCGGTGTGATCTGCGTCCTCCGTGACCGACAAGTCGATCCTCATCGACAGTCGCTCGGGCCTGGCCTCGCCGGCACCCTCCATCCGCAGGTCGGGACCGGGGGCCAGGACCGTCTCGTGATCGTCCTGCTCCCAGCGGACCCGGTAGCGGTCGCCAGTGGCCCCGCGCAGGACCTCGAGCACCTCGCCCCGCCGGCGGGCATGGCCGACCTTCGCTCCCTCGAGCACCACATGGTCGCCAACACGCGCTTCCATGACCACCTCCATGGCACCTCGTTCGACCTCGACGACGGGTGCCTGACGGCTGTGCTTCCGTGTAGCGACGAGGGTAGGCCCGCCGTCGGGCCACCGAAAGGGGCATTTGGGCTGCTGGGGAGCGCGGACCGCTTGCGGCTACGGTCCCTGCGCGGTGCCTGCAACTCGCCGTCCGTCGCCGGCGGCCTCCGGCCATTGAACGGCGCAACCGCGGGTCCGGCCTCCATCGTGGGTGCCACCGCGTCGGGCAAGTCGGCGCTGGCACTGGCGATGGCGCGGGCCGACCCGAGGATCGAGCTGGTGTCCGTCGACTCCATGCAGGTGTACCGCCGCATGGACATCGGCACCGCCAAACCGACGCCCGCCGAGCGCGCCGAGGTGCCCCACCACCTGATCGACGTCATCGACCCCTGGGAGGAGTTCACCGTCACGGCCTTCGCCGGCCGGGCCCGGGCGGTGATCGACGACATCGAGGCCCGTGGCCGCCGACCCCTGCTGGTGGGGGGAACCGGCCTCTACCTGCGGGCGGTCATCGACGAGCTGGCGGTGCCGGGACGGTTCCCCGAGGTCCGGGCCGAGCTCGAGACCGAGCCCGACAGCCGGGCACTCCACCGCCGCCTAACCGAGCTCGACCCAGTGGCGGCCGGGCGCATGGAGCCGACCAACCGGCGACGGATCCTCCGCGCACTGGAGGTCACGGTCGGCAGCGGGCGCCCGTTCTCCTCGTACGGCCCGGGCCTCGAGGTCTACCCGCCGTCGCGCTTCCGGATGGTCGGGATCGAGCTGCCGTTCGCCACGCTCGCGGCTCGGATCGAGGACCGGTATCGCCGGCAGATCGCGGCCGGCTTCGTGGCCGAGGCGCGGCGCCTCCTCGTCGACCCCCGTGGCTTGTCGCGTACCGCGGGGCAGGCCCTCGGCTACAAGGAGCTGTTCGTGCACCTCTCCGGGGCCTCCAGTCTCGACGAGGCGGTTGCGCTGGCGGTGCGTCGGACCCGGCGGTTCGCGCGACGACAGCGCTCCTGGTTCGGTCGCGATCCTCGGATCCGCTGGCTGCGCGCCGACGATCCGGCGGACCTCATCGAGCCATTGGCTGCGGAGCTGGGGATCGGGGGGGCGTGACGCCGCCCCGATGCGAATGCTGTCGGCGTCGCCGGGCCGTCCTGGCAGACTGAACCACGGCATGCGCCTGACCAAGCACCACGGGCTCGGCAACGACTTCCTGGTCCTCCTCGACGACGACGCCTCCCATCCCCTCGATGTCGATCTCGCCCGCGCACTGTGTGACCGTCATACCGGTGTTGGGGCCGACGGGGTGATCCGGGCGACGCCGCTCGACGTCGTCGCAGATGACGCCGTCGCCGCAATGGACCTGCGCAACGCCGACGGATCACCTGCGGAGACGAGCGGGAACGGCATCCGTTGCCTCGCGCAGGCGCTGATCCTCGCGGGCTGGGCCGACGGTCTCACGATCCCCATCCGCACCGACGCCGGGCGGCGCGTCGTCGCCGTGCACGACCGATCCGACCCCAGGACATACTCCCTCTCGGTCGAGATGGGCGTGGCGCGCATCGCCGGCGAGGCGCCGGAATGGGCGGGCGGGCCAGTCCGCCGCACTGTCCGCGTCCATGTCGGCAACCCCCACGTCGTCTTCGACGTGGACGGCCACCATGGCGAGGTCGACCTCGTCGAGCTGGGTGAGAGGGTGAACGCCAAAGAGCCGGGCGGCGCCAACGTCCACCTGCTGACCCGGGAAGCCGGCGACCGCGTCGCCATCCGCAGCTACGAGCGCGGGGTCGGTCCGACCCTGGCCTGCGGCACCGGCGCCTGCGCCGCGGCGGTGGCCGCCCGGGCCTGGGGCCTCGTCGGCGACGTCGTCGCCGTCGAGCAGCCCGGGGGGACCGCCACCGTCACCGTGGGCGGCGACGGCGCGGTCGTGTTGCGCGGCCCGGCCACGCTGGTTGCGACCGTGGCGCTGCCGGGGGGTTGGCCGTGGCGCTGATCGAACGGGCATTCCGCGAGAAGATCGTGCTCGTCGGCGTCAGCATCCCTCCCGAGACGATGGAGGAGACGGAGGCGTCGGTCGACGAGCTGGCCCTGTTGGTCGACACCGCCGGTGCCGACGAGGTGGCGCGGGTCTTCCAGCGCCGGCAGGCGCCCGACCCGCCCACGTACGTGGGCAAGGGCAAGGCCGAAGAACTGCGGGAAGTGGCGGTGACCACCGACTGCGACACCGTGGTCTTCGACAACGAGCTGAGCCCGGCTCAGCAGTTCAACCTCGAGAAGCTGCTGGGGCGGACCGCGATCGACCGGACCGCGGTGATCCTCGACATCTTCGCCCAGAACGCCCACAGCCAGGATGGCAAGGCGCAGGTCGAGCTGGCGCAGCTGCGTTACCGCCTGCCACGGCTGCGGGGACGGGGTCAAGCCCTCTCGCAGCAGGCGGGCGGCATGTCGGCGGGCGCCGGCGGCGCCCGCATCGGCACCAGAGGCCCCGGCGAAACACAGCTCGAGGTCGATCGGCGCCGTATCGTGCGCCGCCTCCACAAGCTCGAGGGCGAACTGCGCCAGATCGCCAAGCATCGGCAGACGCAGCGCAAGGCGCAACGGCGTGGCCAGCTCCCGCGGCTAGCCATCGTCGGCTACACGAACGCCGGCAAGTCGACGCTGCTCAACCGGCTGACCGATGCGGGCGTCCTGGTCGAGGACCGCCTGTTCGCCACCCTCGACGCCACCACCCGCCGGCTGTCCTTGCCGGGCGGCGAGGCGGTGCTCGTCACCGACACTGTCGGCTTCATCCGCAAGCTGCCACACCAGCTCGTCGAGGCGTTCCGCTCGACACTCGACGTGGCCGTCGATGCCGACCTGCTGATCCATGTGGTCGACGCCACCGCGCCCGATCCCGCGGGCAACATCCGGGCCGTGCGCGACGTCCTGGCGGAGATCGGGGCGGACGGGGTGCCGGAGCTTCTGGCATTCAACAAGTCCGACCTGGCCCCCGGCTCGGCGAAGCGCCTGGCCGACGTGTGGGAAGGCTCGGTGGCGCTGAGCGCCGTGTCTGGCGAAGGTGTCGACGACCTGTTGCGTACGATCGGCAGCCGACTTCGGGCGCTGATGACGGTGGTGGAGATGGTGATTCCGTTCGACCGCGGCGATGTCCTGGCGGCGGCCCACCGCGCCGGAGAGGTGCTGCGCGAATCGGTGGGCGAGACGGGCATGCACATCCGAGGCCGGTTCGACGACGCCACCCTCAGTCGCTTCCGTGAGTTCGTCGTCACATGAGCGGTCCTGACGCTCACTCGCGCCCGCCCGAGCCGGTTGGATTCGAGCCGCCCCCGTACCCCTACGACCGGCTCGCCGCCTTCCACAAGGTGGCCGACACCTTCGACGGGGGCGCCGTCGACCTGTCGATCGGCACGCCCTGCGATCCGCCGCCGGCCGCCGTCGTCGAGGCGCTCGCGGCTTCGGGTGCCGAGCGCGGCTATCCACCCTCCGTGGGCACGCCCCCCTTCCGGGAGGCGGCCGCCGGCTGGCTCGGGCGCCGTTTCGGCGCCGACGTCGAGCCGGCCCAGGTGGCCGCGTGCGTCGGGACCAAGGAGCTGGTGGCCGGCGTCCCGCAGTGGCTGCGCCTGCGCTCGCCCGGGCGAGACACCGTGCTCTACCCGCACGTCAGCTACCCGACGTACGCCATGGGTG
Organism: Actinomycetota bacterium; assembly: GCA_046744485.1. Lineage (GTDB taxonomy): Bacteria > Actinomycetota > Acidimicrobiia > Acidimicrobiales > VFJN01 > DASQUK01. The sequence goes on along the minus strand of JBKPHE010000239.1, from coordinate 11,224 downwards.
CAATCCTCGCCGGCTGCCGGGCGGTGCCCTACCGGACCTTCGACGCCATCGCCCCCGACGATGCGGCTCGGGCGCTGTGCCTGTGGGTCAACTCACCGGGCAACCCGACCGGCGAGCTCGTCGACCTGGCGCAGGCCGCCGCGTGGGGGCGCCACCACGGGGTGCCGGTGCTGTCGGACGAGTGCTACATCGAGTTCACCTGGGATGGGCCCGGCCGCACGATCCTCGCCGAGGGCACCGAGGGCGTGATCGCGCTGCACTCGCTCTCCAAGCGGTCGAACCTCGCCGGCGCCAGGGTCGGCTTCTACGCGGGCGATCGCGACCTGGTCCACTACCTGTCCGAGGTGCGCAAGCACGCTGGGTTCATGGTTCCGGGCCCGGTGCAGGCGGCGGCGGTGGTGGCGTTCGCGGACGACGCCCACGTCGACGTGCAGCGTGAGCGTTACCTCCGGCGGCTCGACCTGCTGGCGATGTCCCTGTGCGAGTTCGGCGTCCTGTGCGCCCGCCCGCCAGCGACGTTCTACCTGTGGGTGCCGGCGCCCGACGGGGACGCCTGGGCGTTGGCCCACCGGCTGGCCGCCGAGGGCGGGGCGATCGTGTCGCCGGGCGAGTTCTACGGACCGGACGGGGCTGGCCACGTCCGCATCGCGGTGGTGCAGCCCGACGACCGCCTCGAGTTGGTCGCCGACCGGCTGGGAGCCGCGGCGCAGGGTTGACGGCGCGATCCGGCGCGGTCAGTCGTTGCTGTGGAGGGCGAGGTTGAGCTCGACCGATCCGCCGGCGCGAGGCAGCACCTCCACCGCGCCCGACGTGCTGTTGCGGCGGAACAGCAGGTTGTTCGCGCCGCTGAGCTCGCCGGCCTTGACCACCGATCCGTCGGGCCCCGTCACCCGCGTGCCAGCCGTGACGTAGAGGCCAGCCTCGACGACGCAGTCGTCTCCGAGCGAGATGCCGATGCCGCCGTTGGCGCCGATCAGGCTGCGCTCGCCCACTCGGATCACCTCCTTGCCGCCTCCGGACAGGGTCCCCATGATCGACGCCCCGCCGCCGATGTCGGAGCCCTCACCGACCACGACGCCCTGGCTGATCCGACCCTCGACCATCACGCTGCCGAGCGTGCCGGCGTTGAAGTTGACGTAACCCTCGTGCATGACGACGGTGCCGCTGCCGAGGTGGGCGCCTAGCCGCACGCGGTCGGCGTCGGCGATGCGCACCCCACCGGGGACGACGTAGTCGGTCATGCGCGGGAACTTGTCGAGCCCGAAGACCTGCACGTGCCGCCCGGCGGCCCGCAACGCCAGCCGTACCTGCTCGAAGTCGTCGACCGCACACGGCCCCAGGTCGGTCCAGACGACGTTGTTGAGGAGCCCAAACACGTCGTCGAGGTTGGCGCCGTTGGGGGCGATGAGGCGGTGGGACAGCAGGTGCAGGCGCAGGTAGACGTCGTGCGTGTCGACGGGCGGGTCGTCGAGGGACTCGATGTACGTCGCCACCGCGCGGCGCTCGACCCGGCGGAGTGGGTCGGGGCCGCAGGCGGCCACCACGTCGACGCCCAGCAGCTCGCTGGCCGTCTCCGGGTCCAGCCGCACGGACCCCGGAGTCTCGGCGCCCAGCCCGGCGGCCTCCGCGGTCGTCTCCGTGGGTGAGGAAAGCGCAGGGGAGGGGTACCAGGTGTCGAGCACGCGATCGTCGGCGGTGAACGTGGCCAGTCCCACACCCCAGGCACCGGGAGCGGATGCATGTGCGTCGGTCACGGCGCGCCACGGTAGGCGCGGCGCGCTGGGCCCGGCGAGAGGCTCGCAGGGGTCGCCGGGCCGTAGCCTGCGGGCGTGATCGACCTGCTGGCGCGGACCGCCGATCTCGTTGCCATCCCCTCCGAGAGCCACCGCGAGGCGGCGTTGGCGGATCACGTCGAGGCGCGGCTTCGAGCGCTGGGACATGTCGAGGTCGACCGGCTCGGTGACAACGTGGTGGCGCGAACGACGGCCGGTCGAGGCATCCGGCTGGTGGTCGCGGGTCACCTCGACACGGTTCCGGCCAACGGCAATGGCACACCCGAGATCCGGGACGACGTGCTGTGGGGGCTGGGCGCCGCCGACATGAAGGGCGGATTGGCGGTGATGCTGGAGCTGGCGGCAGCGCTGCCCGACCCAGCAATCGACGTCACGTGGATCTTCTACGCGGGGGAGGAGCTGGCTGCCGATCACAACGGCCTCGGCCATCTTTTCGCCCGGCGGCCCGATCTCGTGGCGGGTGACGCTGCCGTCCTCGGCGAGCCCACGGGGGCCGCCCTCGAGGTGGGATGCCAGGGCACCATGCGCGTCCGTGTGGAGCTCCGCGGTGCGCGGGCACACACCGCCCGCCCGTGGATGGGACGCAATGCCCTCCACCGTGCGGGTCGGCTGCTGGCGGCGCTCGATGACCACGTTCCCCGGCGCCCGGTGTTGGACGGTTGCGCGTATCACGAAGCCCTACAGGCCGTGTTCGTCGAGGGCGGCGTGGCGGGCAACGTCGTTCCGGACCAAGCAGTCGTCACGCTCAACCACCGGTTCGCACCCGACCGGACCAGGGACGAGGCACTGGCGCACGTCGAAGACGTGCTAGCGCCGCATCTCGCCGACGGCGACACCGTGGCGGTGGTCGACGTAGCCGACGCGGCGCCTCCCGGGCTGGCGCACCCATTGCTGTCAGCGCTGCGCCAGCGCAACGGCCTGCAGGTCAGGGCCAAGCTGGGCTGGACCGACGTCAGCCGGTTCGCCGCGGCCGGCATCCCCGCTGTCAACTTCGGGCCCGGCGACTCGGAGCTGGCCCACTCGAGGGACGAGCATGTGGACCGAGCGTCGCTCGACGCCGTCTTTGGCGCCCTCGGCGACCTGTTGGGTAACGGCGTCTGATCAGAGTCGCCGCAACACGGTGACGACCCGGCCGAACACGTTGACGTCCTCGGGCGCGAACTCCATCGGCTCGAGCCGCGCGTTGGCGGGCAGCAGCACCACCGACTTGCCCTGCGTGGTAAACGTCTTGACCGTCGCCTCGTCACCCGGGATGCCGGCCACGACGATGTCGCCGTTCTCGGCCTTCGACTGTGACCGGCACACGACGAAGTCACCATCGAGGATGCCGGCCTCAATCATGGAATCGCCCCGGACCCTCAGCATGAACAGGTCGCCCTCGCCGGTGAAGTCGGCCGGCAGCGGCAGCACCTCCTCGACGTTCTCCTGGGCCAGGACATTGGTGCCGGCGGCGACATCGCCCAACAGCGGGACGTGTCGCACGGGGCGGCGCTCGATGGCGGCGTCGGAGTTGGGGTCCCACCGGACCTCGATCGCTCGGGGCTTCGTGGGGTCACGCCGCAGGTAACCGCGGCGTTGGAGTGCCGCCAGATGCGCATGCACGGTCGACGGCGAGGTGAGGCCGACCGCCTCACCGATCTCGCGCACCGACGGTGGATAGCCGCGCTCCCGCATGTGTTGCTCGATGATCTCGAGGACTTCTCGCTGCCGGGCGGTCAGTGTCGTGGGGGGCATCGCAAGCTCCTTGGTGGAGGATGCCGCCGACGTCTGGCGCGGCGGCATCGGTTGCTTCGTGAGGCCCGGACCGACCCGGGCGAGGGCCGAACATGTGTTCCGGCGGGACGGTACCATCCCGCATGGCGAAGGGCAAACACCCGTTCGCAAAAGGTGTTGACCCGAACGGAGGTTCGTGCTTACCTCGTGACGAACGGGCGTTCGGCTGCGGCTTGTGGGCCGGTCCACCACGGGTTCTCGCACCGAACGCCCTAAATGTCACACCCGCTCAGGAGAATCAGGTCGATGGTTGCGATCCTCCTACCTCAACCCGACGAGCCGGCCCGGGGCCCTGCCCGAGCACCGGGCCCGCCGGTCCCGTCGCGCCGGCGTGCCACCCACACCCGTCCTCGGCGTGTCGACCTCGCGCGTGTCGAGCCCCTCCCGCCCCGATCAGTGCCGAGAGCGCTGCCCGATCGCCCGACACGGATCCGGCGCCGGCGGTTGGTCGCGCTGCTCATGGCCGTCGCGCTGATGGGCGGCATCGCCACCGCCGGGCGTGCCCTGCTCGGCGCGGCCACCTCGGTCGAGCCGACCTCACCCCAACCGATCGATGCCCCGGCCCTGTCGCCCACGGCGGGGCAGACCTACGTTGTGAAACCCGGTGACACGCTGTGGTCCATCGCCGCGGCGATCGCCCCCGACTCCGATCCCCGGCCGGTGGTGGACGTCCTTCGCGACATCAACGGCGGGCCCGACCTCCAGGTGGGAGAGCGCCTCATCATCCGCCCGGACTGACGACACGGCCGTCGAGCCCGACGAGCGGAACGCAACCTGCCAGCGGCGTGTAGTCGTCGCCGGCGGTGCTCCTGGCTGCGACGCGGTGGTACGGCGTACGGAATCGGTGCCCCGGGCACCCGATATGTTTCCGAGCGTGCGGTGCTCGGCCTGCGGTCATCTCGATTCGAAGGTGATCGATTCGCGCCAATCCGACGACGGCGGCACCATCCGGCGGCGCCGCCAGTGCCTGGCGTGCGGCCACCGCTTCACCACCTTCGAGCGGCCGGAGGCGGTGGTGCTCACAGTGATCAAGCGCTCGGGAGATCGCGAGCCGTTCGACCGTGCCAAGGTGATCGCAGGCCTCAACGCGGCGGTGAAGGCACGCCCGGTCGCGGACGGCGAGGTGGAGGCGCTCGCCGCCGCCGTGGAGGACGAGGTGCGGCAGCTGCCGGGTGCCGAGGTCACGAGCGAGCGTGTGGGTAGGGCGGTGCTCGAGCACCTACGCGAGCTCGATCCGGTTGCCGCGGTGCGTTTCGCCTCGGTGTACAAGGGCTTCGACGACCTGTCGGACTTCGAGCGGGAGCTCACGCTGCTCACCAAGCGGACGGCGCCGAAGGCCCACTGATCGGGCCGACCAGCGGCGTCGACGCCGCCGGGCAGGCCGCCCCACGGCACGCCGATCTGGCCGCATCCCGGGAGGCCGCCCCTGCGCACGGCGGGGCGTGCCGATCGTGGAGCGATCAGGCCCCGGCGCGCACTCGCAGGTAACGCAGGAAGAGGTAGTCGTCCTCGAGGAGCACGCGGTCGAGCATCAAGCGCGGTGGCGCATCCGCATCGAAGCCGCTCAGGATCCGGAGGCCGTCGGCCCCGGCGAGTTGGGGCGAGACGGTGAGGCAGAGCTCGTCGACGAGGTCGGCCGCCACCAGCTGGGCGTTGGTGTTGGGGCCGCCTTCCACGAGCAAGACGCCGGCGCGGGCGGTGGTGCGCAATGCCCGCAGCGCCGTTTCCCAGTCGACGGACTGGTCACCGGCCACGACGATCTCGGCCACCATGGCCAGGTCACGCGTGGCGATGGCGCCACCGCTGCTGCGGACGCGGTCCAGGCCGGCAGTGGTGGTGATCACGATGGGCCGATACTCCTCGCTCGCCTCGCGGAAGAGCGGGAGCTCGAGGTCGAGGGCCAGCGAGCGTGTGACGACCGCGATGCGGGGTCGGGGCGACTGGCCGCGGATGCGCCGTGCCTCCTCCTGGGACGGGAGCATGCGGGCGGGGCCGTATCGCTCCGTGCGGACGGTTCCGGCGCCCGCCAGCACGATGTCAGCCACTCCCCGGATCGCCGAGAAGACCCGTAGGTCGGCCGGTCCCCCCAGCCCCGCTGACCGGCCGGTGGGGTCGGTGGCGGCGCCGTCGACGCTGGCGATCATGTTGACGAGCACCCAGGGGCGATCGCCGAACGGCGGACGGCTGTCGGCTCCGTAGACATCGGCCGGGTCGACGTCGTCGAGGCGATCCACGCGGTCGAGGCCATCGACCTCGTGGCCGACGGCTGCGTTCCCGGCGCGCTCGACCCCCTTGCCGCGCTCGGTGGGCCAGAGCATGCGCACGACGGGACGCTACCGGGGCCGACGCCTGCAGGCCTCCATGCATGCCGGCCCGGATCTGTGGATGAGAGTCCAAGAAATCCACCTGTAATTCACAGCCTCGTCCTCTGGTCGTCCACAACCTCGGCCCCATAGTTTGGCGAGGGTGCAACGTGCCCCGGCGCGGACGAGCGGAATGGTGGCTGTCGCTTCCGTGTCTGTGGTGGGCTGAGCGGCTCCTTGAGAGGTGGGAAGCGGTTCGTCGCCACCCGGCGGCGACCGTCGCCTGCGGCTCAACCTGCGAGTCCGCGCCGGGCACGGTCCGCACGGGCCGCGGCACACGGATCGGGCGCTGGGCGGCCGGCGGAGGAGGACGGCACGCACGCCGTCGGCCGGGAAGCATGCGACGGTTCCAGGCGTTGCACCTCCGCGGCCAGTAGGTCGGCTCAGTCGGCCATCGAGCGCCGACAATCCATTGACGGGTGTAATTACACATGCTGTAATTACGTCCCACATCTTGGGGTTCGAGGGTCGCTCGGCGGCTTCAGCCCCCTACAACTAGTGGTTCAGGCCCTCGGTCTCGTCTCCCCAACCAGCTCGACCCACTGACCTGGAGGAACTCATGGCTCTCGCTCCCGAGCAGGCGGGCATCGGCCTCGGTCGGCACTTCACGACCGAGGGTGTACACCCCTACGACGAGTTCGAGTGGGAACGGCGCGACGCCCGGATCACCAACTTCCGCGACGGCTCGGTGGCCTTCGAGCAGCGCGACGTCGAGTTCCCGGTGTCCTGGTCACTGAACGCCACGAACATCGTCGCCCAGAAGTACTTCCGGGGGACGCTCGGCATGCCCGAGCGCGAGTGGTCGTTGCGGCAGGTGGTCGACCGGGTGGCCGACACCATCACGCGGTGGGGGGTCGAGGGCGGGTACTTCGTCGACGAGCGCGAGGCTGACACCTTCAACGCCGAGCTCAAGCACCTGCTGGTCACCCAGAAGGCGGCGTTCAACAGCCCTGTGTGGTTCAACATCGGCGTCAACGGCGTGCCGCAGCAGGCGAGCGCGTGCTTCATCCTCTCGGTCGACGACTCGATGGACTCGATCCTCAACTGGTACCGAGAGGAAGGAATCATCTTCAAGGGCGGCTCGGGCGCCGGCGTCAACCTGTCCCGCATCCGCTCGTCGGTCGAGTTGCTGCGGGGCGGCGGCACGGCCTCGGGTCCCGTGAGCTTCATGCGGGGTGCCGACGCCTCTGCCGGCACCATCAAGTCCGGGGGCAAGACCCGCCGGGCCGCCAAGATGGTCATCCTCGACATCGACCACCCCGACGTCGAGGAGTTCATCTGGTGCAAGGCGCTCGAGGAGCGCAAGGCCCGGGTGCTGCGCGACGCCGGCTTCGACATGGACCTCGACGGCCGTGACTCGCACTCGATCCAATACCAGAACGCCAACAACTCGGTCCGGGTGACCGACGAGTTCATGCAGGCGGTCGTGGACGACGCCGACTGGAGCCTCCGCGAGGCCACCACCGGCGCGGTGTTCCGCACCGTGAAGGCCCGGGAGCTGTTCCGGCAGATCGCCCAGGCGGCGTGGGAGTGCGCCGATCCCGGCATGCAGTTCGACACGACCATCAACCACTGGCACACCGCCGCCAACACCGGGCGGATCAACGGGAGCAACCCGTGCAGCGAGTACATGCACCTCGACGACTCGGCGTGCAATCTCGCGAGCCTCAACCTGTTGAAGTTCCTCGCCGACGACCAGAGCTTCGACGTCGACGGCTTCCGTCACGCCGTAGACATCATGCTCACGGGGCAGGAGATCCTGGTCGGCCGGGCCGACTACCCGACCGAGCCGATCGCCGACACGTCCCGGCGGTTCCGCCAGCTCGGCCTCGGCTACGCCAACCTCGGCGCGCTGCTCATGGCGCTCGGCCTGCCCTATGACAGCGACGCCGGCCGGGCCTACGGCGCCGCGATCACGTCGCTCATGACGGGGCACGCCTACGAGGTGTCGGCCCGCACCGCCTCCCGCATGGGCCCGTTCGCCGGGTTCGCCGAGAACCGCGAGCACATGCTGCGCGTGCTGCGCCAGCACCAGGAGGCGGCCTCGAGGATCGACGAGGAGCTCGTCGAGCCCAACCTGCTGTCGGCCGCCCAGGAGAGCTGGGACATGGCCTGCGAGCTGGGGGAGCGGTACGGCGTGCGCAACAGCCAGGCCTCGGTCTTGGCGCCCACCGGCACCATCGGCCTGATGATGGACTGCGACACCACCGGGATCGAGCCCGATCTCGGCCTCGTGAAGACCAAGAAGCTGGTGGGCGGCGGCACGATGTCGATCGTCAACCAGACCGTGCCCCGGGCACTGGAGCAGCTCGGCTACGGCCCGGGCGAGATCGATGACATCGTCGCCCACATCGACGAGCACAAGTCGATCCTCGGCGCCCCCCACCTGATGACCGAGCACCTGCCGGTGTTCGCCTGCTCCATGGGCGACAACACCATCCACTACACGGGCCACGTGCGGATGATGGCAGCGGTCCAGCCGTTCATCTCGGGCGCCATCTCCAAGACCGTCAACATGCCCGAGGACGTGTCGGTCGAGGACGTCGAGCAGCTGCACATCGATGCCTGGCGGATGGGGGTCAAGGCCATTGCCATCTACCGGGACAACTGCAAGGTGGGCCAGCCCCTGTCGACGACCAAGAAGGAGGCTGCGGTGTCGCTCGATGCGGGCGCCGGTGCGACCCAGGTGATCGAGAAGATCATCAAGCAACCGGTGCGCGAGAAGTTGCCCCGCAACCGCACGTCGAGGACGTTCGAGTTCCGGGTGGCCGACTGCAAGGGCTTCGTCACCGTGGGGGAGTACACCGATGGCCGGCCCGGCGAGATCTTCCTCAAGGTGTCGAAGCAGGGCTCGACCCTGGCCGGGATCATGGACGCCTTCTCGATCTCGGTCAGCTACGGCTTGCAGTACGGGGTTCCGCTCCGCAGCTTCGTCGAGGCGTTCACCAACACCCGCTTCGAGCCGGCCGGGATCACCGACGATGCGGAGCTGCGCATCGCCACCTCGATTCTCGACTACATCTTCCGCCGCCTGGCGGTCGATTACCTCAGCTACGAGGAACGGGCCGAGCTCGGCATCCTCACCACCGGGGAGCGAACCCAGCCGACGCTGCCGGGCGTCGAGGAGACCGTCGTGGAGACGCGTCAAGGCCAGGACGTGCCGGCCGACCCGCCGTCGATCGACTCGTCGTCACCGACGCTGTTCGACAGCCATGGTGCGCCCAAGGAGCCGTCGCTGCTGGAGCGGGCGGGTGTCACCGACGCCGGCAAGCCAACGGGGACGGCCAATCCGGTGATACGCCCGGTGGTTGCCTCCAACGTCGACGCCCCGTACTGCATGCAGTGCGGCGTGCAGATGCAGCGGGCGGGTTCGTGCCACGCCTGCCCCTCCTGCGGCAGCACCAGCGGCTGCAGCTGAGGCCACCCCCCAGCCTGTGTTGACAATGGGGTCATATGCACCCAGTATGACCCCATGCCCAAGGTCAACGTCTACCTGCCCGACGAACTGGCCGCGGCCGTAAAGGAGACCCAGATCCCGGTGTCGGCCGTGTGCCAGGCGGCCCTCGAGCGCGCCGTCCGCGACGTCACCGCCGCCAGGAACGCCGAGGACGCGCCGCCCGACGGGCTGCCCGGCGTGGGGATGTTCGGCCGCTTCACCCCCCGGGCGCGGAAGGTCATGTCGTTGGCACAGGACGTCGCGCGCAGCTCGGAGCACAGCCACGTCGGCACCGAGCATGTGCTCATCGGCATCCTCGACGAGGGCGGCAACCTGGCCGTCAAGGTGCTTGCGGACCTCGACGTCGATGCCGACGGCCTGCGCGCCGAGCTGCGCGCATCGATGGGCCCGGCGAGCAAGGGCCCGGCAGCGGGGCACCTGCGCTTCACGCCTCTGTCCAAACGAGCACTCGAGCTCACCGCCAAGGAGGCCCTGCGCCTCGGGCACAACTACATCGGCTCGGAGCATCTCCTGCTGGGGCTGCTGGCCACGGAGGAGGGGCTGGCGAGCAAGGTGCTCCGCCGCATGGGGATCGAGTTGCACACGACCCGGCTGGCGGTGGTGATGGCCCTTCCGGCGTTCGTCGCACAGCAGGTCAAGGAGTCGAGTTCCACTCCGCCCCCGTCGACGCTGGACCAGATCCTGAGCCGCCTCGACGCCATCGAGCGCCGCCTGTCGGCGTGACCCGGTCGGCGTGACCCGCTCGGCGCGACCCAGCGCGGCCCGGTTCGTCGTGGTCGCGATCCTGGCCGTGGCCGTCGTCGGGATCACCGGGCTGGAGATCGTCACGACCGTCGGCGCCGACGCGCACCGACCCTCGACGCAGTCGGCCGCGGCGCTGCTGACGAACGACACCGTCCACGGCGCCCAGACGGTTGGCGTCCTACCCCCTCGCACCCCGACCGTCGGGCCCGGCCCCGGTGTCGCAACGGCGCGAGCGGTGGTGCTCGCAGTCGTCGCGCTGGCCGCCGGCCTCGCGTGCGGGCGCGCCTGCCTCTGGTCCTGCCGGCGTGCGGGCGACGACCTACCCGCGCGCGGCCCGCTGGCGTGGGCCGGACCGGGTGGTCGGCGCGCGCCTCCACTCGCGCCTGCCATCTGACCCGCAGCGCACCGACCGGCCCCGCCGCGTCGCCCCGGCTCCCGGGAGACTGCGCCCGTCGGCGCCGCTGTCGCGATATCGACCGCACACCACGAGAGGACCTGCCATGAGCAACGAGATCGAGGAACAGGAGCTCCCGGGCATCGGCCGCCGCTACCGGCTCGCCGGTCGAGACGGCGGCTCCGCCGTCGTCGTCATCCACCATTCGGGCCGCCGCGACCTGTACGTGATGGCCGCCGACGCCGACACGCCGCAGGCCACGCTGGCCCTCACCGACCGCCAGGCCCGCACCCTCGGCGCCGTGCTCAGCGGCGCCTACTTCACGCCGGCGGTCGTGGAGGAGATGGAGGCCGTCATCGGCGACATCCTCATCGACTGGATGACGCTGCGCCCGGATTCGCCCGGCGCCGACCGGAGCATCGCGGAGCTGGAGATCCGGCGCCGCACCCGGATGACGGTGGCGGCGGTGGCACGTGATGCCGGCACCATCATCGCTCCCGAACCCACCGAGGTGCTGCGCGCCGGCGATCGCCTGGTCGTCGTCGGGCGCCCTGAGGACCTCGCCGCCTTCACCCAGCACGTGATCGGAGCGGCCAGTGGGTGACACGCTGGTCGCCGTCGGCGGTGCGTTCCTGGCCGCTGGGCTGCTGGCTCGCCTGGGGCGGCGCATCGGGCTGCCCACCATCCCGTTCTTCATGGT
>JBKPHE010000121.1:0-4533 GCA_046744485.1 Actinomycetota bacterium | reverse complement strand
CCTGACCTACCCGTTCGGGGCGTACATCTGCGTGGTCGACGTCGACCCCGGCACCGGGCAGGTGAAGGTGCGGCGGTTCGTGGCGGTGGATGACTGCGGGCCGCGCATCAACCCCATGATCGTCGAGGGCCAGATCCACGGGGGCCTCGCCGACGGCGTGGGCATGGCGCTCATGGAGGCCATCGCCTTCGACGAGGACGGCAACTGCCTGGGCGGGTCGTTCATGGACTACCTGCTGCCGACGGCGCTGGAGTGTCCCACCTGGGAGCTGGGTGAGACGGTCACGCCGTCGCCCCACCACCCACTCGGCTGCAAGGGTGTCGGCGAGTCCGCCACGGTCGGGTCGCCCGCCGCGGTGGTCAACGCGGTGATCGACGCGCTGAAGCCGTTCGGGGTGCTGCACGCCGACATGCCGCTCACACCGGCGCAGGTCTGGCTGGCCATGCAGGGACGGCCGATGCGTACCGACCTCGCCATAACGTGAACCCCGAGGTCGAGGCCCGGGCTGCCGAGTTGCGGCGGGATCGGGTCCCGTTCGTGCACGCCCGGGTCGTGCGCGCCGAGCGGCCGACATCGGCCAAGCCGGGCGACGAGGCGGTGGTCCTGCCCGACGGCACGATCGAGGGCTTCGTCGGGGGAGCGTGCGCGGAGTCGACGGTGCGGGCGCAGGGCCTGTCGCTGCTCGACTCCGGCGAGTCGCTGCTGCTGCGCATCTCCGCCGCGGGCGACGCCGGCGACCCGGGCGCGTCGGAGCCGGAGGGCACGCTGACCGTCGTGAACCCGTGCCTCTCGGGCGGGACCCTGGAGATCTTCCTGGAGCCCGTGATCCCTGCGCCGACCATCGTCGTCCACGGGGCGTCGCCGATCGCGGCCGCCCTGGCCGCGCTGGCGGAGCGCGTGGGCTTCGAGGTTCTGGAAGGGGCGAGCGAGGCCGTCGGCGGGGAGGTGGGCGCCCCGCCGGCAGCGGTCGTCGTGGCGTCCCACGGCCGCGACGAGGAGCCGGTCTTGGAGGCCGCCGTGCGCGCGGGCGCGCCGTACGTGGGCCTCGTGGCCAGCCGCAAGCGGGGTGAGGCGGTAGTGGCTGCGCTCGAGCTCGACGACGTCCAGCGGGCCTCGGTGCACACGCCCGCCGGGCTCGACATCGGCGCCCGCACCCCGCGGGAAGTGGCGCTGTCGATCCTGGCGGAGATCGTGGCGCGCCGCCCGCGTCTGTCGGGCATGGCCGGGTCGTCGACCGCGGCCACCACGGCCGCCGAGGAGCCGACGGCACGACGGGAGGTCGTCACCGACCTGGTGTGCGGCATGTCGGTGGTCGCCGACGACACCGCCCTGCACCTCGACCACGGGGGCACGCGCTACTGGTTCTGTGGGACCGGCTGCCTGCGTGCGTTCGCCGCCGACCCGGGCGCCTACCTCCCGTCCGGGGCGTGACAGGGTCGGAGCCGCGTCGACCTGGACAGCATTCGCCCAGCCCGGGTCGCTGACGCTCCGATCGTCGCCGCCTTGCTCCACCCACTCCTGGCGCCGACGTGGTTGGCCAGCAACCACTTCGGCGCCAAGGGCCGTCAGTCGACCGAGACGATCTCGACCTGCAGCTCGGCTCCCGTGGGCGCCGTGAACGTCACCGAGTCGCCGGGTCCGGAGCCGATGAGGGCCTCACCCAGGGGCGACGACGGGCTGATCACCTCCAGGTCGTCGTGGCGTTCCTCGATCGAACCGACGAGGTAGCGCTCGACCTCGTCGTCGCCGGCGTAGCGGATGGCGACCACCGAGCCGTGCGACACGTGCTCACCGTTGTCGCCCTGGACGATCTCGGCGTTCTCGAGCATCGCGGAGAGCTGGCGGATGCGGCCCTCCATCTTGCCCTGCTCCTCCTTGGCGGCGTGGTAGTCACCGTTCTCGGAGAGGTCGCCGAGCTCCCGGGCCGCCTCGATCTTGCGAGCGATCTCGACCCGGCCGCGTGTCGTCAGGTCCTGATACTCCGCCTTGAGGCGGTCATACGCAGCCTGCGAGAGGTGGTGGGTCTGTGCCATAGACGCACCAGGCTAGGACCTCGTGACGGGGCGGCCAACGACCAGCGTCCCGGCGCTCGCCATCGCGGTTGACGCCGCTTGGCGCTTCGGTGAACACTTGCCGCCGTGCGTTCCCTTGCCGCTTCGGTAATCATCATCGTGTAGCGCGCGTCGGCCGTCGACGTGCGCTTCCGACCGTCCACCATCGGTGGGCGGTTTGTCATTTATCGGCCCAGAATCCACCCACGCGGAGAAACAGTGAGCCACCGAATCGGAGTCATCGGCGGGGACGGCATCGGCCCCGAGGTCATCGCCGAGGCCCTCAAGGTCGTCCGGGCCACGGGCGTCGCTCTCGAGACGGTGGACTACGACCTCGGCGGCGCCCGCTATCTGCGCGACGGCACGATCCTGCCCGACAGCGTGCTCGACGAGTGGCGCGCGCTGGACGGGCTGCTGCTCGGCGCCGTCGGCACCCCCGACGTCCCCCCGGGCGTGATCGAGCGGGGACTGCTGCTCAAGCTGCGCTTCGATCTCGACCTCTACATCAACCAGCGGCCGTTCCTCGATACCGACCAGGGCATCGACATCGTGGTCATCCGGGAGAACACCGAGGGCCCCTACGTCGGCGAGGGCGGGGTCCTGCGCAAGGGCACCCCCCACGAGGTGGCCACCCAGGGCTCGGTCAACACCCGCATGGGTGTCGAGCGCTGCGCCCGCTACGCATTCGAGCTGGCGAGCCAACGCCCCCGCAAGCACGTCACGCTGGTCCACAAGACCAATGTGCTCACGTTCGCCGGCGACCTCTGGCAGCGTGCGTTCACCGAGGTTGGTGTCGAGCACCCGGACGTCGGCACCGCCTACAACCACGTCGATGCCGCCTGCATCTACCTCGTGCAGGATCCGGCGCGCTACGACGTGATCGTCACCGACAACCTGTTCGGCGACATCCTCACCGACCTCGCCGGCGCGGTCTCGGGCGGCATCGGGTTCGCCGCCTCCGGCAACCTCAACCCGGCGCGCACCGGTCCGTCCATGTTCGAGCCCGTGCACGGGTCGGCGCCCGACATCGCCGGGCAATCCAAGGCCAACCCGGTGGCCACGGTGCTGTCGGCGGCCATGATGCTCGACTTCCTGGGCGAGGCCGACGCCGCCGGCCGTATCCGCAAGGCCTGCGCCGACCCGTCGGCGCTCGCCGGAACCACCTCCGAGATCGGCGACGCCATCGCCGGTCGCGTCTGAACCACGACACAAGGGGATCCCAGCACCATGCCCATCACGCCCACCGAGAAGATCTGGTTCAACGGCGAGCTGATCCCGTGGGACGACGCCAAGATCCACATCCTCACGCACACGCTCCACTACGGCATGGGGGTCTTCGAGGGCATCCGCGCCTACGAGACCGACGACGGCCCGGCCGTGTTCCGCCTCACCGACCACATGCGCCGCATGGACCAATCGGCGCGGATCCTGATGATGCCGCTGCCGTACTCCGTCGACGAGATGGTGCAGGCGGTCAAGGACACCGTCCGCTCGACCGGTCTGCCCTCGTGCTACGTCCGTCCCATCGCCTACTACGGCTACGGCGAGATGGGACTCAACACGTTGCCCTGCTCTGTCGACGTGGCCGTCGCGTGTTGGCCCTGGGGCGCATACCTCGGCGATGACGCCCTGACGAAGGGCGTCCGCATGAAAATCTCGTCATGGGCACGCCACGATCACAACATCATGCCGCCGGCCGCCAAGACCACCGGCAACTACGTGAACAGCTCGCTGGCGAAGGTCGAGGCCCTCAAGGCCGGCTACGACGAGGCCCTGCTCCTCAACCGCGCCGGCTTCGTGTCCGAGTGCACCGGCGAGAACGTGTTCGTCGCCCGCCACGGCAAGCTCATCAGCCCACCGCTGTCGGCCGGGGCCCTCGAGGGCATCACCCAGAGCACGGTCATGGCGATCGCCCGCGACCTGGGGTTCGACGTCGAGCTGGGCGACCTGTCGCGCAGCGACCTGTACATCGCCGAGGAGATGTTCGTGTGTGGCACCGCGGCCGAGGTGTCCTCGGTCCGCTCGGTCGATGACCGGGAGCTGCCGTGCCCAGGGCCCATGACCCTGGCGATCGGCGAGGAGTACGGCCGCGTGGTGCGGGGCCAGGTCGACAGGTACAAGGACTGGGTCGAGCATGTCCACTGACGTATCGACAGCCGGCGGATCGGTGGAGACGCTCTCGCCGGTCGACATCTTCGACACCACGCTGCGGGACGGTGCCCAGTTCGAGGGAATCTCCCTGTCGGTCGAGGACAAGCTGCGGGTGGCGGAGCAGCTCGACTGGCTGGGCGTCCGCTGGATCGAGGGCGGCTACCCGCAGGCCAACCCGCGTGACGCCGAATTCTTCCGCCGGGCGCCGCACGACCTGCGCCTCGACACCGCCACGCTGGTCGCCTTCGGCTCGACCCGCCGGCCCGCGGGGAAGGTGGACGTCGACCCCACGCTGACGGCGCTGGTCGAGAGCGGCGTCTCCACCGCGTGC
>JBKPHE010000184.1:0-7747 GCA_046744485.1 Actinomycetota bacterium | reverse complement strand
GTGCCGTGGGTTCCGTGGAGTCGGCTGACTGGATTTCATGCCGCTGTCGTTGGTTGATAGACGGCTTCGAACTCGACGGGTGTGAGCATGCCAAGCGCCGAGTGTCGGCGCTGGCGGTTGTGGAAGATCTCGAGGTACTCGAAGATCGCGTTGGCGAGCTCGATTCTGGTGCGCCAGCGGTTCCGGTCGAGGAGCTCGACTTGCATGCGGCTCCAGAACGATTCGATGACGGCGTTGTCGTAGCAGTCCCCGATCGAGCCCATCGATGGCAGCAGGCCCGAGTCGATTGCCCGGCGGGTGAACGCCCATGAGGTGAATTGCCCTGGTCCGAGTGGATGACGGTCCCGTCGGTCGGGTGTCGCTGGCCGATCGCCATGCCGAGCGCGTTGGTGACAAGCGCGGCGTTCTGGGACGAGTCGATCGACCAGCCGACCACTCGTCGGGAGAACACGTCGAGCACGACGGCGCACTACACCTTGCCTTCCCGGGTGGGGTGCTCGGTGATGTCGGTCACCCAGAGGCGGTCCGGGTCGTTGCGGGCGAAGTCACGGTCGACGAGGTCGCTGGCGGTGGGCTGGTTGGGGATGCGCCGGTACTTCGGTCGGCCGGTCAGGCCCTGCAGGCCGGCCTTGCCCATCAACAGCCACACGGCTTCCTCGCCGACCGCGAGGCCGTGGCCGAGGGTGAGCTCGGCGTCCACCCGCCGGTAGCCGTACACGCCGCGGAAGTCAACGTGGATCTGGCGGATCAGGTCGGTGAGCCAGGCGTGACGGACCTCTCGTTCCGAAGGAGGCCGTGAACGCCAGGCGTAGAACCCGGACTCGGATACGTCGAGGACTCGGCACGCGAGCTGCGCGGGGAGGCCCTCGGCGACCAACACGTCGATGGCCGCGAACCGCCTTTTGGGTCTGCTCCACCCTTGAGCAACTCCGTCGCCCGGCGGTGCACCGCCAGCTCCGCCTCGAGTTCCCGGATCCGCTTGCGCGCCGCGACGAGCTCGGCCTTCTCCGCCGAGCTCAGCCCCGCCTCGAGCCCGCGGTCGATGCGGTCCTGGCGGCGCCACGTGTAGATCGTCTGGTCGCTGATCCCCAGATCGTCGGCCACCTCGGCGACCTTGCGCCCAGCCTCGATCAGATCGAGCACACGACGCCGAAACTCCGGCGGGTAGCCCCTCCTCCCCATGCCGTCCTCCTTCAGGACAGCAGCATCACATTCCAACTACCCGACTCCACGAAAGGCCCCGGCAGACCACCTCCACGAATCCCGAGGCGGTTCAAGATGACTCGGACACGGCCCGACGCGAGCCCGTGATCGGCAGGGCCCCCGCCAGCGGCGGCGAGGTCGATGATCTGCTTGAGCCCGTCTGGTCGTGGCCGGAACCCACCATGCTCACCACCCGGTCGGCGAAGCGATGCCCGGTAGCCGAGCCGCTGCCACCCCTCAGGTCGAGGAACCACGGTGCGTTGAACCCAACCCACCCCACCCCCGGGAGCTGATAGCCGCCGATCCAGGGTGATCAGCCTGCGCCGCTCCTCGCCGGCGTCAACGCCAAGCCCCTCCGGGGCTGGCCCCCGGCCAGCCTTGACCCCCGCTCCGCGTCGGCGCCCGTCCCCACACAGGAACCAACCCGGCTCAACAACGCCACCACCCCACAACTCCCGGCGAACCCGCCATCGACACAGCCCACTCCTTCAGGGATGCCGATAGGTGTGTGTCCGGAGACATCACCTCTACCCACCGGAGCCCGCTGACCGCTGATAGGTCCTGATAGCGGTCGTCCTGGCGTCTTGTGGAGACCGGCGCCTAGCGTCGGTGAGGATGAGTGAATCCGGCGAGATCGACCCGAGAGCCGGGCTCGGCGACTGCAGCTGCGGTCATCCCGTCGCCGACCACGAGTGGACGTCGGACGGGTCTCCGATCTGTTCGGAGGGCTGTGAGTGCACGGACCTCGGGAGAGACGCTCAGGCGTCCGAGGGCGATCCGGGGGTCCGGTAGTACCCGGATGGTTGCCCGCGGCGCCCGCCGCGTAGGCCCGAGCGGAGCCGGGGACGCCCGCCCATTCCCCGGCATGTTCCTGCCCCGGGCCCTCGGGACGGCTCAGCGGCGGTTGAGCCGTTCACGTAGAGATCGTGTCGGGCCTGTCGCCTGTTACTGGGGGGATGTCTTGGACGTGGAGTCAGCAGCCTTGGAGCTCGCGGACTTGGCTTCGGCGCTCCAGAGCACGAGCGCCGCCCCTCCGGCTATGGCGGCCAGCCCAGCCACGACGAGACGATCGAGGTCCGCGCCGATGCGGGGTAGCGCGGTGCGCCCGGTTGCCCGGCTGCCTGGTGCCTGAGCGGGCGCTGGGTGCCGGTGGGGCGTGGAGTCAACGTGCCGGGGGACTACCGACGTCGCTCGGGGGCGAGCCCGGCCGTCCGGGTGGCTCGGGCGGTGGGCTGGTGAGTGCCTGGGCGTCCGCCGCATCCACGATGATGGTCGTGGGCGCGACGAACGCCGGTGCTGACGACGGCCGCCTTCCACATGAAGTCGCGCCGCCCGCTGGTGCCTCCCGTGTCTGGCCGTCCTGCCTCGTCGGAGAAGCTCGCCATGGGGCCCGCCCCCTGAGTGGCTCATCGGCGGGTTTGAGCTGCCTACCTAGAAGTCGCCAGACCATGCAAAGCGGTTCGGCCGCGATACCTCCCGGCCGACACCGAACCGCCACCAGTGAGGCGAACGGTCCCCTGGAGCGCTGGGATGCGAGCCAGGAGACCGCCCGCTCATGGTGACGCCTCAGCGTCCCCTACCGTGATCGCCAAACCCGCCGTATGGGTACGGCACTGGCGCCTAGTGCGACGCGAATGCGGGTCACACCTCACGGGCGGGCCGTCGCCTCGGTGGCCAGCGGCATCTGCGGCGCGAGAGACGGTCCCCCGAGCCCGCCCCACCGGGGGACCGTCGAGTGCGTGACCTACCCCAACCGCCTCCGGGTCATTCGCCGAGGGGAGTCACCGAGACGCCCACACTTCGTCGGCTGCGACCTGCGCCGCCTCGACGGTGTCGAAGCGGCCGACGGTGGTGATGGGTGAGAGGCCGGGCGGGTCCTCGAGCCGGAGGTAGGCGACCCAGGCGTCGCCGTCGCGGGTGACGGTGCCGCGGATCTTCGTGTTCCAAGTCCCGGACCAGTGCCGGGGAGTGAGTTGCCGCCAGGTGAGGCCGGGGCCCTCGTCGGGCTCGAGGTCGGGAGTAGTCGAAGCCGGCTCGCCAGTTGCTAGCCACCTACACGAACATACGTTTGTGTAGTGACGGGTGCAAGGGGCTACGCAGCAGCCAAGGTGGGCCCGCGCCCATCACCGGGGGACCCGCTCACGGTGCTTAGCTGACGAAATCCGCCGCCAGGTCACACGCCAACTAGGCGAGAAGGCGCAGGGCCACCCCAACCCGGCCCGGCAATGCCGACGATCGGAGCCGAGAAAATCACCAGGTGCCTCACGGGCTCCCCATGGCCCTTGGCGACGCCATGCACCCGGCTGCCTGTGCTGGGGTCGACGTCCGCGCCGCGCCGGCGTCGAAGGTCGTCGCTAGTGAACGGTGCCATGGGTCCAGCTTGCGGAACCTCGGTTGCCGCGAGCTTGGAGACCGCTTGACGAGCACATGGACACGCCGGGCTCTCACCCCCTGGAAGCAAGCAGATCTCGGCCATGAACTGACCGTACGACCACCTGCCCCCTGGCCACATCGTCCCGTGGTACGAAAGACGAGTACGCCCCCAGTACTACGAGCCCGGCCGTAGGTACTGCACTCGGGCCTCAGGCCAAGCGGGCTCGACCGGCGCAGGTCGCTCGCTTCCTTCGTCTGCATACCGGTCAAGCAGCCGCCCGCCAAGGCAGCCATGCCGTGGCGCGGCCAAGGCGTCCCGGATCGCGGTGGCGGGCCGGGCGCAGACCGCCTTCTGGCCCGCACCCGCACCGTCCGAGGCCGCCGCGACTCAGTCGACCGCGGATATCGAGATTCCGGCGAGGACGGCCGGTGCCGCGATGGCAGCCGCAGCGGTCACGGCCGCGAACAGGGTGGCAAGCTGAGCGTCGATGTCGAGACGCTGCTGAATCAGCTCGACCTCACGGATGGGGGAGGATTCCTCGGCGATCCACTGCTCGATCTGGGCTCGCCGCTTCTCAAGGTTGGCGCGGCTGCGTGCCGGCACTTTCGGTGCCCGCAGGGCCGTCAGGTAGGCAGCGACCGCGGCCGCTTCTGCTCGCCGCTCGCCTCGTTCTGTCGGCCTTCTGCTTTACACCGCGCCATCCCTGTTCCCTGTGCCTTCCGTGCCCACATACTGGCCGGCCCCCACGCGGGCCGGCCATGCCGTCGATCTAACGACCGCCGGCCAGCGGCATGAGCACCTTCAGTGATCCTTAAGCCCAAGGGCTTACTGTGGGCGAGGTCGGTGCACCGCGAGTGATGCCGACTGGCGGACAGGGAGGCGGAACATATGAAGCGTGCAATTCGGAGAACCCTGCTCGTGACGGCCCTAACACTCGCAGCAAGCGGCGCAGGTGCCAGCGTTGCCGAGGCGACGCCGGGACCCACACCCCAATACGGCCTCACCGGCGCGTGCAACATGACGAACCCCAACGCCGCGTTCGGGATGTTCACGATCGCCGGCTCCGTAGCCAACCCTCACGGGTTCGACGAAGGCATGATCACCGCCATCCTCAACACCAACGGCGGCACCATTCCCGACAACTGCGGAGGCTAGAGACACAACGCGGGAAGGTTGGAAGAGCCGCGAAGTAACGGTAGCGGCGACGATGTCCGTCGGGGCATTCACTGCTCCCCCTCGTCGAGCGGGCGAGCGTGGGCACGCAGACGGATCTCGTCGATCATCACCGACGCCATCGTGATGGCGTTGCGGGAGCTACGGGCCCGTTCCGGGTGAAGCTGCTCGCAGGCTTTGGCGACCTGGTCGAGCTCGAGGCCGAGCAGCCGACAATGCTCATCGATCTGCGAGAGCAGCAGCTCGAGGGTGGTTGGGGCGACGGTCGGTTCGTCATCGTGGGATTCTGGGGTTGGCATGGAGCTGATCCCTCCGTGTCCGGCCCCGGGGTGTTGCGAGCACCGCCGGGGCACTGTGTGTGCCCGTTGCTGTCCCGGTTGCTGGCTAAGCGACGCTGATCGGCTGTGACCTGGGGTTTGTCACTGATGCTTCGTCAGACGGCCGACGCTACGTAGGTCGGCGCCGTCGCCGCTAACAAGCCCCGATTCCCTGACGGTGTAAGGCCACGTCTACTCTCTCGCAGCGATGAAGCGCACCACCGCCTCGCTCCTGGGCCTCGTGCTCGTCGCCGGTTCGCTCGCCGCCTGTGGCGACGACGACAGCACCGGCGGCGCCAGCGGGCTCTCCACGTCGGACGGCTCGTCCGACGGCTCGGTGCCCGAGGACGTCGTTGTCATCGACACCAACCCCGCCGAGGTCACGGCCCTCGACAACTCGTTCCGTCCAGAGAACATCGAGGTGGCGGTCGGCACCGAGGTCGTCTGGACCAACAAGGGCCGCAACGAGCACAACGTCCTCCATGTGGACGGCGACGACTGGGGGGTGGAGGTCGACGACTTCCAGCCGGGCGCCTCCTACTCGCACACCTTCGACGAAGCGGGCGTGTACCGCTACTACTGCTCGATCCACGGCACGACCGACGCTGGCATGATCGGGACGATCGTCGTCAGCGGCTGAGCCCGGGAGAAGCGCATGCCCACCATTCGACGCCTGTTCACGGTGCTGCTTGCTGGTGCCTTGGCCCTCGCCGCCGGTGGCGGCGACGACGATGACGGCGGGTCGGCCGAGGGTGAGGGAGACAGCAGCGACGGCAGCACGATCAACGTCCCCGACGACCACGACACGATCCAGGCCGCGGTCGATGCGGCCGAGCCCGGCGACCTGATCCTCATCCAGCCGGGCGCCTACGAGGAATCGGTGAGCGTCACCACCGACGAGCTGACGATCCGCGGCGTCGACCGCAACGAGGTGATCCTCGACGGGGGCTTCGAGCTCGACAACGGCATCCGCGTGACGGGCGCCGCCGGCGTGGCGATCGAGAACATGACCGCACGCAACTACACCAAGAACGGCTTCTTCTGGACCGGCGTCGAGGGCTACCGCGGGTCCTACCTCACGACCTATCGCATCGGCGACTACGGCATCTACGCCTTCGACTCCGTGAAGGGCCTCATCGAGCACAGCTTCACGTCGGGCAGCCCCGACGCCGGCGTCTACATCGGCCAGTGCTACCCGTGCGACGCCGTGATCGACGACATCGTCGCCGAGCACAACGGGCTCGGCTACTCCGGCACCAACTCCGGAGGCAACCTGCTCATCGTCAACTCGACGTTCCGCTTCAACCGGGCGGGGATCGTGCCCAACTCCGGCAGCTACGAGCTGTGCTACCCGGAGCGCGAGACCACGATCGTCGGCAACCTCGTGTACTCCAACAATCAGGCGGACTCGCCGGCCATCGACGTGGCCCTGCTGGCCATGGGCAACGGCATCCTGCCGGCCGGCGGCGTCGGCAACATCATCGAACGCAACCGCATCTTCGACCACGACCTCACGGGGATCGGCCTGTTGCCCTTCCCGGAGGAGGATGCCAACGACGTCGTGCCGCCCGCGTCCGACGACGATCAGCCCTGCAGCGAGGCCAAGGGCGAGCCCACCGCCGATCCCGCCACCATCCCCGACACCGTGCTGTGGAACCCACGGGACAACCGCGTCGTCGGCAACGTGATCGAGGACTCGCGCCTCGCCGACATCGGCCTCGGGTCGCTGGAGGACGTGTCCCGGCTCGGCAACTGCTTCGCCGACAACGAGCACACCAGCACCGCTCCCACCGACCTCGAGGCCCTGGCGCCGTGCGAAGGCGAGGGCAGCGGCGGCGACTGGACCGCCGGAGCGCTGGACCTGGGCCGATTCCTGGCCGAGAAGCCGCCGTCGGGGGACTACAAGACGGCGCCGGTGCCCGACGACCAGGAGAACATGCCCGACGCCGAGGACGCCCCTGCCCGTCCCGCCACCGACGTACCGGGCGACATCGACGTCGACGCGATCGAGGTGCCGGACAGGCCGAGCGACAGCTGATGACCCCGAGGATCGTCGCGGTGGTGCTCGCCATCGCCCTCCTGGGAGCGTGTGGCGGAGACAACGGCCGGTCGATCGATGACGACCCGGCCGCCGCCGTGCGCGTGTCGCCGACACAGGCGGGTCCGCAGGGTCGGGTCCCCCAGTTCGTCGTCGAATGTCGCTTCAGCCACGCCGGGCCCGACGACCCCATCGTGCACTTCGGCCATCACGGCCGCTCACACCTGCACACGTTCTTCGGCAGCACCGTCACCGACGCCTCGACCACGGCCGCCGGCCTGGCCGCCGGCGGCACGACCTGTGAGCAGAAGCTCGACCGGGCCGCGTACTGGGCGCCGGCGCTGCTCGAGCGCGGCCGGATGGTGGCCCCCACGGGTGCCGCCGCCTACTACCGCCCCGGAGTAGGTGTGGATCCCGACACGGTCGAGCCCTATCCCTTCGGTCTCAAGATGATCGGTGGCGACCAGGGCGCGTCCCGCCCACAGTCGATCGGCACCGTCGCTTGGGCATGCGGTACGGGATCCGAACGCCACACCACGCCGCCGGCCTGTCCCGAGGGCCGGCCGTTGCGGCTGTTGGTGAGCTTCCCGGACTGCTGGGACGGTCGGCACCTCGACAGTGACGACCACGTCAGTCACATGG
>JBKPHE010000027.1:0-7638 GCA_046744485.1 Actinomycetota bacterium | reverse complement strand
GGCGTGGGGGATGCGATGGACGTAGGGCCGGAGTGCCGCGACGGGATCGATGCCCATCCACACCAGGTGCGAAGGGTCGTAGTTCAGGTACAGCCCGAGGTCGAACATCCACTCCCACAGCTCGGGCGAGTAGGCGAGGTTGCCGGGGTAGCCGTCCGGGTGCCAGCCCTCCATGACGCAGTTCTCGACGATGATCTTCACGCCCGACTCGCCGGCGCGATCGACCAGCGGACCGAAGACGCCCTCGGCCTGCCGCAGGTTGTCGGCCACCGACTGCGTGGGATCGCGGCCCACGAACGTGCCGACCGTGGGACAGCCGAGCAGGGCTGCGGCGTCGATGCACCGGAGGACGTGCTCGTTGATCGCTGCCCGCTCGGCTATGTCCGGGTGGAGGTTGTTGTCGTAGAAGGCGAGCGAGGAGAGCTCGAGCCCATGCTTGGCGAACAGCTCGCGCGTGGCGTCGGCCTCGGCGTCCCCGAACCGCTCGACCGCCAGGTGGGTGGCGGTGAAGGGCCGGTCACCGAGGTCGGGCCAGGCGGCGACCTCCAGCGCCTCGTAGCCCTCGGCGGCGGCCCACTCGCAGAGCTGGGGCAGCGTGCGCTTGGGCAGGCAGGCGGTGATGAACCCGAGCTTCATGGGACCTCCTCCCAGCGGCGGGTGCGGGTCGAGCGCAGGACGGTGTCGGTGATGTCCGCGGCGCGGGCACCGTCGGCGAAGGTGGGCAGCCCGTCGACGGCGGCCGCGCCACCGCCATCCCGGATGGCCCGGTAGGCGTCGGCGACGAACGCGTCGAAGCAGTCCTGGTACCCCTGGGGATGGCCCGGCGGCAAGACCGCGTAGCGGGCCGCCTCGGCGGCGAGGTGGGCCGGGTCGCGCACCACGACCTCCGACGCCTCGCGACGGCCGACCCACAGCGATTCGGGCTGCTCCTGGTCGAAGCTCAGCGTGGCGTCGGCCCCGGCGATCTCGAAGTGCAGCCGGTTCTTCCGCCCGGGGGACACCTGGCTGACGACCACGGACCCCGCCACCCCGCGGCGGGTCCTGAACAGCACGACGGTGATGTCCTCGGTCGTGACGGCACGCCGAATGCCGTCGGTGCCGGCTCGGCCGTGGGCCTCGAACGCGTGGCTGTCGCCGGCGCTGACGCGCTCGGGGACCGCGGTCACGGCCTCGGCGCAGACTGCCGCCAGCCGGTCACCGGTCACGAACTCGACCACGTCGCACCAGTGCGAGCCGATGTCGGCGAACGCCCGGGACGGCCCACCCCGCTCGGGATCGACCCGCCAGTTGTCGTCATCCTCGGTGGCGAGCCAGTCCTGGAGGTAGCAGCCGTGGACCAGGCGAAGAGGACCGATGGCGCCCGAGGCCACACGAGCCCGGGCCTCACGCACCAGTGGGTAGAAGCGGTAGACGAACGGGACGGCGGCCACGACCCCGGCGGCGTCGGCGGCGTGGACCAGCTCGGCCGCCTGGGCGCGATCGACCGCCAGCGGCTTCTCGCAGATCACGTGCTTGCCGGCGGCCAGGGCAGCATGCGCGAGGCGGGCGTGCAGATGGTTGGGCGTGCAGATGTGGACGACGTCGACGTCGGCGGCGGTGACCAACGACTCGGCGTCGGCGAATCCCCGTTCGGCCCCGAGCGTCTGGGCTGCCTCCCACGCGCTCGGGGCCGACGAAGCGGCCACGCCGACCAGGCGGGCGCCGGCGCGGCGGGCGGCATGGGCGTGGACCGCCCCGATGAAGCCGGTCCCGGCGACGGCGACACGCAGCGCCGCGTCGTCGCCGTCGGCGGGACCGCCCGCGAGGCGAGAACCGGTCGACGTGCCCCGAGCGCTCGCGAACGCCTCGGTCCCCCCCTCCATGGCTGTGATGTTTGCCACATACTTATGTCGGCTGTCAATCAAAAGCTCCCGGCACGAAGACCGAACTCGGCCATCTTCCGATCCTTTGACACCCCGAAGTCTCGCTGGTTCACTGACCGCCGTGTCCGCCGTCCCGACGCGCTCCCCCCAGCCGGCCGTACCGGCTCCGGGGGCGGGGACGATCCTCCAGCTCGTCCGCAGTGGCCAGGCCACCACCCGGGCCGACTTGGCGGCGCTGACAGGGCTGGCGCGATCGACCGTGGCCCAGCGCGTGGATGTCCTCCTGGCGATGCGGCTGCTGGTCGCTCGGGGGGACCGCCAGTCGACCGGTGGGCGCCCGCCGACGATGCTGGCCTTCAACCATGAGGCCGGCGTCGTGCTCGCGGGCGACCTCGGCGCCACGCATTCGCGGGTGGCGGTGACCGATCTGGGCGGCAAGATCCTGGCCCAGACCCGGCGGGACATCGCCATCGCCGAGGGTCCCGAGGCTGTGCTGTCGTGGCTGGAAGCCGCATTCGACGGCTTGCTCGACGGGGTCGGCCGTGGTCCCGACGCCGTGCGGGGCGTGGGGGTCGGCCTTCCCGGTCCGGTGGAGTTCGCCACCGGCCAGCCCGTGAACCCGCCGATCATGCCGGGCTGGGACCGCTACCCGGTGGGCGACCGGTTGGCCCAGCGCTACGGCGTGCCCGCGCTGGTGGACAACGACGTGAACATCATGGCGGTCGGCGAGCACTGGTCGAACTGGCGCGACGAGGCGTTCCTGCTGTTCGTCAAGATCGGCACCGGGATCGGGTCCGGGATCGTGGCGGGCGGGCACGTGCACCGAGGTGCCGACGGAGCCGCCGGAGACATCGGGCACATCCACGTACCCGGCCACGACGACATCGTCTGTCGCTGCGGCAACCGCGGCTGCCTGGAGGCGTTCGCGGGTGGTGGCGCCATGGCGGTGCGGCTGCGCGAGCAGGGCCTACCCACGCACACCAGCCGCCACGTGGTCGACCAGGTGCGGGCGGGCCGCCCCGAAGCGGTGCAGCTCATCCGCGACGCCGGGCGCACGGTCGGTGGTGTGCTCGCAACGTGCGTCAACATGCTCAACCCGGCGGTGATCGTGATCGGGGGTGATGTCGCCCGCGCCGATGAACCGCTCATGGCCGGCATCCGGGAGGTCGTCTACCGGCGTTCCTTGCCCCTGGCGACCGGGCGGCTGCGCATCGTCCGCAGCCAGCTCGACGACGGTGCCGGCGTGATCGGCGCCGCCGTCATGGTGCTCGAGGAGGTACTCGCCCCCGCGGCCGTCGACGCCGCCCTCAGCGCCGGCTGAGGTCGAGGCTCCGGTAGCCGTCGCGCGCTCTTCGCCTCGCCGCCGTCACGATCAGCGTCGACCCGATGGCGGCCGCCAGCAGCGATGCGGCCAGGATCGCGACCTTGGCCTGGTCCGCGAGCGGATCGCCGCCGAAGGCCAGGCCGGTGATGAAGATCGACACCGTGAAGCCGATGCCCGCCAGCGCGCTCACCCCGACGATGCCCGACCAGGTGGCGTCCTCGGGAAGCCGGGCGATCCGCAGCCGGGTGGCCAGCCAGGTGGCGCCGGTGATGCCGACGGCCTTGCCCACCACCAGTCCCACCACGATGCCGCCGGCCACCGATGACGTGAGCGCGTCGCCGACGGTGGCGCGGCTCAGCGGTATGCCGGCGTTGGCCAGCGCGAACAGGGGAACGACGACGAAGCTCGTCCACGGGTGGAGCAGGTGCTCCAACCACTCGACCACCGAGACCGCTTCCCGCGCCGCGGTGGCCGTCTGCCGGGCCGCCTGATACGAGGACACGTCGGCCAGCTCGGCGACATCGATGAGCTCGGGGTGACGGATCGGTTGGGTCGGCGTCATCAGCCCGAGCGCGACGCCGGCGAGCGTGGCATGGATCCCCGACTCGTGCAGCGCGAACCAGAACAGCACACCGGCGACCGCGTACGCCGCAGTCGACCGGACGCCCGATCGCCGCATGACCGCGACGGCCACGGCCAGCCCGACGGCCACCAGCACGGCGGCACCCTCGATGTCGTCGGTGTAGAAGACCGCGATCACCACGATGGCGCCGATGTCGTCGACGATCGCCAAGGCCAACACGAACAGCTTGAGCGACGGCGACGCTCGGCTGCCCAGCAGGCTCAGCACCCCGACCGCTATGGCGATGTCTGTCGCCATCGGGATTCCCCAGCCCTCCGAGCCCGGACCGCCTGCGTTGAAGGCGGCATAGATCAGCGCCGGCACCAGCATCCCGCCCAGCGCCGCGCACACCGGAAGCATCGCCCGGCGCCGGTCGCGCAGCTCCCCCTCGACCAGCTCTCGCTTGATCTCGAGGCCGACCACGAAGAAGAAGAGCGCCATGAGACCGTCGTTGACCCACTGCCGCAGGTCGAGGTCGATCTCCCAGTCGCCGAACGACACCGCCAGATGGGTCGCCCACAGGTCGTTGTACGAGGCGTCCCATGCAGAGTTGGCCCAGACCAGCGCGACCATCGTGGCGATGACCAACGCCACGCCGCCGGCGGCCTCGGTGTGGAGGAAGTCGACGAGCGGCCGGATGAGGCGGCGACTGTCGGTGAGGTCCGAGCCTGTGGGCTCTCGGGACATGTCGGCTCCTGCGGGCGATGGACCACAGAGTTGCCGACCAGACTTCCCGGCGCGCCGAATGGGCCAGGCTAGCCGCCCGGCCCACGGACCCGGACCTACGCGGAGCGCAATGCGCCCGACGGCCCGTACTGGCGGGGGGCGTCGAGCAGCATCGCGCCGCGGGCGGTGATGCTGTGCAGGACCGCGCTGCCGTTGCGGCGGGTGTTGATCAGCCGGGACTGGCGCAGGACGCTCGCATGGTGGCTGGCCGTTGCCGCGGAAACCCCGATGCGGCGAGCCAGCTCCCCCGTCGTGCAGGGGTCGATGGTCGCCTCCAGGGCGAGGGCCCGGGTGCGTCCCAGCAGCGCCTGGAGCGCGAGCCGGCCGGACGAGCCGTTGCCCCAGAGCCCGAGCGCGTCGTCGATCTCGCGCAGGGCGGGGTAGACGAGCAGCTCCGGCAGTGTCTCGTCCGCGGTGCTGTAGCAGAGCATCGGATGGGGGCAGAACACCGACGGGACGAGGATCAGCGAGCGGCCCTCGAGGTGCGCGTCACGGTCGACGTCGAGCCGTGAGCCCGGCGCCGCGGGCCGCACGACCTCCAGGACCGGTGGCCTCCAGCGGATGTTGGGGTGCAGGGTCGCCAGCAGCCCGTCCACGCCACCGTCGGCCATGATCCGGCCCCGGATCGCCCTGTCCACCTCCAGGTGCGACCGGACGCGGTCCCAGTAGGGGCCGAGCGCACCCCCGTAGTAGGCCCGAAGGTGGCTGACGAGCTGCCGGCGTGCCTGCAGGTCGCCGCGCACGAGGTCGTGCATCCACAGCCGCACCGACGAAGGTGCGCTGCTGCGGGCCCACAGCTCCTCCAGCTCCCGGCGCATGTGGTCGTCGCCCACCCCCAGCAGACGGTCCAGGCCATCGTCGATGGACGGCGACTCGCCCACGAGGGTGAGCATGTCGAGCTCGGCGAGGGGTTGCAGCAGCGCCAGGAGGGGCCGCGCCCGCTCGCCCAGGCCGTCCATGACGGCTTCCCGCCAGCCGTCGACGAGGACATTGGGGCGCCGCTGGGACAGCGCCACCACGCTGTGCATCGTCTCGGCGAGCGGTCCCCAGGACGCGCCCACCCGTACGCGGGCCAGATCCTCGGCGGTGAAGTGGATGCGGAGCACCGCAACAAGTCTGCCTGCTCACCCTTGGGTCGCTTGGCCTTTTCGATGAGCGTCGAAGGGTCTTGCCGGTCAGGGAGAGGCCCCGAGACCATCCGGGCGACGTGCGACCGGGAGGTCCAAGCATGAGACGACAGCGCAGGGGCGTCAGGCCCCTTGCTCTCATCATCGGCATCTCCCTCGTGGCCGCCGCCTGTGGGGGCGACGACGATGACGAGGGAGCGGAAGCGAGCGCGGCCGACGAGGCCGCCCAGGGCGTCCAGGGGGGTGAGGTCGTGGACCTGTTCTCGTTCGGCCAGGGTCCACAGGACCACATCGACCCGGCGCTCAACACCACCAGTTCGGGGTGGCAGGTCGGCGGCTCGGTCTACGACGGGCTGACCAGCATCGACTTCACCGATCCCGACAACCCGGAGATCGTGGGCGAGGTCGCCGAGTCGTGGGAGGCGAACGACGACGGTTCGGTCTGGACGTTCCAGATCCGCGACGGCCTCAGCTTCTCCGATGGGGAGGCGGTGTTGCCGAGCTCGTTCCAGCGGGCCTGGGAACGCGCCAGCGACCCCGAGTTCGCGGGTGACTACTCCTACCTGTTCGGCTTCATCGAGGGTGGCCAGGAGAGGCTGGACGGCACCGCCGACTCCATGTCCGGCATCGTCGCCGACGACGACGCGATGACCCTCACCGTCACCCTGGCGGAGCCCTACGCCAACTTCCCGGCGGTGGCGGGCTTCCAGACGTTCATGCCCATGCCCTCGGCCGTGGAGGAGCTGGACGATCAGAACGACTGGGAGAACGGCCTGATGATCGGCAACGGCCCGTTCATGCTCGAGGCACCCCGCAACGACCAGGAGATCGTGCTGGTGCCGAACCCCGAATGGGACGGCACGCGCTACGACGAGGCGCTCGGGCTGCCCGAGCAGCCGTTCCTCGACCGGATCACGTTCCGGATCTCGGCCGACGTGGACACGGCCTACAACTCGTTCGAGGCCGGCGAGGCGCAGGTCACCGGATTTGCCCCGGGTCGCTACCAGGAGGCCCAGGACAACTACGAGTCCACGATCGACACGCCGTTCCTGGGCGCCTACTACTTCCAGTTCAACCTCCGCGACCCTCGCGTCGGAGGCGACGAGAACAAGTTGCTCCGCCAGGCCATATCGCAGGCCATCGATCGCGACGAGATCAACGAGGCCGTCTACGAGGGCTCCCGCACGACCGCGACAGGCATCACGCCACCGGGGATCCCGGGCTTCGAGGAGGGCCTGTGCGACTACTGCGCCTATGACCCCGAAGCCGCACAGGCGGCCTTCGACGAATGGCAGGCGGCGGGCAACGAGCTCACCGAGCCGCTGCCGATCCAGCTCAACGCCGATGCCGGACACGAGCCCGTGGTGCAGATCATCATCGACAACCTGGCAGCGATCGGCATCGACGCCGTCGCCGAGCCGATCCCCTCGGAGACGTACTTCGGGCAGCTCGCCGACGGCGCGTGCGTGGTCTGCCGGGCGGGCTGGATCGCGGACTACCCGACCTACGACAACTTCATGTTCGACCTGTTCCACACCAGTGCGCTCGGCGGGAACAACTACGGCTTCTCGGACGAGGAGTTCGACGGTCTCGTCGACGAGGCCAAGCGCACGGTCGACCCCGAGGAGCAGGGCGAGCTCAACCGTCAAGCCGAGCAGGTGCTGTTGAACGACCAGATCGGCGCGATACCGATCAATTGGTACAACGGCCGGGTTGTCTACAACGGCGACATGATCGCAAGCCTGGTGGAGGACCCCACGGGCTACATCCACTGGGCGGAGGTGTCGCTGACGGGTTGACCACGCGTTTCTCCGCGGGATCGGTCGTCGTGACGACCGATCCCGCGGAGAAAACCCGTCCCGCGTGGGGTCAATCGGTCGGCAGCGTGCCCAGCGTGACCTCGGCGGTGTTGTCGTCACCGTTACGGGTGTAGGTGATCGTCACCTTGTCGCCCGGCTGGTGGGAGCGGATGGCCGA
>JBKPHE010000052.1:0-19975 GCA_046744485.1 Actinomycetota bacterium | reverse complement strand
GCTTGTGGTGGAACTGCTCGTGCCCGACCTCGCGACCGTTGGGCACGTACACCGACGACACCCGCACGCCGTCGCAGGTGGCGGACACGAGGCGCGCCTCGTCGTCGGGAGGACCGCCGTCGCCGAATCCGGAGACGGGATCGTCGAGCCCGACCCGGCTGGCGATCGCCACCCCGTTCCAGCGGCCCTGCCCGTGGTGGACGCTGGCGTAGCCGCGGCCGTGCAGGTCGAGCGCCGGGAAGGCGGCGTCGGTCACCTTCGTCTCCTGGAGGCAGACGATGTCGGGCTGCACCACGTCCAGCCACTCCCAGATGCGCATCAGGCGTTCCGCGGTCAGCGAGTTGACGTTCCAGGTTGCGATGCGCACGAAAGCGAAATCTAGCGATGCCCGAGGCGACGACGAACGGTGCCCCGAACCGGGCAGTCACCCTGGGAAGCCGGTCGCTATCGCCGCCACCCTTCGCTGGAGTCGGCGAGTAGCACGGCTATCTCTTGGCGGCACCCGCCTTGGTAGTGACCTTCTTGGCGGTGACCTTCTTGGTTGCCACCTTCTTGGCTGTGGTCTTCCCCGCTGTAGTCCTCTTGGTGGCGGCCGCCCGTCCGGCGGCCTTCTTGGCGGACGCCTTGGTTGCCTTGGTCGCCTTCGTGGCCACAGTCGCCTTGGCCGGGGTCTTCTTGGCGGCGCGCTTGGGGGCCGCGCGCTTCGTCGCGGCCGCCTTCTTCGTCGCCGCGCGCTTCGTGCCCGTCCTGTTGACCGCCGCCTTCGCCTTCCTGGCCGGGGTCTCCTGGGCCGGCACCGGCGTGTCCGTCATGCCGAGGGCCTCGACGACCTGCTCCTCGACCCGGGCGTCTGAACCGGCCGGCACCGCGACGACGCCCGGGAGCGCCAGATCGATTCCCCGACGGGGTGCGTCGATCGCGATCACCACGAAGCGACGCCTCTCGCCCAGGTTGAGCACCTCGCGGGCGCTGCGAGGTGCGGGTCGGGCGAGGTTGCGGAGTGGCACGTAACCCCGGGCGTCGCCCGTCAGCACGTACGCCCCGTGCGAGCTGAACCGCTCGACGGTCGCCTCGACTTCGCTGCCCACCGGATGGTCGGCGATGAACTCGATGAACGGCAATGCCTCGTTGTAGGGCGAGACGTCCCTGGCCGCCCGGTTCGTCGTCGACTCACCCTGGCCATCCTCGGGTGCGCCGACCGGGGTGCTCGGGGTCCCTGCCGGCTCCGCGCCGGTGGTTCCATCGCCCGGCGCAATCCCGGCCGCACGGCGCCGCTTCGGCGACCCCGTCTCGGTGGTCGCCGCCGCCTTGCCGGCCTTCGTGGCCTTGGACGCCTTCGTTGCCTTCGACACCTTGGTGGTCTTGGTGGCCTTGATCGCCTTACGGGCCTCGCTCACCGAACGCCGGCTGGCGGCCCCCCGCACCGGGACCCGCTCCATGAACACCCAACCCACGTAGGGCACCGGCTTGCCGCCGATGAGGCGGCCCGGCTCGAACAACCACGGGTAGTCGCCGTGGAACTCCTGGAACGAGTCGTTGGACAGGATCGCGGCATCGGCCTTGCGGGCGATCTGCAGCACGAAGGCGTCGCCCCGTCCGATCGCCCCCGCCGGCGGCGTGATGAGCTCGTTGGCGGCCACCGCGTCCTCGTAGGTCCGCCGCTCCTGGGCATCGATCCGGTTGGGAAACGTGGCGTCGACCACGACGGTGACGACCTCGGGCGCGTACTCCTCGATGAAGGCGCGCACGGCCTCGTCCAGCTGGGCCAGGCTCGGCGTGTCCCGGCCCTCGGTGGCGATGTTGGATCCGTCGATGACCACGTGTTTCATCGGCATGTCAGCCTGCATTCAACCAAAGGTCCGTGGCGATCGGTCGGACACCCCCGACCGCGCGGGTACCGTGCCGGTGATGGCGACCGTGTCCGGCGACGTCACTCCCGAGGTCACCGACCTCCTCCAGCACCTGATCCGCAACGCCTGCGTCAACGACGGGACCCTCGAGTCGGGAAACGAGAGCAGGAGCGCCGACCTGCTCGAGGCGTATCTCTCGGGGTCCGGCGTCGACATCGAACGCTTCGAGCCAGCACCCGGACGCACCAGCCTGGTGGCCCGGATCGTAGGCACGCGCCCCGAGGCACCCACGCTGCTGTTGATGGGCCACACCGACGTGGTGCCCGCCAACCCCGCCGGCTGGCAGCGCGACCCGTTCGGCGCCGAGCTGGTCGACGGCGAGGTCTGGGGACGAGGGGCCATCGACATGCTCAACCTGACGGCGTCGATGGCGGTCGCCACCCGGCGCCTGGCGCTGGCAGGATTCCGGCCGGAGGGCACGCTCGTCTACCTCGCCGTCGCCGACGAGGAGGCACTCGGCACCTGGGGGGCGGACCATCTGGCCCGCCACGAGCTGGACGCGGTCGGCGCCGACTACGTGATCACCGAGTCGGGTGGCATCCCGGTACCGGGTGGCGACGGCGGCCTGCGGCTGCCGGTGCTGGTGGGCGAGAAGGGATCGTGCTGGTGCACGCTCCGCATCACGGGCACGCCCGGCCACGCCTCACAGCCCTACGCCACCGACAACGCCCTGGTGACGGCCGCAACGGTCGTCCAGCGGTTGGCGGACCATCGGCCGGAGACCCGCATCCACGACACCTGGCGGCGGTTCCTGGAGGGCCTGGCCTACCCGCCGGACATCGTGGGCCCGCTGCTCGATCCCGACAGGCTCGTGGACGCCCTCACCGACTTCCCGGTGGCGATGGCGCGCCAGTTCCACGCATCCACGCACATGACCATCGCCCCCACCGTGGCGCACGGTGGGACCAAGACCAACGTCATCCCCGACCGGGTCGATCTGCAGCTCGACATCCGCACGCTGCCCGGGCAGTCGCTGCCCGACGTCGAGGCCATGCTCGACGAGGCGTTGGGCGACCTCGCCCCGCGGGTGGAGTTGCTGGCCGCCCACGACGATCCCTCGACCGAATCTCCGGTCGAAACGCCCCTGTGGAGAACACTGGCCCGCACCACGCAGGCCTTCTACGAGGGCAGCCACCTGGTCCCCATGATCAGCGTCGGGGCCACCGATGCCCGGTTCTTCCGCCGGCTCGGCGCCACCGCCTACGGCTTCGGCTTGTTCAGCCAGAAGCTGAGCTTCGAGGACTACGGCCGCATGTTCCACGGCGACGACGAGCGCGTCGACGTCGAGTCGTTGCGGCTGTCGGCCGAGCTGTGGGAGGCGGTCGCCCGCGACCTGCTGGTGGGGTGAGCGCGGCGGGAACGCCGAGCTGTGGGGTCGAGCGACGTGCCGAGGCGCTCCACGACCGGCCGAGGATCGTCACCGCGACCGCCAAGGCCGCTCGCCGCCTTCCCCACCCCGTCCCATACGATCAGCTGCTCATGCCCGTGCGAGCCGTCATCTTCGACCTTGGTGGGGTCATCTTCACCAGCCCGTTCCCGGCCTTCGCCCGCTACGAGCGCGACAACGGGCTACCCGACGGCTTCCTGCGCCGGCTCAACGCGACAGATCCCGACGCCAATGCATGGGCGCGTCTCGAGCGCAACGAGGTCGACCAGGCGGGCTTCGTGAAGCTGTTCGAGGCCGAGGCCCGCGCCGCGGGCCACGAGATAGACGGCCATGCGGTGCTGGCGATGCTCGTGGGCGAGGTCCGCCCGCAGATGGTCGAGGCGCTGCGTCGCTGCCACGACCGCTTGAAGACCGCCGTGCTCACCAACAACTTCGCCACCCTGGATGCCGGCCAGCCCCGAGCCGAGGGACCGATGGCGGGGCTGGCCGACCACTTCGACGTGGTCGTCGAGTCCAGCAAGGTCGGTCTGCGCAAGCCCGACCCCGCGATTTACGAGCTGGTCTGCGGGGAGCTCGGCGTGGCCCCCAGCGAGGCCGTGTTCCTCGACGACCTCGGCGTCAACCTCAAACCGGCCCGGGCCATGGGCATGACCACCATCAAGGTCGTCGATCCCGATCGGGCGCTCGCCGAGCTCGAACACGTAGTGGGGTTCCCACTGCGATGAGGACGGTGGGCGCGCTCCTGGCGGCCGCGTGCTTGGTCCTGGGCGCCTGCAGCGGCGGCGACGACGCCTCCGACAGTGGCGGGCCGGCCGACACGGCGGCCGGTGCCGAACAGAGCGGCGGCGCTGGCGGCGGCGACGAGTCGCGGACCTGCCGGCTGCTGACGCTGGACGAGGTCGGCGAGCTGTTCGGCCAGCCGGCCGAGGTCGTCCCGGCTGAGGGGGATGTGCCTGTGGGCGGCGGCTCGGAAAGCTGCCTGTGGCAGGCCACCGTCGACGACGGCGCGACCGCGACGATCTACCAGCTGCAGCTCTCGGTCTTCTCCGGCAATGGCGCCTTCGACCCCCGGTCGTGGGGGGAGGACCCACAGGCCGTCGAGGACCTCGGCGACGAGGCGTTCGTGGTGCCCCACGGCGTGCTGGGCACGACGGCCGGGTACCGGGCCGGCGTTCGCTCGGTCTTCCTCAGCTACGCCATCCCCCTCGGCGATGACGCGCCCGATAGCGCCGACCAGGCCGATGACGTGGTAGCGCTGCTGCGGACGGTCGACGAGCGCCTCGGCTGAGGTCGCGCCGGCCGGTCGCGCCGGTCCAACCGCGCGGAGGTACCCTGCCGGCCGTGCCGATCAGGGTCGTGCTCGCCGAGGACAACTACCTGGTCCGCGAGGGCGTGGCCCGGCTGCTGGACGGCGACCCCGACCTCGAGGTCGTGGGCACCTGTGCCGACCACGACTCGCTGCTGGCGGCCGTCGAGGACCACCTCCCCGACGTCGTGCTGACTGACATCCGCATGCCCCCGACCGGCACCGACGAGGGCATCCGGGCGGCCGAAGCGTTGCGCGAGGCGCATCCCGACATCGGTGTGGTGGTGCTCTCCCAGTACGCCGAGCCCGCCTACGCCCTCGGGTTCCTCGAGCGGGGCTCGGAGGGCCGTGCCTACCTGCTCAAGGAGAGAGTGTCCGACCTGGACCAGCTCCGCCGCGCCATCGTCGCCGTCCACGAGGGTGGGTCGGTGATCGATCCCCGGGTAGTCGACGCACTGGTCGCAAGCCGGGCCCGCACCGCCGAATCACCCGTCGCCCGCCTGACGCCCCGCGAGCGGGACGTGCTGGCCGAGATGGCCCAGGGCAAGAACAACGCCGGGATCGCGGCGTCGCTGGTGCTCACCGAACGGGCCGTCGAGAAGCACATCAACTCCATGTTCGCCAAGCTCGGCTTGTCAGAGGAGACCGACGTGCACCGGAGGGTCAAGGCGGTGCTCCTCTACCTGGGCGAGGACCCGTCGGGGAGGTAGCCACCACCTCTCCGTTCGTGCGGGCACGGTGGGACCGGCGTCTCCTGGGCGCGACAATGCCGCCGTGGCAGGACCCGTGCGCGTCCTGATCGTCGACGACCAAGCGCCGTTCCGCCGGGCCGCCCGGGCGGTGCTCGCCGCCACGCCCGAGTTCGAGGCTGTGGGCGAGGCCGAGAGCGGCGAGCAGGCGCTCGCGCTCGCCGACGAGCTGGCGCCGGCCCTCGTGCTCATGGACATCAACATGCCGGGCATCGACGGCATCGAGGCCAGCCGCCGCATCGTCGCCAGCCTGCCGGACACCGTGGTGGTGCTGCTCTCGACATACCAGGCCGACGACCTGCCGGGGGACGCGGCGTCGTGCGGTGCCGCCGGCTACGTCCACAAGGAGGACTTCGGCCCGGCGGTGCTGCGGGATATCTGGGACCGCCACGGCAACGCCGCGTAAGTGGTTGCGCGGGCAAGGCCGCCCACTCGGCCCGCAGTGCCTCCGCCGGCCGGATGCGGGCGGCCAGCCAACCGGGGACGGCGGCGGCCAGGTTGGCGACCAGCAGCGCCGCCGGGACCAGCGCCACGATCGCCAGCAGCGGCACCTCCGGCGGCGATATCACCCCGAGCTGGTCGACGACGAGTTGCCAGGCCCACCGACCGAGGCCGATGCCGAGCGGCACCCCCACGACGAGGGCCAAGGCCACGAACATCGTGCCCTGCCACGCCGTCGTGCCCGCCACCTGGGAACGGGTGAAGCCCAGGGTCTTGAGCACCGCCAGGTCGCGCCGGTGGGTGCGCACGAGGCTCACCAGGCTGTGGACCAGCGTGATCACGCCGACGAGCGCCAGCAGCGCCGACAGGATAACCGGCAGCGTCCGCACCCGCTGGATGTCGTAGAGGGCGTCGGGCAGCACCGGTGGGAGCAGCTCACCGGCGAAGCGCAGCCGTTCGATCACCGGCGAGTCCTGGGCGCCGGGAGCGAGCCGCACGAAGGCCACGTTGGGCCGCTCGTCCGGGACGAGGTCCCCGAAGCCCTCCAACGTGAGGACGGCCCCCTCACCGAGGCCGGGCCCGCCCTGGTTGATCTCTGGCACCACCGCGGTGCCGGTGATCGTGAACGGCAGCGGGTCGCCGCTGCCGTCGAGGGTCACGGTCTCCCCCACGTCCTTGCCCAACGCCTCGAGGGTGCGACGGCCGAGGGCGACCTCGCGCGGCCCGGCGGGCGCCCGGCCGTCGAGGATCGGCGCGGGCTCGATGCCCCGGCCGGACTCGACGCCGATGGCGCCGAGGCTGTGCCCCTCGGCGCCGATCGCGGTGCCGGCGGCCCGGGCGAAGGACTGCACACCGGGGTCGCCGGCGAGGGCATCGAACAGGCCCCCGGGGTCGTCCTCGTAGATCTGGCCGGCGACGGCGTCGAAGGTCCACCCGTAGCGCTCCTGCTCGTCGACGAGGCGATCGAGGCTGGCGAGGAAGGTGACCGCCCCCGCCAGGGCCGCGACGGCGGTGATCACCCCCACCAGCGTCGAGCGCGTCGAGACCCCCGATCCCCGCCAGCCCCGAGCCAGCGACAGCCCGGTGACCAACGGCGGCGCCGCCCCGGCCCGGGCGGCCCGTTCGGCCACCGCCGAGCCCACCACCCACCGGGAACGCTGCTCTCCCGGACGTCTGACGATCTGCCACCCGGTCAGCACGGCGCGGGCGGTCACGATGGCGGCGAACGCCGCCCCGCCCACCGCCAGCACGGCGACGTTGACCGCAACGCCCGGATGGGGCTCGGCTTGGCGGGCCAGCCCGACGGGCGTCAACGGTGACCAGGCGACGGCGCCGGTGACCGCGAGCACCGCCGCACCCACACCCACCAGCGCGCCTCGCAGCGATGCCACCGCCACGCGCTGCCCGTTGGTCATCCCCAGCGCCCGCAGCGCCGCGCCGTCGGTGGCGTCGACGCGCAGTTGCCGGGACAGGCTCTGCCCGGCGGTGAGCAGCCCCACCAGCGCCAGCGCCGCCGCGAACAGGCCGAGGCCGAGCGCCTGGGCGTCGACCGACCGCTGCGTCGCCCTGGTCACCCCGGGCGGGTCGAAGAACTGGACGGTGTCACCACCTGGGAGGTGATGCACGGCGGCCACGAACTCGTCGGCCGCGCCCGGCCCACCCACGAGGTCGAAGTAGTAGACGGTGTTGACGAGGTCGGTCAGGCCGCCGAAGCGTTCGAGGAACGATTCGGGCAGGTACACCATGGAATCGCTGCCCCCCGCCGCGGCAGCGGCCGGATCGCCACCGACGATGTCGTCGGGTTCTCGCACGATCGCCGCGACCCTCAGCGTGGCGGACGGGACGGGCTCGGTGTCGGGGTCCAGGGCGGCGAGCTGCTCGGCCGTGACGAGCACGATGTTGAGCTCGCCGCCGGGCCCGAGGCCCAGTCTCCGAGCGGCCTTCTGGTCGACCACCGCGCCGAGCGGGTCGGCGGGGTCGGGCAACCTGCCTTCGGCGACCAGCCCCCCGAACAGGGGATCGTCGGTGACCACCACGTCCACGCCCGCGAGGGGCACCGAATCCGCAAGGATGAACCCGATCGCCGTCGAGTGCTCGACCTGCGGCAGGGCACGGATCCGGTCGGGATCGGCGGTGCCGACATCGAAGATGTGCGCGTCGCCTTCGCCGCCGACCGCCGCCACCAGGCGGTCGGGCGCCGTCGACGTCCGGCGGGCACCGGCCGCGGCCGCCACCACGATGCTGCCGACGAACCCGAGGAGCAGGACGAGCGCCAGGGTCCCCCGCCATCGGTTCCGCGTCTCCGTGCGGAACCGCACCCAGATCGGCGCCATCGCCCGCCCCTGCCTCAGCTCTGCCCGTCGACGGGGACCGTCCCGGACACCCGGGTCCCCCGGCCGGGGGTGGAGTCCACCTCGACCGTCCCCCCGATCGCGCCCAGGCGGTCGCCCATGTTGACGAAGCCGTGGCCGCGTCCCGCCGTTCCGGCGGGATCGAAGCCGGCGCCGTCGTCGGCGACCGTGAACGTCAGCGCATCCAGGCCGTCGGCGCCCGCCGCCCGGCCGATCGTCACGGTGGCGGCCGCCCCCTCCCCGGCGTGCTTGCCGGCGTTCTGCAACGCCTCGAGGCAACAGAAGTAGACGGCGGCCTCGACCTCCTGGGGGAACCGCCCGACCTCGCCGTCGGTCACGATCTCCACGGGCAGCGAAGCCCGGGCGGCGGCCGACTCGAGCGCGGCGACCAGGCCGCGGTCCATGAGCACCGGCGGGTAGATGCCGTGCGCGAGGTCCCGGAGCTCCTGCACGGCGTCCTGCAGGTCGTGGCCGAGCTGCTGCAGCAGCTCCCGGGCCTGGCGAGGATCGGTCTCGGCCAGCTGCTGCGCCAGCCGCACCGTCACCGCCAGCGCCACCAGGTGCTGCTGCGCACCGTCGTGCAGGTTGCGTTCGATCTTGCGCCGCTCGGCGTCGGCCGCCGCCACCACCCGGGCGCGGGACGCCCGCAGCTCCTCAGCCCGCCGCTGCAGCTGGCGAAGCGACTCCTGCAAGGCCGAGTCGAGCTGCAGGTTGTGCAACGCGAGCCCGACCTGGCGGGCGAGCTCGGCCAGCACGCTCTCGTCGGCGTCGGAGAACCGCTCGGCGTCGGCGGGCCGCTCCACCACGATGAACCCCAGCAGCTCGCCGCCGTGGGTGATGGGTGCCATGCGCACCGCGGCGTCGCCCCTGTCCTCGAGCAGGCGGGGCAACCACACCTGCAGCCAGGCCGACCCCGAGACCCGGGCGCGGGCCACCACCGGTTGCTCTGCCTCTGACAGTGCGAGGCGGGCGTGTCCCCGCTCGGGCACGGACACGACCCGCTCGAGCTGACCCGCCGAGCCGGT
Source organism: Actinomycetota bacterium (assembly GCA_046744485.1). Lineage (GTDB taxonomy): Bacteria > Actinomycetota > Acidimicrobiia > Acidimicrobiales > VFJN01 > DASQUK01. The sequence goes on along the minus strand of JBKPHE010000052.1, from coordinate 10,806 downwards.
CCACACCTCGGCGGCCTGGAGCGCCAGGCTCTTGCGCAGCGACTCGGCCAGCTGCAGCAGCAGCTCGTCGAAGGGGATCGCCCGGGTGAGGCGGGCGCCGAAGGTGCGCAACGCCTCGTCGGGCGCATGCCGCTCGCCGTAGACGAGCTGGTTGGAGACGCCGGCCAACCGGGCGCGGGCCGGCGCGTAGAGCAGCGCGGCGACGGCGGCAGCCACCATGGACAGCAGCAGGATGGTGCGCTCGTCGTCGGTGGGCGAGCGACCGAGCCCCAGCACGATGACCAGGTAGACAGACACGACCACCCCGGTCAGGCCGGTCAACGCCACCGCCTCGCCCAGGAGCCGGTCGACGTGGCCGAGAAGCCGGTGGAACAGGCACGGCACGAAGGAGAGCGGCACCAGGACGGTGGCGGCGGTGGCGATCTCGGCCAACTGGTGGGGCCAGGCGAGGAAGGCCCGCAGGGCGACCGCCACCAGCACGACCTCGACCGCCAGTGTGACCGCCAGCCCGAACCACTGCATCCGTTGCCGCGCCTCGCCCCGCGTCCTGACGTAGCGGGCGTTGGAGACGCCGACCCCGATGGCGGCCGCCAGCAGCGCCTCGATGACGACGACCCACAGGGGCAGCTCGGGACGCACCCAGGCCAGGCCGATCCCGACGACCAGCGCCACCAGGTAGGAGCCCACGAGGAGCGGGCGGTATGCCGGCCGAGCCAGCCGCCCGTCCGGAAGCACGGCGACGACGTGCAACGCCACCGCGGGCAGGAACCCCACCGCCACGGCCCGTACCAGCTCGGCGGCGTCGCCTCCGTGGCCGGCCTGGAGAGCGGCGGACGCCACCGTGGCGGCACCACCGACGAGCGAGCCCGCCAGCACCAGCAGGCCGAGCGGCTCGTGGGGGCGCCGGGCAGCCAGCGCACCGCCGACCAGCCCCCACACGGCCACCAGCCCGAGACGGATGACCTGCAGCGGAACGTCGTTCGATGACGTGTCCGCCAGGAAGGTCGCCGCCCAGCCCGCGGCCCCCAGGACGGCCGCCGTCAGCGCCAGGGAGGCGAGGCGCCGCCAGGACGATGCCACACCAACGCTCGCCGTCGAAGCGGGGGCGAGGGGAACGTTCATGGTGGTGGTCACAGTGTCACTCCGTTCGCAGATCGGTGGCCGGTCGGGTGCGGGCGGCGATCTGACCCGGCACGAGGGCGATGACATTGGCCAGGAGCACTGCCCCGCCGGCCACGGCCACCAGCGCCAGCAGTGGGACCTGCGGGCGTGCCACGACGCCGAGGTCCTCGGCCAGGAGCGTCCAGACCCAGCGCCCGAGCGCCACACCAAGGGGAACCGCGGTCACCAGGCTCACGACCACGACGGTCGTCGCCTGCCACGCCACGGTCCCCGCCACCTGGCCCCGCACGAACCCGAGCGTCTTGAGGATGGCCAGGTCGCGGCGCCGGCGGCGCACGGCACTGAGCAGCAGGTGGGCCAGGGTGGCGGCAGCGATGGCCGCCAAGATCCCGCCCAGGACGAACGGCATCGACTCGACCCGGCCGAAGTTCACGATGTCGGCCGGGCCGCCCTTCGACTGGACGAACGCGTTCGTCCCCGCCCGGGCGGTGAGGTCGTCGACGACGGCGGCGGGGTCGGCGCCCGGGGCGAGGCGGAGGTCCAGGTCAACAGGAACGGAGGCGGCGTCGGGCGTCGCCGCAAGGCGGGCGGCGACCGTGGCGAGCACACCGTCGCCCAGCCGCGAGGTGTTGCCGACGGAAGGGAACGCGACCCGGCCGACGACCCGCATGGGCACCGCCCGCTCACCAGAGCGCGCCACCTCGACGACGTCGCCGATGTCCGCCCCGAGTGCCCTGGCCGTGCGGGCGCCCAGCGCCACCTCGTCGTCACCCCGCGGCGGGCGGCCGGCCAGCATCGGCGGCAGGATGTCGCCGTCCACCGGGTCGAGGGCGATGGCGTCGGCCCGCCGGCCCTCCACCTCCAGCAGCGCCGACCCCGCGGACCCGAGGCCCGTAGCCTCGACGCGAGGATCGTCCCGCAGCAACGACAGCCCGCGCTCCCCAAACGTCTCGTCACTGGCGTCCTCGAGCTGGAGGTCCCACGTCTGGCCGTACAGCCGGGGGCTGTCGAGCAGGTGGGCAAGGCTGGCCCCGAACGTCAGCGCCGCGACCAGCGCACCAACGCCGAGCGTGACGCCTGCGAGGGTCGTGCGCACCGGCACGGCGCTGCGTCCCCGGCCCGGCTCCAACGCCATGCGCACACCCACAGTGGCCGGCAGCGGCCACCCGTTGGCTGCCGTCAGGAAGCGGGCCACGCCGGAGGGGCGCCGCCGCATGCCCTGGTCCCCGCTCGTCGACACCTGCCGGGTGGCGGCCGCCGCCCGCCCCGCCCCCCAAGCGCCCAGGGTGGGCACGACCACCACGGTCGCCCTCGCGCCGAGCCCCACCACGAGGGCGTCGGCCACCGGACCCGGGTCGGGCTCCGCGATGCGCGCCAGGCCCGTCGGGAGCGCCGGCGACACCGCGACGGCGACAACCGTGCCCGCCACGGCCGCCACGCCACCGACGACGCCAGCCCGCACCACGCCGAGCAGCATGCGGCTTGGCGCGCTCATCCCCAGGGCCCCGAGCGTCGCGTGGTCCGTGGCCTCGATCAGGGCGAGGCGAGTCAGGAGCTGGCCGGCTATCAGCGTCGCCAAGACGGCGACCAGTCCCGCCAGCAGCCACAGCGCCACCGCTTGGAGGTGGATCGACCGCTCGACGGCGGCGGCATGATCCGCCTGCGCGACGGAATCGAACGAGGGGCCGTCGCTGAGCCGGTTGAGGTCGGCGTTGAAGGCGCTGATCCCGTCCGCCCCGTCGCGGAGCTCCACCAGCAGGACCTTCGGCGTGATCACCGGGTCCGGGAAGCTCAGAAGGTGCAGACGGTGGAGCGCCGGTGTGAGGTGTAGGGCGATCGCGTCCTCGTCCTCGATCTGCGGCGGGAGCTCACCCGGAGACGCCTCGATGCCGACGATGCGCAGCCGGCCGTCGGGCGCCTGCGCCAGGAACCGCCGGGCCGCGGCGGCCTCACCGGCGTCGGCGATCTCGTCGACGTGCTCCGGCGACACGAAGGGGATCGTGCTGCCCACGTGGAGCTCGCGGTCCTGGGCGGCGGTGTACGTGACCACCGCCTCGTCTGCGCGCTCGGGATCCACCCGGCGACCCTCGAGCAGCTTGAACGTGTTGATCTCGGTGCCGATGCGTCCGTCCTCGCTCGCCAGCCCGATGACGTGGGAGCGGCCCAGCGGGATCACACCGAGCTCGCCCGCCGCCGAGTCCTCCACGGAGGGCAGCGCTCTGATCTTGTCGAAGCCACCCACGCCCGGCGAGCCCGGCACGCTGAAGTCGAACACCATCACGTCGTAGGCGTTGTGCGTCTCGAGGAAACGCGCGTACGCGCTGTCGGTCCGCCGGGCCCCGGCCGCCAGCGCCATCACCGCGCCCGCGGCCAGGCCCACCAGCAGACCGAGCCCGAGCCACGCCCGCCAGCGCAAGCGCAGCTCGGCCCGGAACCGGTACCAGACGGCCGTCATGTCAGCTCACTCGGCTCGGAGGACGCGGCCGGGCGACACCCGCGCCGCGGCACGGCCCGGAGGTATGGCGAGTAGGACGGCGACACTCATGGCTGCCGGCACGGCGAGGACGACGATGAGCCACGGGAAGCTCCAGTCGTCCATGACGCCCACGGCCTCGGCCAACGCCGACCAGATGCGACGCCCGGCGATGAGGCCGGCCGGCACGCCGACGACCAGACCAACGGCGGCAACCGTGAGCGCCTGCCACCGCAGCGTGCTGCGCACCTGGCTGCTGACGAAGCCGAGTACCCGCAGCACCGCGAGGTCGTGGCGCCGGCGCCTGGTGGTGGAGACGAGCGCGTGGACGGCGGCGACGGCGGCGAGTAGGGCGAGGAAGCCCGCGAGGGCCACCGGGAGTGCGCCGAGCTCGTCGAGGTTGTCGACATCGGAGGGGGCATCATCGGCGGCCACCGTGACCTCGACCTGCTCGCCGACCTCGCGCAGGCGTTGCAGCGCCGCGTCCGTAGCGACGTCGGGCGCGAAGCGCACGAGCAGACCGCTGTCGCCCGCTTCGCCTCCGAGCGCCTCGAAGCCCTGAGGCGCCACGAGCATCCCGGAGTTGGCGGTGTCCTCCGCGGGTTGCAGGTGCCGCCCCACCACCCGCAGCGCCACGCTTTCGCTGTCGGCGCCCACCTCCACCGAGTCACCGACATCGACGCGCAGGCGGTCGAGCACGTCGTCTCCCAACGCCACCTCATCCGGCGCGACGGGGGCGCGCCCTTCGAGGAGGACCGGTGGGATGGTGCCCCGGTGGGCCCGCAGGGTGAGTGCTTCGACCCTGGATTGGCGGTCACCGGCGTGGACCGCAAGGTCGACCGAATCGAACACGGCCACCGCCGCGACGTCCGGATCGCCGGCGAGCTGGTCGGCGGTTCTCTCGTCCGAGGACACGTCCTCACCGGTGGTCACGATCGCGTCGTAGTTCGCGCCCCAGAGCTCCGGGGTGGCGAGGAGATGATCGACGCGTACGCCGAAGACGAGAGCCGCGACTACGCCGGTGACTCCCACGGCGGCGCCGGCCAGGGCAGCCCGTGACGGCAGGGCCCCCGGCCCCCGCCCGGTGTCCAGTGCCATGCGAGCCCCGACGGCCGCAGGGGGCGGGAGCCCGGCGAGGAAGGCGGCGCCTCGGGACGGCCGCACCGGCGCCGTCCGCTCCTGGGTGGGGCCACGGGCGGCGGCCAGCCAGGACGCGCCGGCCGCGACCGCGAGGACCACCAGTCCGATGACGATGGCGCCGGGCAGCACCACCGGATCGAACCAGGGGCCGGGGTCGGGCTCCGCCTGTCGGGCCAGGCCGGTGATGGCGAGGGGTCCGCCGACCACGGCGCCAGCGGCCGCCAGCAGGGCACTGCCGGCCGCGACGGGCAGGGCTGCGGTCACGCCGGACGAGATCAGCTGGCGCGAGGTCATGCCGAGCGCCCGGCGGGCATGGTGCTGCTCCGACATGGCGTCCGCCTGGCGGACGAGCGCCTGACCCAGCGCCACAAGACCGGCGACCGCCGCCGCCAGGGCGAACACGCGCAGCCCGTTCACGTCGACCGCGAGGCCATCCTCGATCCTGGCTGCGAAGTCCTCGGGTGGGTCGATCGCCGCGTCCTCGCCGAGCAGGGAACGGAGGCGATTCTCGATATCGGGCAGGCGCTCCTCGTCGACTCGCAGGCCGATAGCCTCGTCCCGGGCGATGGCGAGGCCGTGGCGCTCGTAGTACGCCGGAGTGACGATGAGGAAGGGATCGGGGGCGTCCGACACATCTTCCGCCGTGCGCGCCACACCCACGAGCGTTACCTGCTGGGTGGGGCCGGCCGGCGAGGGGAGGCCTCCCTCACCTTGGCTGGCTTCGAGCTGCTCGGGCGTAAGTGAGACGAGGGAGAAGCGGTCGCCGATGTCGGCGTCGAGCGCGTCCCGCATGGCTTCGTTCACGAGGAGCTCATCCGCGCGGCGCTCGTCGTACCGGCGGCCCTCGACGATGAGGAAGTCGGCGGGATCGTCGCCCGCCATGAGGGGCAGGGCGGCCGCGGCTGCGTTCCGGCCGGCCAGCATTCCCCTGTCGGCAGGGGCGACAAGGAGGATCACCTGGTGCATGGCGACCTCGACCCCGGGCCATGTCGCTGCCTCCCGGACGAGCTCGGGGTCCGGGCGCTCGTAGCCCATACCCACACGCAGATTCGGGGTCTTCAGGTGCTCCTGCAGGCGGGCGAAGGCGGTGTCGGCGCGCCGCGACCCGGTGAAGGCAGCAAGTGTGACACCCCCGGCGAGACCGGCGAGCACGGTAAGCACGACGAAGGAGCGCCAGCGCCGCCGCCATTCCGCACGGGCGGTCAACCAAACCGCTGCCATCACGGCTCCCGTCGCGTCGGGCGGCGGGCTACGAGCCCACCCCGGCGGTGGCGCCCGTTCCCGCTGCTTCCACGTCGTGTCCCTCGATGCGGCCGTCCCGCATGCGCACGACGCGGTCACCTGCCTCGGCCACGTCGTGGTCGTGCGTCACGAGCAGGATCGCCTGGCCGCTGGCGTGGAGGCGCCGGAACAGCTCCAGCACCTCGTGCCCGCCCTCGGAGTCGAGGGCCCCGGTCGGCTCGTCGGCCAGCACCAGCGTGGGCTCGTTGGCCAGCGCCCGGGCGATGGCGAGGCGCTGGCGCTGGCCACCGGACAGCACGCCAGGCGCATCTCGGGTCTTGTCGCCGAGCCCGAGCAGGTCGAGCAGGTCGCGGGCACGGGTCTCCGCCTTGCGGCGCCCGACGCCGGCGATGACGGCGGGCAGCGTGACGTTCTCCAGCACGCTCATCCCCTCCAGCAGGTTGAAGAACTGGAAGACGATGCCGATGTGGGCGCGGCGCATGCGGGCGAGGTCGTTCTCGTCCTTGCCCACCAGGGACTCACCGGCGACCACGATCTCGCCGTCGGTCGGGGTGTCGAGGCCCGCGGCCAGGTTGAGCAGCGTCGACTTGCCGCAGCCCGACGGCCCCATGATGGCGACGAACTCGCCGGCCGACATGGTGAAGTCGAGGCCGCGCAGCGCCCGCACCGGAGCCCCGTCCGAGTCGAACGTCTTGGTGACGGCCCGGGCCTCCAGCACCAGGGTGGCCAACGTCATGATGCGCCTCCTATTCGGGGAATCCCGTCGGCGACCCGCGGGGTCGCCCCGTCCGCTCCGGCTGATCCGCCGGCGACCGTGATCACGTACGCGCTCACGGGCGCCTCTCTTCCTTTGACTCGCAGGGGTGCGAGACGCTGCGCGTCAACTGGCGCGCGTAGCGCAGCGTAGGTCGCCTCGCTGATCACGATCCGCCCTGCGGGTCGCGCCTGGTCCTGCAGCCGCTGCGCCAGGTTCACCGTGTCGCCGACGACCGTGTACTCGAGGCGCTCTTCAGACCCCAGCAGCGCCGCCGCCACCGGGCCGGTCGACACGCCGATGCCGAGCCCGAATGCGGGCAGTCCCTCACCGGCCCAGCGCTCGTCCACCGCCGCCTGTCGCTCTATCATCGCCAACGCGGCACCCACCGCCCGGTCGGCGTGGTCGTCCTGGGCCACGGGCGCGCCGAACACCGCCATGACCGCGTCGCCGACGAACTGCATCACGGTGCCCCCGGCGTCGAGCACGGCGTGGTTCATCTCCGCCCGGTGGGTGTTGACCTGGCGGGCCAGCCGGCTCGGATCGCTCTTCTCGGCGATGGCCGAGTAGCCCCGCACGTCGGACATCAGCACGGTGACGTCGAGCTCCTCGACGGCGCCTACGCTCGCCCCCTCGCGGCGCACCTTCTCGGCCAGCCCGCCGGGCAGGAGGCGGCTCAGCGTCTCGCCCTGCTCCTCCCGGTCGACGATGGCCTGGTGCAGCAGGCGCAGGCGCCGCAGTGACCCGGAGGCGCCCGCGCTGGCGTCCCGTGAGATCTTCAGGAAGAGGCGCTCGACGTCCGCGGCCGCCGCGGCCGGTGTGGTCCGGCGCGCCACGCCGATCGCCTTGATCGGCATGCCGGCGGCCACCATGCGCAACAGCTCCTCCTCGTCGGGGCTCAGCTCGCCGTCGGCTGTGACGGGGCGCATGAGCGCGTCGACGATCTTGGGATCGAGCATCGAGCCTCCCGACGCCACCCGGCGCACGGCGGCGGCCAGCTGGTCGCCCTCGGCGACGGCGTCCTTCAGGAGATAGGCATAGCCGGCCGCACCCTCGCCGAGCAGCGAGACGGCGTACTCGGGGTCGTCGTACTGGGACAACACGACGACGCCGGTGCCGGGATGCCGCTTGCGCAGCTCCTTGGCGGCGTCGATGCCCTCGCGCTGGAACGTCGGCGGCATGCGGATGTCGGTCACCAGCACCTGGGGAGCGGCCGCTGCGGCCTTGGCGACCAGCTCGTCGTAGTCGCAGGCGATGCCGACGACCTCGATGTCGGGCTCGAGCGCCAACATCGCTCGCACGCCCTCGCGCACGATCACGTTGTCGTCCGCGAGGAACACGGATATGCGCCCGCCGGCCATGTGTCCATTTGGCCCGCTCGTGATCCCGGCGGCAAGGGTGGGAGCCACCCTCGGGCGGTGGTGGCAGCCCCTCGACATCCGCCGGGTGGGCACCCTTGGGGGGCGCCGCGGCCGGTCTTAGGTTGCTCACCGTGCGCGTCACGTTCTGCGGTGTGCGGGGATCCACCCCCGCGCCGGGGCGCGAGTTCGTCCGGGTCGGCGGCCACACCTCGTGCGTGGCCGTGGCCCGCGAGGACGAACCAGCGCGGTTGGTCCTGGATGCCGGGACGGGCATCCGACGGGTCGCCTCGCTGCTGGGCGACGCTCCGTTCCGCGGCACGATCCTGCTCACCCACCTGCACTGGGACCACGTGCAGGGCATCCCGTTCTTCGCCGCCGGCGATCGCAGCGACGCCCGCGTGGTCCTGACGATGCCGGCCCAGGGGGACCCGCAGGAAGTGCTGGGGCGTGCGATGAGCCCACCCCACTTCCCCATCACGCCGCAGGGACTGCACGGCAACTGGTCGTTCGTCGCCCTCGAGCCCGGCTGCCACGAGATCGAGGACTTCGAGGTGCTTGCCGCCGACCTCCCCCACAAGGGTGGGCGCACGTTCGGCTACCGGGTCACCGACGGCGAGAGGAGCCTGGCCTACCTGCCGGACCACGGCCCGCTCGGACGCGGCAACGGCCCCGACGGGCTCGGTGCCCGGCACCCGGCCGCCCTGGCGCTGGCCAGCGGTGTCGACGTGCTCGTCCACGGCGCGCAGTTCACGGCGGCCGAGCGCGAGCGGGCCGCCGACTTCGGCCACGCCACCGTCGAGTACGCCGTGGCGTTGGCCCGGGAGGCGGGGGCGCGGCAGTTGATGCTGTTCCACCACGCACCCGACCGCACCGACGACCAGGTCGACCAGGTAGAGGCGCTCGCCAGATCGCTTGCCGGCTCGGCGGTCCCGACGGCCGCGGCAACGGAAGGGCTCGAGGTGCCCACCCAAGCCCGGGACGGTACGGGGTGTCGACCCCGGTGGTGAACCGTGCTGGCACCACCGCGGAGACGCAGGCTCCCACCCTCGATGCCCGCGGTGCGGATTCGTACCGTCGAGCCATGAGGATCGAATCGTCAGTCACGTCCGTGTCCTGGATCCCGTCGGAGGCGATCGCCGGACTGGCGAAGATGCCCTTCGAGGCGGGCATGCTCCATTACGACGAGCCTCCCCCCGACGCCATCGACGACCTGGAGGCGCTACGGGTGGCGGACCGCTTCCGCTTCGCCAACGAGCTCCGCGCTTACATCGACGTCGACGAGGACCGCGAGGGGAGCCGCCGGATCGTCGGCTTCGGCCACGTCGGCGGCGGCCACATCGGCGTCACCCGGGTGAGGCTGGCCGGGCGCGAGGTCACGTTCACCGCCTTCCGGCTGCCGGACCGCCGGCCCGAGCCCGAGCTGGGCGACGGCTGGGTCCGGTTCGTGCAGACCACCGGCGGGCGGACGGGCCTGCCGGCCCCGCACCGGGTGGCCCATCCTCCCTACGTGCAGTACAACGCCCCGGTGGTGTGGACGACACTGGCGTTGACCATCCACGCCGATGGGCACAGCGAGTACGAGCTGGTCGGCGCCAGCTCGTTCCCCCGCTCATGGATCTACGACCACGAGCGCAAGGTCGTCGCCAAGACCGGCGTGCTCGACATGAAGCAGTGGTCGCGTCACGCCTTCGGCAAGCACACGCCCTGGGGCGAGACCGACTCCCCTGCGCTCGTCACCGAGGTCGAGACCGCGCTGGAGCGGGAGCTGTCGACACGGATCATGCGGGGTGGTGCCAAGCCGGCGATCCACAAGCTGATCAAGGGCAAGGCACTGGTCGAGCAGGGTGAGCCCGGCGATGCGGTGTTCCTGCTGCTGGACGGCGTGATCGTGGCCGAGGTGGACGGCGAGCCGCTGGCCGAGCTCGGGCCAGGCGCGGTGCTGGGTGAGCGCGCCGTCCTGGAGGGTGGCGTGCGGACCGCGACGCTGCGGGCGTCCACCAGGTGCAAGGTGGCGGTGGTGTCCGGAGAGCAGCTCGATCCTGCGGCCCTGGCCGAGCTCAGCGCCGGCCACCGGCGGGAGGAAGATGGTGCTGGCGTCTCTCCCGCCGGACAGTCGGCGTGACGGACGCCGGAACCAGGATCAGCCTGTCGCCTGGAGGGACTCGTACTCCTCGCCGGTGTCCTGCCAGTCCTCGAACTGGATGACGCCCAGCTCCCTGAACTTCGTGCGGAGCCAGCCGTCACCGGCGTCGAGCAGGCCGAGCTTCTTGCAGTTGGGCACGATCTTCGAGAACAGCATCTGCTGGAACATCGCCCGGCCGGGGTCCTGGATCACCAGCGGCAGGATCTCGCTGGGCTTGATGCCCATGCGGTCCCAGACCTCCTGCTGCAGGAAGCGGTCACGCATCCGGACGGCCGCCTCGAACGCGAACTCCTGGCGCTCGCGCAGCTCGGCGTTGGTCAGGCCCTCGTAGTACTCCTTCAGCGAGAGGACACCGAACGCCACGTGCCGGGCCTCGTCGGGATCGACGACCTTGATCGTGCGCATCCCAATGGCGCGGGCAGGCTTGAGGTTGATCCCCAGGTCGTCGAGGAACACGGCCTCCTCGGGACGGACGCCGAGCTTCTCGCAGACCAGCTCGTAGATCGCTGGGTCGGGCTTGCGCAGTCCGACCCTGCTCGACTCCACGACCACGTCGAACAAAGCGACCACC
>JBKPHE010000216.1:0-8813 GCA_046744485.1 Actinomycetota bacterium | reverse complement strand
GCCGCCGTACTTGCTGTAGAGGACGGTGTCGCCAACGCTCACCCCGATGGGGATGATCTCGCCGGTGTGCTCGGAGCGCTTGCCCGGGCCCACGGCCAGGACCTCGCCCTGCTGTGGCTTTTCCTTGGCGGTGTCGGGGATCACCAGTCCACTGGCGGTGGTCTCCTCGCTCTCACCGGGCTTGACGACGATCCGATCGTCGAGGGGCTGCAGGTTCATGCGTGTCGCCTCCATTGGCGCTCGCTCGGCTAACCCCCGTTGGGTTAGCAGTCTCCCTATGTCGACTGCTAACGCTAGGCCACGCTGGTTAGCACTCGCAACCCCCGAGTGCCAGCAACCTCAGGCGGGCTCCGGCACCGGGTTGCCGGCCCGGACGCGCCAGCTCGCGCCGGTCGACAGCTCCGCCCGGGGCTCGGCGGTGGTGCTGACGAAGCGGTAGTCCGCCCGCAGCTCGCCCGGCGTCACCTCGACCACGACGTAGCCCCGGTGGCGGGCCTCGGCGTAGTGGACGGCCGGCGAGGCGCTGGCGATCGCGCCGATGGCGTCCACGAAGGCGGCCGGGAACGACGACGAGATCGACGTGCCGACCAGCTCGGTGGCGACCGGGGCGGTGGTGGGATCGGTGCCGTCCTCGGTCACGACACCGAGCCCGCTCAGGTGGATGTCGCCGGTGATCACCACCGGGTTCGAGATCCCGCGCAGCAGGTCGACGACCCGTTGGCGGCTGGCCGGATAGCCGTCCCACTGGTCGAGGTTGAACAGGTCGTCGGTGCCCGGGATCAGCGCCAGCCTGGTCATGACCACCTGCTGCGCCAGCACGTTCCAGGTGGCGTCCGACCCCGCGAGCGACTCACCCAGCCAGGCCTCCTGGTCGTCGCCGAGCATGGTCCGAGCCGGGTCGGCCACGTCGACGCAGGGGGCGCCGATGTCGGAGGGGCGAGCACACGCCTGATCGCTGCGGTACTGGCGGGTGTCGAGGACGTAGAACCGCGCCAGGGCGCCCCAGGCCAGGTCGCGATAGAAGCGGGCGGTGCCGCCGCTCGGGAGGTCGATCCGCAACGGCAGGTGCTCGTAGTAGGCCTGGTAGGCGGCCGCCCGCCGCTCCCGGAACGCCTCGTGGTCGCTGCCGGAGCCGCCGTCCTGGGGCAGCTCCTCGTTCAACCCGGCGTAGTTGTTGTCGACCTCGTGGTCATCGGGCGTGCACACCCAGGGGAAGCGGGCGTGGGCGGCCTGGAGCCGGGGATCGGACCGGTACTCGCCGTGGCGCAGCCGGTAGCCGGCGAGGTCGACGGGCTCGGGTGTCAGCCCGGGACGAACTGCGTCGGTGCTGGGACCGTCCTCGTAGATGTAGTCGCCGAGGAAGAACACCAGGTCCAGGTCCTCGGCGGCCAGGTGCTCGTGCGCAGTCCAATGACCTTCCTGCTGGTCCTGGCAGGAAGCGAACGCGAACCGGAGCCGGTCCACGGCGGCGCCGGCGATCGGCGCGGTCCGGGTGCGGCCCACGGGACTGGTCACGTCGCCCACCGTGAACCGGTACCAGTACTCGGTGTCGGGCTCCAGGTCGCCGGCATCGACGTGGACCGAGTGGGCCAGCCCCGGCTCGGCGCTGGTGGCGCCCTGCGCCACGACGTCCTCGAAGCCCTCGTCGGTCGCGACCTCCCAGCTCACCGGGACCGGAACTGCCGGCATGCCGCCCCCGTCGGTCAGCGGCTCGGCCACGAGCCGGGTCCAGAGGATCACCGAGTCGGGCAGCGGATCGCCGGACGCGACGCCCAGCGCGAACAGCGAGGCAGGCAGGTTGTCGGGTAGCGCCGGCAGGTCGGCGGCCGCGAGGTCGTCGTCGACGGATCCCTCGGACCCTGCGTCGTCGGAGTCGTCCCCACCACTGCATCCGGCCGCGATGGCGGTGGCGACGACGCCCGCCAGGAAGGCGCGCCGGTCGATCAGGGGGCCCCTCGGTTCGGTCACGCCCTGCCTACCCCCTCCACCGGCAACCGGATCTCGAGATCTAGGCGATGGGCAGGCGAAGGTTGGGCGTCGCGCCGGTGTCGAGGGGGGACGGTCCGTCGGACCGGAGCCGCCACCACCCGGCGGCGGCGATCATCGCGGCGTTGTCGGTGCACATCGACCGGCTGGGGACGAACGGACGGATGCCGTCCTCGTCGCAGGCCTCCACGAACCGGGAGCGCAGCGAGCTGTTGGCCGCCACGCCGCCGCCGAGGCACAGCCCCTTGGCGCCCACGTCACGGGCCGCCCGGCGGGCCTTGGTGACGAGCACGTCGACCACGGCCTCCTGGAAGCTGGCCGCCACGTCGGCGGTGGCGACGTCGGGATGCTTGCGGACGTGGTTGACCACCGCCGTCTTCAGCCCGCTGAAGCTGAAGTCGTAGTCGCGGTCGAGCATGGCCCGGGGGAAGGCGATGGCGTGCGGGTCGCCGTCGGCCGCGATGCGGTCGATGACCGGCCCGCCGGGATAGCCGAGGCCCAGGAACCTCGCCACCTTGTCGAACGCCTCCCCGGCGGCGTCGTCGATGGTCGAACCGAGCATCCGGTAGCGACCGTGGTCCTCCATGTGGACCAGCAGGGTGTGGCCACCCGAAACCAGCAGCACCACCAGCGGCAGCTCGAGGTCGGGCTCCTCGAGGAACGACGCGTACAGATGACCCTCGAGGTGGTTGACGGCCACGAAGGGCACGCCCCACACGAGGGCGAAGGCCTTGGCGGCGCTGACACCCACCAGGAGCGAGCCGACGAGACCGGGCCCGGCGGTGGCGGCGACGGCCTCGATGTCCTGGTCGGCGACGCCCGACTCGACCAGCGCCTGGGCGACCACGGGGGTGAGCAGCTCCACGTGGGCCCGGCTGGCGATCTCGGGGACGACACCGCCGTAGCGGGCGTGGCGGTCGATCTGGCTCGCCACCACCGACGAGCGCACCCGCGTGGCGCGTTCGACCACCGCGGCCGCGGTCTCGTCACACGAGGTCTCGATGCCCAGGATCACGTCTGCCATCGCTCAACAGCTTGCCGGACGAGCAGCCCATCCCGCGTTTTGTAGGCGGGATCGGCCGCCCCAACGACCATTCCCGCGACCAAAACGGGAATCGCCAGGGCACCTAGATCCAGTCGCCCTCCACCACAGTCCGGCCGGGGAGGCTGCGCTCGATCTCGCGCAGGCGGGCGGCGTAGAGCTCGGTGTCGACGTCGTTGGCCCACATGACCAGAGCGTCCTCACGGGTCTCGGGGTAGTAGCCCTTGCGCACGCCGGCCGGCACGAAGCCGAAGCGCTGGTACAGGGCCTGCGCCCCCGAGTTGCTCATCCGCACCTCGAGCGTGAGGTTGCGGCATCCCCGGTCCACCGCCGCCCGGGCCAGGGCCAGCAGCATGCGGGTGGCGATGCCGTGCCGCTGCCACGTCGGATCAACGGCGACCGTGGTGATGTGGCCATCGTCGACCGCCCGGAACATCCCGGCGTACCCGACGACCTCCGATCCCACGCGCGCCACGAGGTAGACCCTGCTGGCGTGCTGGCTGATCTCGCCCAGGAACAGCCCGAACGTCCACGGGCGTGGGTACACCTGTTGCTCGATCCGCAGGACCCCGCGCAGGTGCCGGCGGCGCATGGGCGTGATGCGCACCTCCAGCGCGTCGGGATCGCCCGGCAGTCGCATGGCCCGGGCCATCAGCTCTGGCTCTCCAGCACGTCGCGGGTCGACCAGTTGATCTCGGCGTCCGGGCGCCGCAGGTACAGGGGCTCCAGCTCCCACGGCTTGACGAAGTCCTCACGCAGGGCCCGGGCGTGGGCGAGCTGGACCAGCGAGGCCGCCGACGGATAGGCCAGTCCCTGGTCCCCCATCTCGACATTGGCGAGGTCGGCGAACGCGTCGCAGTAGCGCAGGCCGCCGTCCCCGACCAGCAGCATGTCCTCGCGGGTGGCCTCGAGGTCCCCCGCCAGCTCGTCCGGCGACGAGATCTGGTAGCCACGCAGGCGCTGGACTCCACCGGGCACCTGCCGGTAGGTGGCGGTGAACAGCTCGCCCCGCCGCGCGTCGATGGCCGCCACGATCAGGCGCGGGCTCCACCGCACCGGGAAGGCGAGCAGGTCGAGGCTGGCCACCCCGACCATCGGGATCCGCAGCGCGTGCGCGATCGCCTTCCCGGCGGCGATGCCCACCCGGAGCCCGGTGAACAGTCCCGGGCCCACGTCGACCGCGACGCAGCCGATCTCCCGCAGGTCGACCCGCGCCTGGCGCCGCACGAACTCGATCGACGGTGCCAGCGATTCGGCATGTCGCTTGCCCCGGCTCGAATGGGTCGACGCCAACACGCCCTCGTGCCCACCGATCGCACAGCCGACCTGCGCCGTCGAGGTGGTGATCCCGAGGATCAGCACGGTGCGGCCTCGGACGATCCAGCGCCCGCCCAGGGTGCGACCGCCTCGACGAGCGAGGCCATCCGCCGGAGCCACGACCGACCGGAGCTCCGCAGCACGATCGTGCGGTCGTCGTCGGCGGCCCCGAACGTCAGCCGCACCTCGAGCAGGTCGGCCGGCAGCATCGGGAGGATGGCGTCGCCCCACTCGATGAGCACGACCCCCTCGTCGTCGAGCAGCTCGGACAGGCCGAGGTCGACGACCTCGCTGAGCTGGTCCAAGCGGTAGACGTCCACGTGGTGCACGGGCAGGCGGCCGACGTACTCCTGCACCAGCGTGAAGGTCGGGCTGGTGATCGGCTCGCCCACTCCCAGTCCCCGGCCGAAGCCCTGCACGAACGCGGTCTTGCCGGCGCCGAGGTCGCCGGCCAGCACCACCAGGTCGCCCGGCTGCGCCAGCGAGGCGAGCGCCGTCGCCAACCCCTGGGTGGCCTCCACCGAGGATGTGCGGGCCACCAGCGTGGCGGCGTCGCGAGGGTCCAACGGCACTCGGGTCAGCCTAGGTGGCGCGGCAGGAGACCCTCCCGCCGCTCAGAGGACCTCGGTCGCGTCGGCGCCGACCACCGCGAGGTCACGACGGCGCAGCCCGTCGAGCTCGATCTCGACGGACAGCACCATCGTCTCTTCGATCGCCTCGGCCCGACCGAGCGTGGCGGACAGCACCGGGGCCTCGAACCCCATCCCGGTCCCACGCACGACCCAGCGGGTCGCGCCGGAGGCGACGGCGCCACGGAGGTCGACGGCCGTCGCGCCCGGGCGGCAGGCATCGAACAGCCGCCGCTGGGCCGCGACCACCGGGGCGGTTTCCTCTGCCCCCGGCAGCGTGCGGCCCACGCCGCCCTCGTAGCCGTCGACCAACACGCCGACGTCGACGTGGGCGAGGGATCCGGTGGGATCGACCGGTGACACCGTCACTCCTGACGCGGGGACGGTGACCCGCCGCCGGGCGGCCGCCTCCAAAGCCGCCACCCGGGCCGCGGTGGTGCCGCCACCATCGGCCAGGGCCGCGGCGGCGGCCGCCCTCGCGGCCCGCGCGCCGGCCACCCCGGCCCGGCTGCGGTCGACCTCCGCCGCCAGCTTCAGGGCGCGCACGGCCCGCATCAGGTCGTCCGCCGGCACGAGCTCCGCCTCGGGAGCGAGGCGCCGCGCCAAGTGCTCGAACCCGGGCGACATGGCTTCGACGCCGATCCGGGTCGCCGTGGCCAGCCCGGGGATGCCCGCCAGCGCGCCGGCCAGGACCGCCCCGTTCCACGTCACCCCGTAGAGGTGCTCGAAGGGGACCTCGGGCGGCACGCCCTCGTCCCAGCTCGAGAGCAGGTGTATCGAGCGAGCGGCCTCCACGAGCACGCAGGCGGGCCCGAACGGCCGGCTACCCGCCGTCCACAGCGAGCGTGCGCCGGTGGCATAGGCCACGGAGTCGCGGCGGCCGAGCACCAGCACATCGAGCCCGACCGTGGCCATGGCGTCGAACACCCGGTCCCGGCGCGCTACCCGCAGCTCGGCGTCCTCGGTCGTCGTCGGGGTGGTCATGAGCGCTACGGCATCCCTCAAGCGAACGGCGGGTAGGGGTGGCCACCGCCCAGGTGACACCAGCCGTCCTCGGACACGGCCACGATCTCCTCGGCCCGATAGCCGCCGACACCGTCGTCCCAGATCACCGGTTCGAGCACGAGCACCATTCCCGGCGCCAGGACCAGGCGATCGTCGAACTCGGGCCCGAGGTCGGTGCCTACCAGGGGCATCTCGGCACTCTCCACACCCACGCCGTGGGCCAGGTAGAAGTGCGGCAGCCACGGACGCTCGCCGCCGTTGGCCGCCTCGGCGGCCCGGCACAGGTCGCCGCCCGTCACGCCCGGCTTCAGCACCTCGAGGACCGCGACCATGACCTCGGACCAGCGTTCGAACAGCCGCCGCTCGGCCGCATTCGGGTCGCGCCCGATGACCCACGTGCGCCCGAAGTCGGACGCGTAGCCGAGGTGGTCGATGCCGCTGTCCACCCAGACGATGTCGCCCTCGACGAAGGCGGGATCGTCGACACCGGTGGGGAAGGCAACGGTCTTGGTGGTTGTCCGGGGCCCGTCTGCGACCGTCCGGGGCATGGGCTGGAAGATGGGGTCGATCAGGTTGGCCTCGACCCCCAGCTCGACCAGCCGCGCCAGGAACGCGCCGGCGACCTCGCTGCGGGTCGCCCCGGTCCGGGTCGTGTCCTGGATGGCGGCCATCGCCTCCTCGTTGCGGCGCTGGGCCTCGGCGATGCAGGCGAGCTCGTCGTCGGTCTTGGTGAGCTTGGCGGCGCCGACGACGTGGGACGCGTCGGCGATGTCCGCTCCCTCCAGCACACCCGCACGCAGCATCGCCCCGGTCTGTTCGTCGACCGCCACCCGGCGGCCGGCGAGCGGGCCCGCGATCTCGTCCACGACACGGGCCAGGTGCGCAGCGCCTTCGTCGAGCTCGGGCCACGCCGCCGGGTGGCGCTCGGTCGCGAGCGCGGGATCGATCTCGCCCGCCAGCAGATGCGGCCGGTCTTCCCCCGCCACGAGCACCGCCACCGGGCGTTCGAAGACGGCGTGGGACACGTCGGCGCCCCGCACCCCCTGGCCCGTGGCGTAGGTGACGTTGGGCCCGTGCAGCAGGAGCGCCACGTCCACCCCCTGGCGCGCCATCTCCGCCTGGAGGCGGGCGTGGCGCTCGCGCCCCAACCGGGGGCCGTCGATCGTCGCCATGTCCGTCCGCCGCTCGGCCAGGATGCGGGCCAAGTCCTCCGCCACCCCGCCATTCATAGCCCAAGACTGACGCCAACGTCAGAAACCGCGACGCCGACGTGGTATCACGGTGGCCTCCGGTTCGTGACGGACGGAGGGGAGGCGCCGCCATGACCGACGCGATGTCCGACCGAGCGACGGTCGACTTCGACCACCACGACCGGGAGTTCCACGACGATCGCCTCGCTCGCTGGGCCGAGCTGCGTCGGTGCCCCGTGGCCTACAACACCAACTACGGCGGGTTCTGGGTGGTGAGCGGCTACGACGAAGTGGCCATCGTGTCCCGCGACGCCGAGACCTTCACCAGCCGCTACGTGGCCGAGCCCGACGACGGCATCGACTACCTCGGGATCGCCGGGCTGCCACGGGGCCGCATCCCTCCCCAGGGGATCGCCGAGGTGGAGGGACCCCGCCACGGCGCGCTCCGCCGGGTGCTCAACCGGTTCCTGGCGCCGCCCGCCATCGCCCGCCTCCAACCCCTGATGGAGGCGGCGACCACCTGGTTCCTCGACCAGCGCATCGAGACCGGCAGCATCGACCTCGTCCTCGACCTCGCGAACCCGGTGCCGGCGATCCTCACGATGGAACTGGTCGGGCTGCCCCACGACAGCTGGCCGCACTACGCCGCCGTGTTCCACGGCACGGTTTCGTTCCGGCCCGGGAGCCCCGAGTACGACCAGGCGATCGCGAACGTGCCGGGCATGGTGGCCGAGCTGCAGCACGAGATCGACGCGCGCCGGCGCCAGCCCCGCGACGACCTCCTCACGCAGCTGGTCGAGATGGAGGTCGACGGCGAGCTCGACGGGGGGAGGCGGCTCACCGACGAGGAGCTGGTATCGGTCCTCTGGAACCTGGTGGCGGGGGGCCTGGACACGACCACGTCGCTCACGTCGCTCACGCTGCACCACCTCGACGAGCACCATGACCTCCGCCGGCGCCTGATCGACGAGCCCCGCCTCCTGGGCGCCGCCACCGACGAGTTCCTGCGCTACTTCTCGGTGAACGAGACGCTCACGCGCACCGTCACCCGCGACGTCGAGCTGGCTGGCCAGCAGTTGCGGCGCGGCGACCACCTGATGCTGAGCTGGTTGTCCGCCAACCGCGACGAGCGGGCGTTCCAGCGGCCCGACGAGGTGGACCTCGACCGCGAGCGCAACCCGCACCTGGCCTTCGGGGTCGGGCCGCACCGCTGCATCGGCATGCACATGGCCCGCACGATGTTCCAGGTTCTCGTCCACCAGGTGCTGGACCGCATGCCCGACTACCGGATCGACCGGGCGGCCACGCGCTTCTACCAGGGGAACCCGCAGCTGAACGGTGCGGTGCGCATGCCCGCCACGTTCACCCGCGGGCCGGTCATCGGTCCCCCCGAGCGGCCCTTCTGAGGTTTCGTTCCGCAACCGGAGGTTGCTCGGCGAGACGATGGTCGCCGCCTGTCGGCGGCGTCGATTGCCTGTCGCTCGACCGGCGAAGCCGGATCGAGCGACGGGGGGGGGGGGGGGGGGGGGGGGGGGGGGGGGGGGGGGGGGGGGGGGGGGGGGGGGGGGGGGGGGGGGGGGGGGGGGGGGGGGGGGGGGGGGGGGGGGGGGGGGGGGGGGGGGGGGGGGGGGGGGGGGGGGGGGG
>JBKPHE010000231.1:0-8134 GCA_046744485.1 Actinomycetota bacterium | reverse complement strand
GCTCCCGCGCGAACGGCGGCCACCGAGTGTGACGATGCGCGGGCATCCGCTCGCACCTGTGAAGGACGTCCCAGCGAGCCTCGCGGGATTTTCGCGGGATCGTCGGCGGCGGACCTTGAAGTCCCGCTCAGCACATAGCCGTTGACCTGGGCTTTTGTGGTGGTCGGGACCGGCGTCGATCCGGTGACCTTCCGCTTTTCAGGCGGACGCTCTGCCAACTGAGCTACCCGACCGCGTCGGTCCTCGCCTCGCCGGGCGAAGTGGCGGTCCCGACGGGATTTGAACCCGCGGCCTCCGGCTTGACAGGCCGGCGTGCACTCCAAACTGCACCACGGGACCGTGATCTCGCTGCCGCACCCCCAACGGGATTCGAACCCGTGTTACCGCCTTGAAAGGGCGGCGTCCTAGGCCACTGGACGATGGGGGCTCGACTCCGCCGGCGGAGCGTCGGATCACACTAGCAGCCGCTCGAACCGCCCCAAACCTGACAGCCCCTCGTGGACTTTGAAGAAATAACGGGGCCTGACGCCAGAAAATCTTCAAGGACGGCGGGCGTCGGCCGACGGCGGCGGAAGGTCGGACCCCAGTGCGTCGACCACCTGCGACAGGAGCCAACCCAGGTACTCGTAGACGGCGTACGCCGGGGCTTGCGGATCGCCGGAGTCGAGGTCGGGCAGCTCCTCGTCTACGTCGAGCCGGGTGCCCAGCACGAGCCGGAGCGAGTTGAGCGTGCCCATCCACGCCGTCATCTCATCGGTGTCGAGGTCGCGGCCGTCGAGCGTGCGCTCCACCACGTCGAGGGCCGCCAGGCGCTGCTCGAGCAGCTCGTCGCGCGTCAGCACCTGGTACCCGGCGTCCCGCTCGGGGTCATTGGGATAGGCCGGCGGGAACAGCCGGCGCACCGACGGATCGTCGGTCGACGCCATGAGCTGTTCCCGCAGCTGCCCCACCAGGTCCTCGACCAGCGCCCGCTCGTTGGGGCGCAGCCGCACCTGGTATCGACCCTCACCGCGGCGTCTCACCCGGTCGCGTGCGAACAGCACGTTCAATCCTGCTGCATCGTGGCCCAGAGGCCGTGCTCGTGGAGGCGGAACACGTCGAGCTCGGCCTTCTCACGGGGCCCGTTGGACACGACCGCCCGGCCCTCGTAGTGCACCTGGAGCATCAGCTTCTCGGCCACCTCGAACGGGTATCCGAACAGCTTCTGCAGCACGTAGGTGACGTAGGACATCAGGTTGATCGGGTCGTTCCAGACGATCACGACCCAGGGCCGGTCGGGGTCGACGTCGGTGTCGCCGACCGGCTGGTCGGTCTCGACGGGTGCCACCTGCAACGGCGGGCCGGCAATCGGCATCGTCCCTATTGTCGCGCGCCCGTCCGCAGGGTATCGACGCCCCGGCGTCCGCCACCGTCCGCGGTTTCGGGCCGCGGGATCGCGGTGGGAGGAACGCCGGAAACCGATGCCGTGGCGGGCTCGGAGAGCGAGAACCACACCCGCAGGACGGCGATCCAGACCAGGGCTGCGCCGAAAACGTGGAAGCCCACCAGGACTGCCGGCACGTCGGTGAAGTACTGCCAGTAGCCGATGCCTGCCTGGGCCACCAGCGCCACGAGCAGCTGGCGGAGGCGACCCACGACCCGCGCGTCGGCATCGCCGTCGTGCGCCATCCAGAGCACGGCCAGGGTCACGCCGAGGAAAAGGATCATGGCGGCGCCGTGGATCCGCACCACGTCGTCGACCGCGAGGTCGAGCCGGTCGGCCCGCCCGTCGCCCGCGTGGGGACCGCTGCCGGTCACCAGCGTGCCGGTCATGATCACCAGGCCGGCCGCCACCAACAGAAGCCGGCAGGCGGCGACCACGGTGCCGGCGGCCAGCAGCCGGCGGCTGCCATCGGGCGCCGGCTCCTCGCCGGCGCGCTCGTAGAGCACCACTGCGTTCCACACCGCGGCCAGCGACAGCACGAAGTGGCCGATGACCGACGCCGGTGACAGGTGGAGCCAGACCACCAGCGCGCCCACGAGCGCGTTGGCGAACACCCAGGCGGGCAGGCCGAGCGACCATCGGAACAGGTCGTCGCGGTAGGGCCGACGAGCCCGGGCCCCCACCACGGCGGCCAAGGTGAACAGGCCTACCGCCCCGGTGATGAGGCGGTTGACCCACTCCACCATGCCGTGGGTGTCGGACGCCGAGCGCGGCGTGAAGCTGTCGGGCTCGCACGACGGCCACGTCGAGCACCCGAGCCCCGAGTCCGTCAGGCGGACGGCGGCACCGGTCACCATGATGAAGACCAGCGACGCCAGGGTGGCCGCCACGATGTACCGGTACGCCCGGGGGGACAGCTCGGGAAGCCGCACGTGAGAACGTTACGAGTCGGTCGGAGACCGACGCCATCAGGGGCGGCGGTCGGGGTCGGGCCGAGGGGAGGAGTGAACGATTCCTGCCGCGGAATCGGGGGCCATGGCCACCAATCCCGCGGCAGGAATCCGAGGGTGGGGCCGGCGTTGGCTCCGTTCGCGGGCGCGGTCGTAGAGTCGCCCGGGTGTTGACGTCCCCCCAGGCATCCGCGGTCACGGCGCGCCGGTTGCTTGACACCCTCGGGGACTACGTGGCCCTCACCAAGCCGCGGATCATCGAGCAGCTGCTGATCACGACCGTGCCGACGATGATCGTGGCCGAGCGGGGCCTGCCCTCGCTGTGGCTCGTCGCCGCCACCGTCCTGGGCGGCACGCTGGCCGCCGGTGGCGCCAACGCCATGAACATGGTGGTCGACCGCGACATCGACCGCGTGATGGCGCGCACGCGCAACCGACCCCTGGCGAGCGGCCGGCTCACCGCCCGCGCCGCCCTCACCTTCGCCATCGGCATCGAGCTGGCCGCGTTCGGATTCCTGTGGGCGACCGTCAACCTGCTCTCGGCGGCGCTGGCGGTCGCGGCGTGCCTGTTCTACGTGTTCGTCTACACCCTGTGGCTCAAGCGCTCCTCGGCCAGCAACATCGTGATCGGCGGGGCCGCGGGCGCCGTGCCGGTGCTGGTCGGGTGGACGGCCGTGACCAACTCGCTCGACTGGCCGCCGGTGGTGCTCTTCGCCGTGATCTTCTACTGGACGCCGCCACACTTCTGGGCGCTCGCCATCCGCTACCGGGAGGACTACGCCCGGGCCCACGTGCCGATGCTGCCGGTGGTAGCCAGCCTGCGCACCACGGCGGTGCGGATCGTCCTCTACACCCTGTTGCTCTGGGCGCTCACGCTGTTGTTCGCACCGGTCGCCGGCATGGGCGACATCTACATCGCCGCCGCGCTGGTGCTCGGCGCGGTGTTCACGTGGTTGGCGCTGGGCCTGCTGCGTGACAGCTCACCGCAAGCGGCCATGCGGGTGTTCACGT
This sequence comes from Actinomycetota bacterium, assembly GCA_046744485.1. Taxonomy (GTDB): domain Bacteria; phylum Actinomycetota; class Acidimicrobiia; order Acidimicrobiales; family VFJN01; genus DASQUK01. Next base: position 4,750 of record JBKPHE010000231.1, on the reverse strand, counting down.
GGTCGATCACCTACATCACCCTGCTGTTCGCCGCCATCGCCCTCGACCAGCTGGTGCGGTCGGGGTTCTAGGTGGCGCACGGATCGTGGAGGGGGGCTTTGATGGTTGACCTGCGATTTCGCGGGCCAACACCGCATGTGACTAGATTCCCGAGCTGGACCCGTCTCCTGCTCAGGCTGCACCAATGACCGTGACCGAAGCTCCCCGCGACGTCGTCGAAGCGCCGGCCGGCCCGGCTCCGTCGGCGCCGCCGACCGGGCTCGCGGCGCTCGTCGGCTCCGGCGATCCACGCACCGTCGGCAAGCTGTTCGTCGGCACGTCGCTGCTGTTCCTGCTCATGGCCGGCGTGGTCGCCGTCCTGGTGGGCTTCGAGCGCGTCGACCTGTCGGGCTTCGAGGTGGTGGACAGCGACATCGTGAGCCACCTATTCACCCTGCAGTCGGTAGCGGCCGTGTTCCTCGGCGTCCTGCCGTTGCTGATCGGGCTCGCGACCGCAGTGGTGCCCCTCCAGGTCGGTGCCTCGACCGTTGCGTTCCCTCGCGCCAGCGCCGCCGCCTATTGGACGTTCCTGGCCTCCGGTGGCGTCGTCCTGGCCGCCTATGCTCTCGACGGCGGGCCGTTCGGCAACGACGGCGAGGCGGTGGCCCTGTTCGTCGCCGCGTTCATCGCCTTGCTGGTGGCGCTGGCGGTCGCCACGGTGTCCGTGGTCACGACCGTGCTCACCCTGCGGGCGCCGGGGATGACCCTGCGCCGCACACCCCTGTTCTCGTGGTCGATGGTGGTGGGCGGCACCGTGTGGCTGGTGACCCTCCCGGTGCTGGTCGCCGTGATGCTGCTGGTCTACGTCGACTTGCGCTACGGCCAACAGTTCCTGGGTGGATCGGACGGCGTCTACGACCGCATCGCCTGGACGTTCTGGCAACCGACCCTGTACGTCGTCGCGGTGCCGGCGCTGGGGATCATCGCCGACGTCGTCCCGGTGTTCGCCCGCCGGCGCCACCACCGCCACACGGTGGCGATGGCGCTGATCGGCCTCTTCGGTGCCATGGCCTTCGGCGCCTGGGCGCAGATCGGGTTCAGCGTCGACGGCCAGAGCGACCCCACCGACTGGCTCTATGACGGCGTGTGGATCGCCGTCGGCTTCCTTGCCCTCGTCCCCGTGGTCGGGCTCCTGGGGTTGTGGGCGGCGACCCTGGCGAGGGGCAAGGTCCGGCTGGGGACGCCGCTGATCCTGGCCCTGTTCGCCGGGCTGCTGATCGCGGGCGGCGTGGCGGCCGGTGCCGTCACCGTCATCGAAGAGGCCGACGTCCTCACCACCACGTGGGCCAGCGGGCAGGAGCTCCTGGTGGTGGTCGGCACGCTGGTGGCCGCGGCCGCTGGCCTCGCCTTCTGGGCACCCAAGCTCTACGGGAAGCTGCTGTCCGACGCGCTGGTGCGCCTGGGCGCCACGTTGCTCGCCCTGGGCGCGGGCGTGGCCGCCGTGAGCTACGGCATCGCCGGGCTGTACGACCAGCCCCGCTCCATCGCCCTCGACGCCACTGCCGGGGTGAGCGAGATCGACACCGTGGAGACCCTGAACCTCGTCGCCGCCATCGGGCTGGTGGTGGCCGTGGCCGGAGCGCTGGCCGTCGCCGCCGCGTTGCTCGTGCCGGCCCGCAGGCGAACGGTGGGCGACGATCCCTGGGAAGGCCACACGCTGGAGTGGGCCACCACGTCGCCGCCACCGATCGGCAACTTCGCCACCGTTCCGGAGGTCACGTCGGAGGCGCCGCTGTACGACGCCCGCTACGCGGGGGCGTCGGGGCGCGCACCCGAGGGCACGGAGGCATCCGCCTGATGGCCGCCACCTCCACCGACCTCGAGGTCTTCGCGGGGGCACCCGCGGCCGAGCCACCCCGGCCCCGGGTGCTGCTGGTGGGCTCCGCCCTGGCGTCGGCGTCCGCCGCCATGGTGGTGCTCGCGCTGGTCGCCGTGTACGCGCGCATGCGCGCCGACGTCATCGCCGGCGGCGAGCGCTGGCTGCCCGACGACGTCAACGTCCAGCTCCCACCCGGCACCATGGGGATGGTCACGCTGCTGATGTCCGCCGTCACCGTGGCCTGGGCCGTGTACTCGCTGCGCAACGACGACCGCGTCCATGCCTATCTGGCGTTCGGGCTCAGCATCCTCCTCGGCATCGCCTACATCCCCACCGTGGTCTACGGCTGGCAGCAGCTCGGGGTGGGCGTCACCAGCTCGACGCAGGCGCTGCTCATATTCACGATCACCGGGCTCCACGTGGCCATGGTCGGCGTGGGCCTGGCGTTCCTGGCAATCATGGCGTTCCGCGCGCTCGGCGGCCAGCTCACTGGCCGGGCCGCCGAGGGTGCCAACGCCGCCGCCCTGTACTGGTACGTGACCGTCGCCGTCTACGGCGTGGTCTGGTACGCGATCACGATCACCAAGTGAAGGCTCAGAAGTGATCACCACCGGATCCAAGTGGTACCTAGGCCTGGGTTTCGTCTCGCTCGTGCTGGCCGTCGCCTACGGCTGGACCACGGGCGGCAACGGCGTCGGCCCGCTCACCATGGGCTACAAGGGCGGCGTCGGCGATCACTTCGGCTACGGCGTGCTGGTCGCCGCCGGGTTCACCAGCCTGTTCCTGGGGGCGATGTCGCTGGCGGTGCGTGACGCCGGGGCCTTGGCGGAGGCACAGGTGGCGGGCACCGAGACCGTGCCGGCGGCCATCCCTGCCGGACCGAGCTACTGGCCGGCCGTCACGGCGTTCGGCGTCGCCCTCGTGGTCATTGGACTGGTCTCGTCACCGGTTCTCTTCGTCATCGGCCTGGTGGCCCTGGGCGTGGTGCTCGTCGAGTGGGCGGTGCAGACCTGGGCCGACCATGCCACGGGCGATCCGGCCACCAACCGCCGGATCCGCAACCGCTTGATGAACCCGATCGAGTTCCCGGCCGCCGGCCTGCTGGCCATCGGCGTGGTGGTGGCGGCGTTCTCGCGGCTGTTCCTGTCGCTGTCGGAGGACAACGCCGTCTGGGTGGGTATCGGCATCGCCACCCTGATCATCGTGTCGGGGTTCTTCTTCGCCTCGCGGCCCCGGATCAGCCGTAACGTCGTGGTCGGCGTGCTGCTGCTCGCCGCCGTGGCGGTGATCGGCCTGGGGATCGCCGGGGCCGTCTCCGGCGAGCGGGAGTTCCATGAGCCCGGCGCGGAGGGCACGACCGTGGAGGAGGGCGGATGAGAGCCGGCCGTAAGGCGCTGGCGCTGCTGGTGCCGCTGCTCCTGCTGCTGAGCGCCTGCGCCTCCGACGCCCCCCAGGACACCCTCGAGCCCGAAGGGCCGATCGCCCGCAAGATCGACAACCTGGTCAACCCGGTATTCATCGTCGCCGCCGTCGTCTTCGTGCTGGTGGAGTTCGGCGCGCTGTACCTGGCGCTGAAGTTCCGCCAGCGCAAGGACGACGACCCCGACGAGCTGCCGGGCCAGACCCACGGCAACACCAAGCTCGAGATCGGCTGGACCGTCCTACCGGCCCTGCTGCTCGGCTTCGTCGCCTTCGCCACGCTGGCGACGCTGTTCGACATCACGAACACCAAGGGCGACGGCCTCACCGTGCAGGTCACCGGGCAGCAGTGGTGGTGGGAGTTCACCTACGACACCAACGGCGACGGCGAGTTCACCGACGAGGACCTGCTGACTGCCAACGACCTGGTCATCCCCGCTGGTCAGAATGTGGCCCTGGAGATCACGTCACGGGACGTGATCCACTCGTTCTGGACCCCGAAGCTCAACGGCAAGGCCGACGCCGTGCCCGGGCGCCAGCATTCCCTGACCATCAACGCCGACGAGCCCGGCACCTACGTCGGCCAGTGCACCGAGTTCTGCGGGCTCTCGCACGCCTACATGCGTCAGCGGGTGGTGGCTCTACCGCCCGAAGAGTTCGAGGCCTGGCTCGAGGACCAGCAGGACGCGGCCGACGAGCCCACCGACGAGGACGCGGCCGCCGGCGCCGAGCTGTTCGCAAGCCAATGCTCGGTCTGCCACCTTGCCCGGGGCATCAATGACGACCAGTTCGAGGAAGGCGGCGGTGGGACCGCGGAGCTGGTGTCCGAGAACGCGCCCGACCTCACGCACTTCGTCAGTCGGGGGGCCTTCGCCGGCGCAACTTTCAACCTCTGGGACGACCTGGACGGCGACCACATCGTCGAGGCCGACGAGATCGGCACCGCCAACGGCGGCGAGCTCAATCGGGGGGCCCTCGAGGCCTGGCTCCGCGACCCGCCGGGACAGAAGCCCATGGACCCGGTTACCCCGGAGCAGGTCGAGGCCGGTGAGCAGGGTCGCGGCATGCCCAACCTGAACCTGTCCGAGGAGCAGATCGACCAGCTCGTCGCCTTCCTCGAGACGCTCGAATAGGTATAGGTATGGAGGGTCGATTTCGCGGATGACTTGCACACGGGGTACGAACATGGACAACCGAGCCGCTAGCGGCGGAATCGACCCTCAGTAGTCACATGGCGATCGTCGAACGACCGACAGCGCTTCCCGAGCTCCCTCCCGGGGCCGCCGTGACCGCCCGCCCCCTGGGGGTCTTCACCCGGCCGCAGGCGACGACCGGGTGGCGCAGCTGGCTCACCACCATCGACCACAAGCGCATCGGCATCATGTACGGCGCCGCCGCGATGTTCTTCTTCCTGCTGGGGGGCATCGAGGCGCTGGCGATCCGGGCCCAGCTCGCGGCGCCGGGGCAGAAGCT
>JBKPHE010000108.1:0-5544 GCA_046744485.1 Actinomycetota bacterium | reverse complement strand
GGTCCGGGCTGCCGCCCCGTCCATCAGTTCCGCTGCAACCGTCATACGCCTCGGCCCCCGCTCCCGGCCACCTTGGGCGTGTCCGCCGATGCTTCGGATACCAAAGCTTCAGTATCCGAAGTATGCTTCCCGGTGATGCCGTCGTCAAGGGTGAACCACTCGAATCATCGGCCCACGGGCCAGGTGCTGGTGCGGCTACTGCACCACTTCCGCACCGAACTCTTCGTCCACGCCGACGCCGCGGGCTACGGGGACCTGCGATTCCCCCACATCCACATCTTTGGCAACGTCGGCCGCAAAGGGATCCGCCTCACCGACCTCGCCCAGCGGGCGCAACTCAGCCTCGCCGCCTGCTCGGAACTCGTCAACGATCTCGAGCGCCTCGGCTACCTCCAACGCCGGCCCGACCCCTCAGACGGACGGGCCAAGCTCATCGTCCCAACGGCACGTGGCGGCGACCTGCTCGACCGATCGGCCAGCAGCGTTGCCGCCATCGAGCGCGAATGGGCAGCGCTGCTTGGAGTAGACGAGTTCGAGACTGCGATATCAACGCTCGACCGGCTCCTCACCACTCTCGACGAGCGCCGGAGGTTGGAACGGACCAGCGCGGCGAGCTGAGGCGAACACGATCGCTCGAATGTCGCCACCACATGTCCTCCTCCGCCAGGTCCCGCACTTCATCCCATGCCGGGGTTGGCGAACTGCCACTGCCGACGCAAGGGCCTCGCGACGGCGGGGGGCGTCGCCGACCATGACGACGGCTCTCGTGCGGGCACTAAGACGCGCCGCGTTGGGAGGCCTTGACTTCGAGCGCGCTCGAAGCCCTACGGTCCGGCTCGTCGCCACCGTGAAGGAGCCGTTCCATGGAGTATCGAACCCTCGGGCGCACGGGCGTCCAGGTCAGTCCCCTGTGTCTCGGCGCCATGATGTTCGGGGCGTGGGGCAACCCTGGCCACGACGACGCCGTCCGGATCATCCACCGTGCCCTGGACGCCGGCATCAACTTCATCGACACGGCCGACGTGTACTCGGCCGGCGAGTCGGAGGAGATCGTCGGCAAGGCACTGGCCGCTGGCCGGCGTGCCGACGTGGTCCTGGCGACCAAGGTCCACGGGACGATGGGCAGGGACCCGAACGCCCGAGGCAATTCCCGCCGCTGGATCATGACCGAGATCGACAACAGCCTGCGGCGCCTGGGCACCGACTACATCGACCTCTACCAGATCCATCGTCCCGACCCGAGCTGCGACATCGAGGAGACGCTCTCGGCCCTGACCGACCTCGTGCGCTCGGGGAAGGTCCGCTACTTGGGCTCCTCGACGTACCCGGCGCACGAGATCGTCGAGGCCCAATGGGTGGCCGAGCGCCGCGGGCTCACCCGGTTCGTGTGCGAGCAGCCGCCGTACTCCATCCTCGCCCGCGGCATCGAGGCCGACGTGCTGCCGGTCGCCCAGCGCTATGGCATGGGCGTGATCCCCTGGAGCCCGCTGGCGGGCGGTGTCCTGTCGGGCCGGCACCGCCGGGGCGTCACCACAGAGCCCTCGCACCGCCAGCGCCTGTGGGAGCGGCGTGGCATGGTCCGCTCGGGCCCGGCGGAGGATGCGAAGCGCACCGCGGCCGAAGACCTCAACGAGCTCGCCGACAAGTTCGGGCTCACCATGATCGAGTTGGCCCTCGCCTTCGTGATCAACCATCCGGCCGTGACGTCCGCGATCATCGGCCCCCGCACGATGGAGCACCTGGAATCCCAGCTGTCGGCGCCCGACGTGTCACTCCCTGAGGAGCTCCTGGACGCGATCGACGAGATCGTTCCGCCAGGCATCACGCTCAACCCCGCCGATCTCGGCTGGACCCCGCCGAGTCTCGAGCCCCGCAACCGCCGGCGCTGACCTGTCAGCGGATCAGCGTTCGACCGGCACCCCGACGAGGGAGCCGTATTCGGTCCACGAGCCGTCGTAGTTCTCCACCGACGGATAGCCGAGCAACTCGTGGAGCACGAACCAGGTGTGGGCCGAGCGCTCGCCGATGCGGCAGTAAGCGATCACACCTCTGTCCGGCGAGATGCCCTCGCCTCCGTACAGGGCGCGCAGCTCGTCGACGCGGCGGAAGGTGCCGTCGTCGTTCGCCGCCCTGCTCCAGGGGATGTTCACCGCATCCGGGATGTGGCCCGGAACCTGGGCCTGCTCCTGTGGCAGGTGTTCGGGCGCCAGCCGTTCGCCGCGGAACTCCTCCGGTGACCGGACGTCGATGTACTGCTCCTGGCCGAGCTTGGCGAGCACCTCGTCGCGCAGGGCGCGCAGCTCACCCCGGACGAGCCCCGTGACGCGGAAGTCGGTCGGTGTGTAGGAGGGAACCGTCTGCGTCAGGTCCCGTCCGTCGAGCTCCCAGCGCTTGCGCCCGCCGTCGAGCAGCTTGACGGCATCGAAGCCGAGGTAGCGGCAGAGCCAGTAGGCGTAGGCGGCGAACCAGTTGTTGTTGCCGCCGTAGAGCACCACGGTCGTTTCTGGGCCCACACCGGCTTGCTGGAGCAGTCGGCTCAACCCGTCCTGGTCGACGTAGTCGCGGCGCAGCGGATCGTGCAGGTCGGTGGTCCAGTTCCACCCGACAGCGTTGCGGATGTGCCCCTTCTCGTAGGCGCTGGTGTCCTCGTCGACGTCGATGACGCGGACGTTCGGATCGTCGAGGTGTTCGACGATCCAATCAACGTCGACGAGTGCGTCGGGGCGTGCGAAGTCACTCATCGCGACCTCCCAGGTTGCTCGTGCTGAAGCGGCCTGAGAGCGAGACGCGGCCCTCGGCCGCCGGCCACGATGATAGGTCCAAATCCCGACTCGGCAAATCGGGTTTGCGCCACCTGGGCGCGCGCCGGTTGGCGGTTCCCCGCTACGTCTCGCGGTCGCCCAGCCAGGTCTCGGCGTTCTCCAGCAGGTAGCGGCTGACCGCCAGGCACTGGTCCAGTACGTCGCAGAGCTGCTCCTGCCCGAGGAACACGCGCGCCAGCGAGACTTCGATGCGGGAGACGATGGCGAGGCTGCGCTCCGGGGCGTCGGTGACCGATGGGAACGAGTCGATCGCAGACACCTCGAGCGGCAGGTCGGTGCCACCGACACCTGCGAGCTCGGTGGCCAGGATCAACAGGTCGGGTCCCTTGGGCAGCGGCGGCAGGGCCCAGTTGAACACGAGCGGGAAGTGGAAGGTGTCCGGCGGGTCGTCGTCCTCGGGCAGCCCGGTTACCACATCCTCGAACGACAACAGCGCCCGGGGATCGACCTCGAGGGCCAGGTGCAGGTCCAGCGGACCGCCGCATGCCTCCTCGGGGTGGAGGTCGATCTCCCAGGTCTGGCGCAATGAGTAGGTCTCGACGAAGTGCCGCTCGTCGTGCACGTGGAAGCCGTGGTCGATGGCGTGGTCCTTGAGATCGGACACGAACCCGGCGATGTCGATGGCAGCCACCATCACAGCCTGCCACGTGTCCTGGTCGACCCGACACGTGCCCCTCTCCGATGCCGGCTTGGTCGAGCTGCTGCACGAGACCGCCTTGGCGGTTCGGGCCGCCCTCGACGGCGTCGACGACTGGGGTCTCGCAGGTCCCGATGGCGCCGATGGCGGCCAGCACCTCAGCGACCTGGCCGCAGACGCCGCAGCGTTGGAGGTGCTGGGGCAGGCCGACGTGGCTGTGCTGTCCGAGGAGTCCGGGCGGACCGGGGTCGACGTCAGTGACGTCCTGGTGGTCGTCGACCCGCTCGATGGGAGCACCAACGCCGCCCGGGGCATTCCGTGGTTCGCGACCAGCCTGTGCGCCATCGACCGCGAGGGGCTGCGCGCCGCGCTGGTCGTCGACCTACCCCATGGCCGCACGTACACGGCTCTCCGGGGCGGGGGTGCCGCCGTCGACGGCGTACCGATCCGCCCGACCATCTGCACGGAGACCGGCGACGCGTTCGTCGGGATCTCCGGACTGCCGGCACGGCCGCTGGGCTGGCGGCAGTTCCGCAGCCTCGGCGCCGCCTCCCTCGACCTTTGTGCCGTCGCCGAGGGCGTGCTCGACGCGTACGTCGACTGCAGCGTGTCCGCCCACGGCCCCTGGGACTACCTGGGCGGGGTACTCGTGTGCATCGAGGCGGGTGCCATTGTCGGTGATGCCCTCGGGCGCGAGCTGCTGGCGTTGGACCACCGAACCCGCCGCACGCCCCTGGCCGCAGCCACGCAGCCCCTGTTCGACGCGCTGGTGGCCAGCCGCCAAGAGTTGGCCGACCAGTAGCCTCTGACGCGTGTCGGTCCGGATCCAAAGGTTCCTGCTGCTGGTCTGGCGGCGGGTCCCGCGCCTCGCTCGGCGCTGGATCGTTCGCCTCGTCGCTCCCTCCTTCACGGTCGGCGCGGCCTGCGCGATCGAGCGCGAGGACGGCGCCCTGCTGCTGGTGTGGCTGGTCTACCGGAATGGTTGGGGCCTACCGGGCGGGTTGATCAACCGCCGGGAGGACATCGACTCGTGTGCGCGCCGGGAAGTGCGGGAGGAGACCGGCCTCGCCGTCGACCTCGTGGGCGAGCCCGCAGTCGTCGTCGACGCCCGCCCGCAACGGATCGACGTCGTCTACCGGGCCCGACCGGCCGACGGTGCAGACGCCGACTCCGTTGAGCCGCGTTCGCCCGAGGTGAGTGACGTCCGCTGGTTCTCCCCGGAGTCGTTGCCGGAGCTGCAACCCGAGGCGGTCGGCGCGCTGGTGGCACTGGCTCGATCCGATGTGCCCCGCGGTTCCGGGCCGCTGCCCGTCACGCCCATCGGTAGCCCGGACGTCACCCGGGCGACCGGGTCGGGGTAGGCACGCGCCTGGTGAGTCTCAGCGGCTGAGCGCGTCGACGAGGCGACGGTGCTGGGCGGAGCACGGGTGGCGCAGCTTGGTGAGCGCCTTGGCCTCGATCTGGCGAATCCGCTCACGCGTGAGGTTGAACCGCCGACCGACCTCGTCGAGCGTGAGCGGTCGGTCGTCGTCGAGCCCGAAACGCAGTGAGAGGATGGCCCGCTCGCGCTCGTCGAGGTGGCCGAGCAGCGCCCGAAGGTCGGCGCGTTCGATGGCTGCAGCGGCGGCATCGAAGGGTGCCTCGCTGGTGGGGTCGGCCAGCAGGTCCCCGAGCTCGTGGTCGCCCTCGTCGCCGACCGCGGCTGACAGCGACACGAGGTCGGGCGCGGCGCGCAGTGCCGCCTCCACCTTGTCCAGGGCGATGCCGGTGTCGAGCGCCAGCTCGTTGGCGGTCGGCTCGCGTCCCAGGGACTTCAACAGCGTGGACGAGCTGCGGGACAGGGTGGCCAGGGTGTCCATGAGGTGGGAGGGCAGGCGGATGGTGCGGCCCTTGTCGGCGATGCCCCGCCCGATCGCCTGGCGGATCCACCACGTGGCGTAGGTCGAGAACTTGAAACCCTTGCGATGGTCGAACTTCTCGACCGCCCGCATGAGGCCGAGATTGCCTTCCTGTATCAGGTCGAGAAGCGTCATGGTCGGCGTCTGGTACCGCTTGGCGATCGACACGACGAGGCGGAGGTTCGAC
>JBKPHE010000249.1:0-23833 GCA_046744485.1 Actinomycetota bacterium | reverse complement strand
CCCCCGCCGGAGGCGCAATTGGCGCAGTTGGCGTTCGGCTTGCCGTAGTAGCCCCAGGTGCCGCCGCAGTTGCAGTTGCTCGACGCGTACTCATCGGGTGCGTTGAAGATGTGGCCGGTCTCGTGCGCGAAGACGCGGTCGATGTTGTCGGGGCCCCATCCATCGTTGTCGTACTGCATGACCAGCCGCGGCCCGCCGATCGAGGCGTACGCGAACCAGCCGGTCGGGTACTTGGTGAAGAAGGTGACGTACGCCCAGTCGGTCCCCTGCGCGCGTCGTAGATCCTCGGCGTACGCCTGGACGCCGGCGAGCCCCGTGCCGAATCCGAGCGCGGCCATCGCAGGATCGCGCCAGAGCGCCTCGAGGTCGGCGGCATTGGGATCGGCAGCGACGTCGACACGGACGACGTCGATGTCCCACCGCCAGGTCACGGGCTGGACCGGATGGCGGCCCCCGAGCCAGGTCGCGCCGTTCTGCGTCTCGGCAACGACCTTGGCGCGTTCCGTCGCATCGAACTGCAACGCCGCCGTCGGCCCCTCGACGAGCACGAGCCCCACGGCGACGCTGCCGGACAGCCGAGCCGACAACGGCACCACCACCGGCGACGGGGCGTCGTCGGCGGGCGCCTGGGCGGGAGCGGAGGCCAGCTCGGCGCACCCGGGCGCCGACGCCTGGTCGGCGCCGTCCCACGTCACGCCCGCTAACGGCCGGTTGGCCTTGGCCTCGGCGTAGTCGTCGGAGGTCCGGAGCTCGAACGCCGCCAGGCCGAGCTGCTCGCTGTCGGACAGCTGCTGACGCGCCGACTTCGTGATCCGTGCGGGCGCAACGGTCATGTCGCCGGGGAGCGCTCGGGCGAGTACCGAGGTGTCCGTGGGATCGACCTGGGCCACCGCCACCCGCGGGCCGTAGTAGTGCAGGACGTGGGCATCTGCCTGCTCCGCGGCCGAGGTCAGCCGGGCAGAACCAGACTCGTCAGCGGCCCGCCCGAGCACCAGCTCCTCATGGACCTCGACATCACCCGCCACGCGTGCCTCCCTCCGGCTGGCCGGTTCCCACCTACCGCGCTTCGCCCGAGGGCGGGATCGGCCCATCGGGTGGCCGCCGACCCTCGGCGTCCCAGTCCAATCCTTCGCCCGGCCGTTCCGGCTTTCCCCGGTGACGGAGCACCCACCCGTCGACGAACAACCGCTCCGGCTCGTCGAGCTCCTCGGCGATGTCGTCCGGGGGACGTTCGCCCGCCCAACGAACGGCTGGTTCATCCATCAAATCGGTGGCCCGCTTCCCCGGTCTCAACTGGAGTACGAACAGGCGCGATGAGGCACTATGGACGAGCTGTCCATGGGTACCGAAGTGATCGGGCACCGCCTCGTCTCGGTGGAGCAGGACAAGAATCTCGGAGGTGCTCTCTGTGGATGGCACCGCCCTCTCCCCCCGAATCCGCCGAACGCCCTCAAAGAATGGCCACTGGGCTGTGGAGCGTCAATAGGCCGGCGCCGTCGGTCCAGCCGCGGACCCGGACCAGCTCGGGAACCCCCCGGGCACCAAGATCGGCGATCGAGGGCCCTGCGGGGCGTGCTCAGCTCCGCTCGTCCAGCGCTTTCACCATTCGCTTGAGGGCAACCTGGCGGTAGGACGTCTCCATCAGCTCCGCGACCTCGGCCCAGTCGACCGGTGCCACCGAGAAGTCGAGTGCCAACCAGCCGCCCCGGCCGAAATACGGGGGTACGTAGAAGCGCGGGTCGTCCACGAGCGCAGGGCGTTCGTCCGCATCGGGCTTGAAGATCACCGAGTACCGGCCCTCGGTGCTCCCCGTGAACACGGCGAACAACTTCTTGCCCGCTCGAAACGTCGGCCGGCCCCAGGCCTCGACCTCCGCCGTCTCCGGAAGGTCGAGGCAGGTCGAGCGCAGGTCACCGAGGAACGGATCGTCGTCTCGATACATACGGGGATGCGCCATGGGCTGACCTCACCTCCCGGCATCGTCGCGGACTTCGTTGAAGAACTCGGCGACCACGGGTGCTACCACGTCGGCGGGCGTGCCGTGGTCCTGACGCTCCAGGACGGTGAGCCTGCCGTCCGGCAGGATCTCCGCGATCCGGGTCGCAGCATCCCGGAAGAATGCCGGGTTCGCTCCGCCGGCGATCACGAGCGTCGGGATCTTGATGCGCCGCACGAGGTCCTCCGGGATGGTGCCGATCGCAGAAGATGCCACTCACCAGGACGACTGGCGGCCCCTCGCCCAGACGGTCGAAAGGCGATCCTGGTCCCATCCGCCGATGTCACGTGACTCGTCACAAGAGTCCCCTCTTATGCGCACCGACGACGGGAAGAATCATCGAGGGGTGGCCACCGGATCGGCAGGCTGCGAGGCATCGACGAGCTCGATGCAGGGACGTGCTCACTCCATCCGTGATCGCGGGTCACGCCGCATCATGACGATGCCAACGACCACGAGCGTCGCGCCGAGAGCGGCCGAACGAACCAGACCCCCGTCGTCACTCTGCACCCGCATCCCGACGTCGCCCGCCAGATCGGCGAGCGACGCCGCGGTCACCACGGTGAGCAGGGCGGCGACGAGCCATCCGATGGCCGCCTCGGCGCCGTTGCTGGCCGACAGCGCGAACCACATCGCCAAGAGGGCCGGGCCGAACAGCGTGGCAGACGGCGCAAACCCCGCGTCCACGATGCAACCGGCGAGGAACAACCCGGCCGCCGCCGGCCAGGCGGCCCGGCGCCGGCCGAGCCAGTGACCGCGAGTGGCCGCCATCACCACCGAGAACCAGGCGGCCGCCGCGACCACCAAGCCTGCCAGGAGGTCATCGACACGCCCGACGACCCTATGGAGACCGCTCCCGGCATCCAGGAAGAAGGTGTCACGCTCACGCTGGACGATCGTCCGCCAGCCGCTCTGCGAAGCCGCGGGCCGAATCCACGCCGACAAGGTCAGCCCCGACCCGACGTCAAGCGAGGTGGACGGAGGGACTCTCACCATGTCGTCGGCGCCATCGAAGCGCAGCGCGTTCCCGTACCGGCCCCGGGCCCATGCGGCTCCGATGATCCTCCCGACATTGCCGTTACCCGAGTCATCGGCTACCGAGGTGCCCCTCCCCTCGTCGAAGGAATACGCGCCGACCGGGCCGGCGCCGGGCAACCGCCCCGCCCGGGATCCGGCAACGACGTTCGCCCGAGCTCGAGCTGCGCTGCGCGCCGCCACCGGGATCCCCATGTCGGCTCTGATCTCCTCTTGGGTGAGGGCACGGTCATAGATGCGTGCCTCGTCGATCAGCCCGTGGAAATACTCCCCGTAGGGGTGGTTGCCCCCGAACCACAGCGGATTCTCGGTCGTCTCGATGGTTCCGGTCGTCGCTCGACTCGCCACCTGGCTCCCGTTCACGAACAGTTGCAGCGTCGAGCCGTCATAGGTCAGGGCGACGTATGACCAGACCCCGATCGGGTTCGCAGACCGCCCGGCGACGAATTGCACCGAGCCGTCGAACGTCCCACCGCCTGCGGGCAACATCGTCCCGCGATCGGGGAGAGCGACGATGGCCGCGCTGAGGAGCAGGGCGCCTAGCACCACGGCGGAGCCAGGCCCGGCCCATCGCCGCGACAACGCCCTGCGGATGGGGTACCCGGCGGCACCCAGACCCAGTGATCCGCCCCGGCCGATGAGGATCGCCAGCGCGATGAGTGGGACGACCGGGAAGTCGCCCGCGTCGATGCCGTGGCCCGTCGACAGCGACAGGATGACCGGACCGTGCCACGGCTCCCACACGACGGTGCCCACAGCCGCGCCCGACACGACCACTACCCCGATCGCGGCCAGGAGCGGCCGGGAGCGGGGCGATGACGATTGGGTCCGGGGCAACATGTCGACTTGTGGTGGAACTCGTGCGGCTCGTCGACGCCGGTGAGAACAGTCGACCCAGTCTCGGTGGTCGCCGGCGAGTCATCACCCGCCGGCGAGGCAGGCTGAGACCGAGCGCGCGGGAAGCACCGGTGAAGCTCCTTCGGTCGCCCGGTCGGGGGTCAGTGTCAATCCCCGGGTTGAAGCCCTGCTGAAGTGACGCTGGGGCCTCGCTGAAGCGGCACGGCCCGCGCGGTGGCCGGGGCTTGCCGTCCGTCACTCCGGTCGGTAGCGCTACCGCTTCGTTGGGAGCGAATGGGCGTACGTAGTTCCCAACGCGACCCACTTCGCGAGCTCGCTCTCGGTGCGAAGGTGCTCTGTGCCGACACGCAGCCATCCTCGCATCGGTCGCCCTCGCATCTCCATGAGGCGAGCGGGCGAGGTTGCAACGAGGTCATCGGACGTCGCGGGATCGACGCGAACCATCAGCCCGCCCTGACCGCTCGCCGAGACGGCCATGTTGCCGCCGATGAGGAAGGCGATGCCGCCGAACATCCTCTGTTCCGTCAGGCCGGCCTCGCCTCGAACGAGCTCCCGAATGCGAGCCGCAAGATCCTCGTCGTAGCTCACGGCCGCGATCGTACGAGTCCAGGGGGCGGATCGTGAGGCCGTGTTCGCCGTTCGCGCACCTCGGCGTCGGTGCGGCGCGAGCCTGCCGGCGGTGCGAACCAGAGGGCGATCGCGAGTGCCGTGAGGATGTGCCACGCTGCATGGCCCTGGAGCAGGCTTCCCGGGCGGCACAGGGGCGCCCCGGTGCGGGTGAACAGGTTCACGACGATCGCCGTCCCGCCGACGAAGACCGCGGCCAGCGGCGGCCGGCGTAGCGAGCGGTGCCGCCACGCAAGCGGGACCGTGGCGGCCAACGCAACGATCGACCCATCGTGTGCCAGGCCTGCTCCGGGAGTCATCGGTCCGTGGTACAGGACACTGCCGACACCAACCGCCGCGAGTGCCAGCGCAGATATCCGTGGCCCGCCCCGCCGCAGCACGTACGCGCCGGCCACGATGTAGGCGACGCTGGACAGGGTGTTGACCGGCTGCCCCAGCCAGCCGTCGCGCAGCGCCTCGCAATCGGAGGCTCCGAGGGCAAGCACGTGCACGTACCCAGCATGCCATCGGCCAGCGGGCTCGGTTCGGCTCGGCCACCCGTTTGGACGATCCAGACGCCCGACGTGCCGGACTGCAGCTGGGGGCCGTTCAGCTCGTGTCCCGGAAGGCAGATCATGTCGGCGTTTCGACCCGATCCACCTTCAGGGTCACCAGGACGCCTCGACGATTAGCTTGAGTTGGCGCAGGTTCTGTCGCATGCCCCGCCTGAACAGTTGCGTCGCAACCCGATCGAGCCGCCCAATCGGCCCGGGGAGCCCGGCGGCGCTGATGCGCCCTTCGAGTGCGAGGCGCGTCCCCTGACGGGTCGGTTCGAGCGTGTAGCGATACCGGAACGGTGTCGGCCCGCTGTCGCTCGCGAGCGTGAAGTGCCGAGTGGGCTCGTACTCGGTGATCTCGACGGTGTTGTGGGCTTGACCGCCCGGCAGCGAACGAGTGACGTCGTACCGCGTACCTGCCCCGCTCGAACCGTGTGACGTCTTGGCGACATCGTCGACTGCGTCGTACCACAGAGGCATGGCTCGGGGTTCGGCAACAACGGCGAACACGTCCGCGGGCGGACGATTGATGTCGACGGCAATGTGAAACGTTCCCATGCTCGTGTCTCCTTCCTCGCTACTTCCGCAGCTCGCAGTCACCGGCCACCGGTTGGGCGGCGTCGAGGAGCCCGGCAGCGGCGGGGTCGTGGGCGGCGAGGATGTGCATTCCGGGATTGTTCGCCCGTAGGGCGAGCACCTTGTCACGTGTCCGGCGCAGCTTGCGCCGGCTACCGACGCCCCCCGCCAAGGCGCGCTCGAAGGCGTGGACGTCGTAGGTGAGATCGCCGGCGAGCAGGAGCGGCGCCAGTGCGCGGCGGCGAACGAGCATCGACATCGAGCCAGGGGTGTGCCCCGGGGTCGGGAGAAGGACGAGCGAACCGTCGCCGAACAGGTCCCGCCCGGTGGCGAAGGGCGCCAGCGATGGGTCCTCGAGCGGCGCGAGCTCAACCGGTGACCACCTCAGACCCGGAACGTCGATGTGGCCGCGGAGCAATCCCCGTGCTTCGGCCATCGGCCGGTGGAGCGACCGCCACTCCTCGGCTGACACCAGGAGGTTCGCGTCAGGGATTTCGCTCACCCCGCCGATGTGGTCCTGGTGGAGATGGGAGATGATCGCCGTGCTCACATCGGCGGGGCGGTAGCCCAGGCGCGCGAGGCCGGCCGTGAGGGTTTCATCCTCGCGGACCTCGAACCGGGCAAGGCGGCGATAGATCAAGCCGACGGCACCATCCGGGAAGTAGCTCGGGTCGGTCACCGACGCTCGGTCCTGGCCGGTGTCGAACAGCACGACCCCGTCGGTGTGCTCGATGACGTAGACGTTGATCGGGCGGCTGGTCAGCCACCGGCGCGACGTGAAGATCCACCAGTACATCGGTGACCGTCCGCGATAGGCGTGCTGGGGGTGGATGTCGACCGAGCCGGTGCTGAACCTGGCGACACGTGTGATGGGGGATGCCATGGGAGACTCTCCGTCCGGGCTAGCGTATATGCTACGCTACACCTAGCGTACGGCATACGCAAGTGGTGATCGGGAGGTGCGATGCCCAGCAACCGTCGGGTCAAGTCCGCCACGAGCGGCCGGTCGCGGCGCGTGCCGCGCAACACGCTGTCGCGGGACCGGATCGTCGAGGCCGCGCTGGCGTTGCTCGACCAGCAGGGATCCGATGCGGTCACCATGCCGTCGCTCGCCAAGCGCCTCGGGGTCGGAACCATGTCGCTGTACCGGCACGTGGCGGACAAGGACGATCTGATCGATGCGGTCGCGGCGCGGGTGCTGAGCGGCGTCGCGGTGCCGGAAGGCGACGCCGACGACTGGGAAGGCCGGGTCGTCGGGTATCTGCGAGCCCTGCGGGCGGCGACCCTCGCCCATCCTGCGTTGTCGCGGATCCTCGCCGAGCGGGGGCTCACCGTCGGGCCCGTCTTCGAGCAGCTGGAGGGGGTCCACGCCGTTCTACGGGCCGCCGGGTTCTCCGACGCCGGCGCCGTCCGGGCCTTCTACGCGCTGCTCACCTACGTCTTCGGATTCGTCGTCTGGGAACTGCCCCGCGTTCATCTGCAGCCCGCCGCGGCGTACACGGCCGCCTGGAACGACGCGCTGGATCGCCTCGACCCGGCCGACTACCCGAACCTGCACGCCCTTCGCGCACAGCTCATCACCACCGCATCGTCAGAGCAGTTCGAGTACGGGCTCGAGCACCTGGTCCGCTCGCTGCGCCCGCCGGGCTGACCCTCGACCCAGCGGCGCGCTCGGGCGGCGAAACTGGTCAACGTGCAGCACGACGGAGATGGCGAGAGCCCAGGGCACCTCGACCGGGAGGCGGCCGGCCACGGGGCTCGTGACCGCCGCCGTGCCGCCGACGTCGCGACTGCGGTCTTCGTGGCCGTCTATGCCTGGTGGGCCGTCGCGCTCGCTCCGTTCTCCGGACGGGCGGCAGCCGCCATTGTCGTCGCCGGCGCCGTGGCCATGGCCGTCGGTGCGCGGGAGCGACGGGGGCGGCCACCGGGCGCGAGTGACATGCCGGGCATCGCCACATGGGCGGCGCTGGCCGCGGTGGCAGGTGCGTGGCAGCTGGCGGCATACCTGCAACAGCCGCGGGCTGACCACCCGACGGTCAGCTCGCTCGCAAATGAGGTGCTCGACTCCCACCTGGCGCGAGCCGCGGCGTTCGTCGCGTGGGTCGCCGCGGCCAGAGGGCTCGCCCGGCGATGACCCGCTTCGTGACCCTGCTCGGATACGCACTCCTGGTCGTGGCCGCCGCCGGCGTCGAGGTCGCGGCTCGCCGTCGAGGGTCAGCGACCTTCGGCGACACGTTGACGCGCACGCTGCGGTGGCCGCCGGCGCGGTTCGTGCTGCTGGCCGCATGGCTCTGGCTCGGCTGGCACCTCTTCGTGCGCGTCGACTGGCACTGACTCGACCGAGTTCGCGTCGGCATTGGGCTAACCGGTGGAGGAGGGCGCGGTCGCTACCGAGCCGGCGGCGGCCCCCTCCCGAAGAATGCGGGCTCCGTCCGCCATGGCGCGCATCTTGTCGAAGGCAACCTCGCGCGGGAGGTACTTCATGCCGCAGTCGGGCGCCACGATGATGTCCTCGGCGGGCACGTACGGCAGCGCGCGGCGGATCCGGTCCGCGACGACGTCTGCCGCCTCGACCGTGTGGTCGCCGAGATTGATGACACCCAGGATGACCTTCTTTCCGGGCAGCTCGGCGAGGACGGAGCAGTCGAGCTCTGACTGCGCCGTCTCGATGGAAACTGCGTCGCACGAGCACGCCGCCAGCTCCGGCAGGAACGAGTACCCGGAGGGGCGTTCGTGGATGATGGCGGCGTAGCCGAAGCAGATGTGGACCGCGGTCATGCCGCTGATCCCGTCGAGCGCCTGCTCGAGCGCGGCCACCCCGTACTCCCTTGCCTTCTCGGGACGTGCCTGGAGGTACGGCTCGTCGATCTGCACCATGTCCGCGCCGGCGTCGACCAGGTCCCGGATCTCCTCGTTCACGGCCGCCGCGTACGCGAGTGCCGCGCTCGCCTCGTCCGGGTAATGGTCGTTCTGCGCCTGCTGCGTCATCGTGAAGGGCCCGGGAACGGTCATCTTGATCGGGCGATCCGTGTGCCTGCGCAGGAAGCGGACGTCGTCGGCCTCGACGGGGTGGCGCCTCCGGATCGGGCCGACGATCCTCGGCACCGGGTTGGGATGACCACTTCGGTCGAGAGCTGTTCCCGGGTTGTCTATGTCGACGCCGGCGAGCGCCGTGGCGAACCGGTTCGAGTAGCTCTCCCGTCGCATCTCGCCGTCGGTGATGACGTCGAGGCCGGCCTCCTCCTGCTCCCGGATCGCGAGCACCGTCGCATCGTCCTGGGCCTCCTCCAGATACGGCTCCGCGACGCGCCACAGCTCGCGTGCTCGGACACGTGGCGGGAACCGACCCGCGAGCTTCTCTCGATCGATGAGCCACTCCGGCTGGGCGTAACTGCCGACGAGCATCGTGGGGAAGAGCGGTAGCTGCATGCGGCCTCCTGCGCCGATGTCCCATCCGGTGCGGTCGCACACCGGGCGCTTGCTATGGCGCCCGGCACGGCCGCACGTACCGATCGGAGTGTGGCACGAATGTCGGTGGCCGGAGACCCAGGGCGATGTCGTGCACGGACGACGTGGGGCGGACCGTCAGACGTTGTGGAAGTGGTGCTCGGGGCGGGGCGCCAGGGCGGGCAGCTCGCCGAGGGACCGCCGACGGATCAGCTCGGCGACCGCGATCGCCAGGCCGATGACCATCACCCCCGCTGCGCACAGCAGGGTGTCCGACACCGCCGCGGGGTAATCGCCCCTGGTATCGGTGAGCACGATGGAGAACACGCCCACGAGAATCGCGGTGCCGATGGCCCCGCCGACCCGCTGGCCGGTCTGTAGCGCCCCGCCGGCTACGCCTGCCATCCTCACCGGCACCGACTCGAGCGACAGGGTGATGTTGGGTGAGGTGACCATGCCACCGCCGAGCCCACCCAGCAGGAACGGCCCCGCCGCCGCCCAGGCGGCCGTGTCCCCGGTGACGTACCGCAGCGCCAAGGCTGCGGTGGTCAGACCCACCACCACCGCCGTCAGCCCGATCACGGTCAGCCAGCGACCAAGCCGGGGCACGAGGCGCCCGGCGACGATCGCGGAGACCGCCACGCCCAGCGCGAACGGGGTGACTGCCAACCCGGAGCGCAACGGGGAATAGCCCAGCCCGGACTGGAAGAAGCGAGCCAACACCAGCCAGATGCCGGTGAACCCGAGGAAGTAGATGAGCCCGATGCTCAGACCGGCGGCATACCCGGGGGTCCGCCCCAACCGCGGGTCGAGCAGCGGCTGGCGTCCCCGGCGCACCGTGGCAACCTCCCACCGGGCGAAGCCGGCCAGCAGCACCGCGGCCACGGCCAGCAGCCACCACAGGCTCCCGGGGCCGCCGGCATCGGCCTCCACGAGCGGCAGCATCAGGCTGAAGACACCGCCACCCAACAGCAACGAACCCACCAGATCCAGGTGGGCACGGCGGGTGCGCCCCTTCGGCGCCCGGGGCACGAGCCGGGCGGCCAGCACGAGCGCGACCACGCCGATCGGAACGTTGACGTAGAACACCCAGCGCCAGCCGTCCGGGTCGCCGAACGCGGCCAGGATCAGGCCCCCAACCACCGGGCCGACCGCCGTGGAGAGCCCGATGGTGGCACCGAGGACGCCGAACGCCCGACCCCGTTCGGGGCCCCGGAAGAGGTCCTGGATCAGACCGGAGTTCTGCGGAGTGAGGGTGCCGCCGGCGATGCCCTGCAGGACCCGGGCGAGGATGAGCAACCCGATCGTCGGTGCCGCGCCGCTCAGCGCGCTGGTCGTCACGAACGCAGCCAGCGCGATCATGAACATCGGGCGGCGGCCGAAGGTGTCACCCAGCCGGCCCGCCGGCACCAGTGCCAACCCGAAGGCCAGCGCATACCCGGAGACGACCCATTGAGTCGTTCCGGTCGAGGCGTCCAGCCCCCGCTGGATGGATGGCAACGCGACGTTGACGATGCTGACGTCGAGCAGGCTCATGAACCCGGCGACCTGGGTAACCGCCAGGATCCTCCAGCGTCTCGGATCGGCGGCGCCGGGAGCAGCCGATCCGTCGCCGCGACTCAGCATGGGACCTTCTCGAGCCGCCAGACGGTCGCCGCGGGCCTGGCCCGGGCGAGGCACGCGTCGGGAGGTGCCGTGAGATGCCCGGTCAGGGTGGGCAGAATCGCCCCAGCGGTGCGGTGCTGTGCCGGTGGCGAGGAGGGTTCGGGGTGACCCATGAGGTGGTCCACGGGGTGCACGAGTACGACGACGACCCGCGCAACGACGCGGTCGTCGTCTATGTGAACGGGGAGCTCAAGCGTAGGGGCGAGGCTGTGGTCTCTGTCTTCGACTCGGGGTTCGTGCTCGGCGACGGCGTCTGGGAGGGGCTGCGCGTCCACGGGGGCCACCCCGTCTTCCTCGACCGGCACCTCGACCGCCTCTACGAGGGCGCGCAGGCCATAGCTCTCGACGTCGGGATCGGCCGACGCGACCTGCGGAGGGCGATCTACGAGACGCTGCGCGCCAACGAGATGACCGACGGCGTGCACGTGCGCCTCATGGTGACCCGCGGCGTGAAGCGGACGCCGTACCAGGATCCTCGGATGACAGTCGGGCCGGCGACGATCGTGATCATCGCCGAGTACAAGGAGCCGCGACGGGACATCCTCGACACGGGGATCCGCCTGTTCACCGTCCACGTGCGGCGTCCCTCCCCCGACGTTCTGGACCCCAAGCTGAACACCCACAGCAAGCTCAACGACATCACCGCCTGCATCCAGGCGTACGCCGCGGGCGCAGACGAGGCGCTGATGCTCGACCCGCACGGCTTCGTGGCCACGTGCAACTCCACCCACTTCTTCGTCGTCCGGCGTGGCGAGCTGTGGACCTCGTCGGGCGCCTTCTGCCTCGGTGGCATCACCCGTGCGACGGTGCTGCGCCTGGCGCGCGAGGCCGACATCCCGACCTACGAGCGCGACTTCAGCCTGACGGACGTGTATGGCGCCGACGAAGCGTTCGTCACCGGGACGTTCGCCGGGATCGTGCCCGTCCGCGAGATCGACGGGCGCACGATCGGCGACGGTGCCAACCGGCCGGTCATGCACCGCCTCCGGACGCTCTACGAAACCGCCGTCGAGCATGACGTCGACGAGGCGGCACGACGCTGACGGCAGCGGACTGTGGAGACCCGCCTCCCGTGATCCGGCTGGCCGTGTGGTCCGGACCCCGCAACATCTCCACCGCCCTGATGCGGTCGTGGGAGAACCGCCCCGACACGGTGGTGATCGACGAGCCGCTGTACGCCCACTACCTGAGCGCCACCGGCCTGGACCATCCGGGGCGCGCGGAGGTCATCCGCGCCGGCGAGACCGACTGGCGCAAGGTCGTGGCAACACTGCTCGGTCCGGTGCCCGACGGGATCAGGGTCTTCTATCAGAAGCACATGGCCCATCACCTGCTGCCCGGGATCGACCGAAGCTGGGTGACCGGCCTCACGAACGTCCTTCTGATCCGTGACCCCCGCGAGGTGGTGGCGTCGTATGTCCGCTCGCGGGCCGAGGTCACCGCCGAGGACCTCGGCCTCCCCCAGCTCATCCAGCTCTACGACGAATTGGCGGCCGCAGGAACGCCGCCGCCCGTGATCGATGTGCGCGACTTCCTTCTCGACGCCGAGTCCTTCCTGCGGGCGATGTGCCGCCACATCGGGGTGGACTTCACCGCCCGGATGCTGACGTGGCCGGCGGGTCGTCGGGACTCCGACGGTGTGTGGGGTAGGTACTGGTATGACGCCGTGTGGAGGTCGACCGGGTTCGCCGAGTACCGGCCTCGGGATGCGCCACTGGAAGGCCGAGCGGCCGCGGCGGCCGAGGAGTGCATGCCGATGTACGCGCGCCTCCACGAGGCGCGTTGGGTGCTGTGAGCGGCCGAGCCGGGTCGACGGCCACATCGGCGCGGTCTCGCCAGTCCTCCAGTCGCACCAGCCTCCGTCACGGCGGCTCCGCCATCGGCGCCACGCCGAGGCGGTGGAGGGCGGAACGTCCCCGGCGGCCATCCTCGCCGCCGGCCAGGACGAGCGTGCGCGCCCACTGATAGCGGCATCCGGCCGCGTTCAGGGTGTCCGCCAGCCCGAGCAGCCCCTCGGTGTCACCGGCTCGGAGCGCGGCGGCGCGCTCGACCAGGGCGGCGGCGATGGGATTGGGCGCCACGATGGGACGGACGTGCTCGAGGCGCGCGCCTTGGCTCGCGTCGGCGCCGAGCACCGCGGCCTCGGCCCACAGGGCCGCGTACCACGGGCGCCACTCACCGTTGTGCCAATGCGTGAATTCAGCCGGGTCGTCGGCCAACCGAGCCAGGGCGCCCTCGGCGTCGCCCCGGTGCAACAACACGATGGCGTCGAAGGTTGGCGCGTAGCCCGACCCGCACGTACCGAGGAACTCGACGTCGGCTCCGAGTGCCACCGTGATCTCGTACCAGTGGGCACGGGCTGCCTCATCGCCGCGCAGCCCGTGGATCATGGCCACGGCCAGCGCCCCGCCGGCAACATTGCGGGACCGCGGCCGATCCGCCTGCTCCCAACCCCGGCGGAACCGCTCGGCGTCGCTGAGGACCCGGTCGACGTCGCCCGCCAGCGCGTCCACCTTCAGGCGCCGGGCGGTCGCCAGGTGGCCCTCCTCGAAGTGGTACGGCAGAGCGGCTAGCGCGTCGGCGTATCGGCGCGCCGCCGCGAGGTCGCCGGCGGTCAGCGCGATCTCCGACGCCATTGCGTAGGCGTCGGAGACCTCGATGCCGTTGTCAGCACCAGGCTGCGCCTCTGCCAACAGGTCGATGCGCCGACCAACGGCGGCGCTGGCGCCGGGAACGTCGCCGCTGGCCAGATGGACAACCGACAATGCGTCGAGCGCCGCGCTCTCGAGCAGCGGGTCGTCGAGCCGCCGGGCCTCGGCCGCGGCCTGCTCGGCCATCGAGCGCATCTCGGGATCCGTCTCCCGGCGGTCGAATGCCTGGGCGAGAAGCATCGTCGTCGCGGCCCGCGGGGCATCGTCGGCGAGCCGTCGCGCTTCGGCCAACAGCTCGGCGGCGGTTCCGGGCGGGGGCCGTTCGGGAATGATGCCCGGCAAGCGATTTGCGAGGAGGGCCGCCTGGGCGAGGGCGTACGCGGCCGTGGCCGGGTCGCCGTCGACCGCGGCGTCGGCGGCCGCGCGCCACAGCCGGAGGGCATCGTTGCCGCCGTGGCGGCTCGCTGCGGCACCGGCGGCGAGCTGGAGCACAGCGGCGCGATCGCGTGGGTCGTCGGCAAGATCGGCCGCCTGCTCATAGCGGCGTTGCGATTCGACGACCAGCCCGCGGGTGAAGGCCGTGCCTGCGAGCGCCATTGCCAGGCGTCGGGCATCAGGCCGCAGTTCCCGCCGTCCACTGGCCCAGACGAGCGCGGACCGGATGTCGTCGGCCGCCGCGTCGAACGCCGAACGCCATCGGTCCAGATCGGCAGTGCCAGCGCTTCCCGAGCTGGCCGCGAGCGCGTCCGCCGTATCCATGCACCAGCGGAGGTGCCGCCTGCGGGCGGCGTCGAGCTCCCCGTCCTCGTCCATCCGCTCGACGCCGTACTGGCGGATCGTCTCGAGCACCCGGTAGCGGGTCTCGGCGCCCGGTGCGGCGACCAGGAGGCTGTGGTCGGCGAGCCGGGCCAACCCATCCGGTACCGAGCGGACCTCGACCGGACCGAACCCGGTCACCGTGGCGGCGTCGGCGGCGGCGACCGGTGCCATGAACACCGCCACCCGGCGGAGCAGCGCCTGCTCGCGGGGAGCCAGCAGGTCATAGCTCCAATCGATCGTCGAGCGCACCGACTCGTGGCGCTCGTCGAGCCGCGGGGCGCCGGTGAGCAGGCGGAGCGGCTCGGCCAGGCCCCGCTCGACACCGTCGAGGCCGAGGGTTGGCACGCGGGCGGCCGCCAGCTCGATGGCGAGCGCCATCCCATCGAGGCCGCTCACGATCGCCCCGATGCGGCGGCGGTCCTCGTCGGACAGCTCGGTGAGGCCGGCCTGACGGGCCCGCTCGACGAACAGCGCCACCGCATCGCCGTCGCTCCCGTCGCCGGGCAGCGACAGTCCCGGCACCGGGAACACCCATTCGAACGGCAGCATGAGCCTCGCCCGGCTGGTGGCCAACACGGTCACGTCCGGGCACTGCCGGAGGAGCCGTTCGACGAACACGGCCACGGTGTGGGACACATGCTCGCAGTTGTCGAGCACAACGAGCGCATCGTGCCCGGCGAGGTGCGCCAGCAGCGCGTCCTCGATCGTGCGACCGCGCGGATCGTTGACGCCGAGCGCCGCTGCGATGGCCGCGACAACCAGCGACGAGTCGCTCACAGGTACAAGGTCGACGAGCCAGACACCGTCGGCGCGCGACCGGCACAACTCGGCGGCGACGGCGGTCGCGAGCCGGGTCTTGCCGACGCCGCCCGGCCCGACGGCGGTGACCAGGCGGTGGCCCGCGACCGCCGCGGTCAGCTCGGCCACCTCCGTCGCACGCCCTACGAACGAGGTGAGAGGCGCCGGCTTCGCAAGCGCCGCCGGAGGCGCTGCGATCGTTGCCGTTGCCGACGTTGCAGGAGCGACGGGTTCCCACTCGTCGTCCGCTCGCAGGTCCTTGGCCAGACCTGCGAGCTCGCGCCGATCGGACGCCCCGAGCTTGCGCAGCAGCGACGACACATGGCTCTCCACGGTGCGCACCGAGACGTAGAGGCGAGCCGCGATCTCGGCGTTCGTCGCCCGGTGAGCCAACAGCGCGAGCACTTCGGCCTCCCGCTCGGACACTCCGGCGTCGCTCAACGTCTGCCGCGGCATCACAGGAAGTCTGCCGGGGCGCGGCGACGATCGGCAGCTCGCCTTACGACGTCCTGCGCCGTGTACTGGCACCGGGTCTCGGCCTGATCATCCGGTCGTGACGTGGTGTGCCCACCACGAGTAGCTCAGTTGCGCCGCCGGCAGAGGCTGCACCCGCTCGCGTAGCGACCGGGCGGGCGCCTGCGTCGGCGCGGACGGCTCCAAGCCCAGGGTTTCACGCAGTGCATTCCGGCAACGCTCGTACTGACGCAGTGCCTCACTGGTTCGGCCGAAGCGCGCCTGGCACCGCATGATCAACCGGTGGACATCCTCGCGGCAGGGGTCCTGGCGCAGTACGAGTCGACCGACCTCGACGCACTCCGCCTCCCGGCCGGCGGCGGCGAGAACACCGGACCAGCGGTCGAGCAGGTCGACGTATGTCATGCGTAGCTCCTCGCGGGGCAGCACCGTCCAGTCGTCGTACGGGTCTTTGTCCGGGTGCTGTCTGATCGCCGTCGAGGTGCATGATCTGTGGGCGGGCGGATCGACTCAGCGTCGGGTTGCACATCGCAGGTGTGACACACGTCATGGAGTTGGCGTGAACGCGGTTGCAGGTTTCGATGCCTGGCCGCGGCCTGGCGACGGCATGGCCTCGGGCGCGGATGGCCTCGGGCGCGGATGGCCTCGAGCTCGGCAAGGACCTCCTCGGTGTCGATCGCGGCCTTTGGGCTGCGGGCGGCGACACGAGCTCCTCCAGCACGGTCAGGCTCCGGTGGACGGTGCTCTTGTGCATTCCGAGCTCGGCGGCAAAATCTATGTTCCGTTCTGGAACGACGATCCGGGGAGAGGGGCACGGTCGGGTGGAGCGCTGCACCTGGCGGTGTTCGTCAGGAGCGTGTCGACGATGGCCCATGCCGGGAATGGAGCGAGTGGCCGAGGCCTTCCGCTCGACGATGTGCGCGTCCTCGACCTGACGGTCGCCCGCGCCGGCCCGACGTGCGTGCGGCAGCTCGCCGACTGGGGCGCGGACGTGGTCCGGATCGAACCGCCCGGCGGCGCCGGGCGCGGTGACACGAGCGCGGGCGACGTCGACGACCGGCGCCACAACCCCGACTTCCAGAACCTCCACCGCAACAAGCGCTCGCTCACGCTCGACCTGAAGGACCCGGCGGGACGCGAGGTCCTGTGGCGCCTGGCGGCAACCGCCGACGTCCTCGTCGAGAACATGCGCCCATCCGTGAAGGACCGCCTCGGGTTCGACTACCAGACCATTCGCGCCCGCAACCCGCGCATCGTCTACGGCTCGATCTCCGGCTTCGGCCAGGACGGGCCGTACAGCGACCGCGGCGGCGTCGACCAGATCGCGCAAGGGATGGGCGGCCTGATGAGCGTCACCGGCCTCCCCGGCACCGGGCCGACCCGCGTCGGGATCCCGGTGTCGGACCTCGCCGCCGGCCTCTACCTCGCCGTCGGCATCCTCGCCGCGCTCCACGAAAGGGGTCGGACAGGCGAAGGGCAATGGGTCCAGACGTCGTTGCTCGAGGCCATGATCGCCATGATGGACTTCCAGGCCGCTCGGTGGACCATCGATGGCGATGTCCCCGGGCAGGAGGGCAACCACCACCCGACCGCCGTGCCGATGGGATGCTTCGCCACCGCGGACGGCTACGTGAACATCGCCGGACCGCGCGGCCGGCTCCTGCGCCGCTTCTGCGAGGCGATCGGCCTACCCGACCTACCGGCGGACCCCCGGTTCGATTCGCTGGTGCGGCGATCGGCGAACCGGAGCGAGCTCAACGACATGATCGCCGAGCGGCTCAGCACCGAGACGACCGAGCACTGGGTGCACGTGCTCAACGACGTCGGCGTGCCCGCCGGTCCCGTCTACCGGATGAACGAGGTGTTCGCCGATCCGCAGGTGCGGCACCTCCGCATGGTCACCGAGGTCGACCACCCGTTGCTCGGCCGGCTCCGGCTCATCCGCAACGCCGTGACCGCCTCGGCCAGCGGTCCCGGCGTCCGGCAACCGAGCCCCGAGGCCGGCCAACACGCCTCCGACGTTCTCGCCGAGGCCGGCTACAGCACCGACGAGATCGACGACCTGCGCCAGCGGCGTGTCATCTGAGGACCGAGGAGACGATGACCGACACCGGTACCGACAAGCTGCTCGTCACCGTCGATGACGGGATCGCGCGGCTCACATTCAACGATCCGGCGACGCGCAACGCCCTGGGGGCGGAGATCAGCGAGGCGCTGCCCGCAGCGCTGCGAGCGCTGCAAGCAGACGACGACGTCCGCGTCGTGGTCATGACCGGCGCTGGCGGCAGGGCGTTCGTCTCCGGCGCCAACATCGCCGAGTTCGGCGAGCACCGGACGACGCCCGAGGCCCGCGCCCGCTACGACGAGGCCGCGGCGGCAATGGCCCGGGCGTGGGGGTCCCTCGAGAAGCCGATCATCGCCATGATCCGCGGCTACTGCATCGGCGGCGGTCTCCTGACGGCGATGCAGGCCGACATCCGGATCGCGTCCGACGACGCCCAGTTCGCGATTCCCGCCGCCCGCCTCGGGCTCGGCTACGGCTTCGGCGGCGTGCAGACGCTGGTCGACCTCGTGGGACCGGGTTGGGCGGCTGAGATGCTCTTCTCGGCCCGGCGGCTGGGCGCCGCCGAGGCGTTGCAGGCAGGGCTCGTCAACCGCGTCGTCCCGGGTGACCTCCTCGAGGACGAGGTGATGGACCTGGCCGGGGCGATCCGGGCGAACGCGCCCCTCACCATCCGAGCCTGCAAGGTTGCGCTCCGAGAGGCGCGACGCGAGCCGGGGCGACGCGACCTCGACCGGGTCGCCAAGCTGGTGGAGGCGTGTTTCCGGTCGGAGGACTACCGCGAAGGCCAGCGAGCGTTCCTCGAGAAGCGCCCGCCCCAGTTCCTCGGACGCTGAGGCCGGACGACGCCGGCACCTGCGCCCTCGATTGGACGACACGAACGAGCGGCCGACCGTTACCGTCGTCGGCGTGGCGCAACTCGGATCGGCAGAGCGAGCGAAGCTTCCCGACAGCGCCTTCGCGTACATCGATGCCCGCGGCCGCCGACGACTTCCGATCCATGACGCCGGCCATGTTCGAAACGCGCTCGCCCGCTTCAACCAGGTCGCGTTCGAGGACGACGCCGCCCGCGACCGTGCGCGCAAGCGGCTCCTCAACGCGGCCAAGAAGTTCAAGATCGTGCCCGTCGGGTTCGTCACCAACCAGCTGCGCTCCGAACGCGACCTCGGGCGTCGGGCCGACGAGCCGATCCGTCTCCCTTCGGGCTTCGTGACGATGCTGCTCACCGACATCGAGGGATCGACGGCGCTGGTCCACCGCCTTGGTGAGCACTACGGCGACCTGCTCGAGCGGGTCAGGGCCCTTCTGCGCGACGCGGCGCTCGAATACGAAGGCCACGTCGTCGAGACGCGCGCCGATGAGTTCTTCGCCGTGTTCGAGCAGCCGGTGGCTGCGCTCACCATGGCCCTGACGGTGCAGCGCGAGCTTCGCACGAGGGCGTCGACCGGCGACGAGGACGTACGCATCAGGGTCGGAATCCACAGCGGCTACCCGACCCTGGCCAAGGCGAACTACATCGGCATGGCCGTGCACACGGCGGCTCGGATCTGCGACGCCTCGCACGGAGGGCAGATCGTCGTGTCCGGCGACTTTCGTACCGCGATGGGCGTCCCCCTGCCGGACGGGGTGCGCTTGCGGAAGCTCGGGGCGTACGCGCTGCGCGGCCTGCCCGACGAGGTCGAGCTCTACCAAGTCGGGGCGAAGGGGCTCCTCACCCGCTTCCCGCCCCTCAGGGTTTCGGTATAACGGGGTGTGCGGCAGCGCTGGCCTTCTGCCACGGATGCGCGACCGGGCCCCTCAGACCTGGGGACCGTCGGCGTCCTGTGGTCGGCCGTGTCGCGGGTTCCGTGTGCGTCGCACGTGGGACGTGACCCAGGCGCGTGCCAGCAGTATCCCCGCGCCCATCCCGCTCAGCAACGGCAGCAGGGTCTCCTCCGCCGGTACGCCTGCGACGTGAGCGATCACGTGGCGTCGCCGCCCTTCGAGCCGCCCCGGCGGATCTGGTCCAGGTACTCCCTGGCCGGCCGGGTGTCGCCGTATTCGTCGTGCCAGTTCCACCACTCGTACGGCGGCGTTTGCGGGTAGCCCTCCGGCGAATCCTCCCACTCCTCTTGGCGCCCGAGCGCAGTCATGTCGAGGTAGCTCCAGGTGCTGCCCAGCGCCTCGTCGCCGCGGCTGTTGATCAAGTAGGTGCGGAACACGCGGTCGCCGTCGCGGATGAACGCGTTCGTGCCGTGCCACTCGTCCACGCCGAAGTCGATGTCGAAGCCGTCCGTGATGGTGTACCACGGCATCTCCCAGCCCATCCGCGCCTTCACACGCTCGATGTCCGGCTGTGGCGCCCGCGAGACGAACGCGAGCGTGGTGTCGCGGGCGTTCAGATGGGCGACGTGGGCAACCTGGTCGGCCACCATGGAGCAACCGCGGCAGGCATGCTCGGGCCAGCCGAACACGCCGGGCTCGAAGAAGGCACGGTAAACGATCAGCTGACGGCGGCCGTCGAACAGCTCGAGCAGGCTCGCCTTGCCCTTGGGTCCGTCGAACTCGTACTCCTTCTCCACGGCCAGCCACGGCATCCGCCGACGCTCGGCGGCCAGCGCGTCACGGGCGTGGGTCAACTCCTTCTCCTTGACGAGCAGTTGCTGGCGCGCAGCCTCCCACTCCTCCGGCGACGCGATCGGGGGTGTGTTCATCGCGAGATGTCCGCCTTCCGGTTCTCGTGCAGGTTCATGGGGAGCAGACGCTGTTCGTCGGGGAAACTCATCGACTCGACGGTCCGCACCCAGGGGAGGTTATGGCGCTGGTGGGCAAGCTCAGCCCTCCGGCAGGTGAGCTCCTTTCGGCGTCCAATGGGCCGAGCCGGGCAGTGAGCCCACTCCTCGCGGCCACCGACGGGATGTGTGGTTGTCGTGGTCACGCCTGTTGAGAGACGCGGCGACAGGCAAACTCATCGCTACCCGGCGAATTTCTCGTCGGTCTCGTCGGTCTCGTCGGTCAGCTCTTCGGGCAAGTCGAACCAGCGGTGCGTCGCCGGGTCGAGGAAGCCGTGCATCTCCGCGATCTGGCCGTCCCGCAGAGTGAGCACGTTGATGGCGGCCATGCGGAAGTGGCCGGTGTCCGGATCGCGCCGGTAACACGCGACCGCGAGCTGACCACTCACCATCAGCGGCCGGGCCCGCCACGGGTTCGCGAAAGCTCGTTCGGCCAGGAAGCGCCCGATGTCAACGCGGCCGCGGAACCAGGCCGGGAACGGCGGCATCGCGAAGCGTGCGTCCTCGGCCAGCATGTCGAGCAGCGCCGGGACGTCGGACCGCTCCCATGCCTCCACGAACGCGGTCACCAGCTCGTGTTGGCCGCTCGCACCCAACGCCTGCAGCTCCCCCGCCTGGGTGCCCTCGACGATGCGGTGGTCGACGGTCTTGCGGGCCCGCTGAAGGGCGCTGTTCACCGATGCCACGGTCGTGCCCAGCGCCTCGGCTACTTCGGCGGCGGAGAAATCCAACACCTCCCGTAGGATCAACACCGCCCGCTGGGTGGCCGGCAGCTTCTGCAACGCGGCGACGAAGGCGAGCTCCACGTTCTCCCGCTGCTGGTAGTGGGCGGCCGGATCGGCGGCCGACGGATACGGCTCGAGAAGGGTCGGGTCATCCTCCCGGTACTCGCCGATGTCGTGGACGTCGGTCCAGGCCGCGCCCCGCTCGAAGGAGAGCACCCGCTGGGGGCGGCGCTCCGCCAGCCGCAGGCAGGCGTTTGTGGCGATGCGATACAGCCACGACCGCAGCGAGCTCCGGACCTCGAACCCGCCCAGCCCCCGCCAGGCGGCGAGCAGCGTCTCCTGGAGTGCATCCTCGGCGTCCTGCAGCGAGCCCAGCATCCGGTAGCAATACGCGTGCAGCTGGCGCCGGTAGTTCCCCACCAACTGCTCGAACGCCTCCGCGTTGCCGCCGGCTGCCGCCGCGAGCAGCTTCGCTTCGTCCGCCGAGGCGCGAGTCGGTCTGGTCCTGGTCGTCATCTGCGTAGGACTCTGCCACCTGGTGAAACTCACCGCGCGATCGCGAGGCGTTGTATTCCCCCCGCCGCGCGGAGGCGCTCGCTCTCCCTTGTGATGGTCCCTGGCACGGATTCCGATCGTCACCGCGACGGCTTGGCCAGCGCGTCTGCGACGCGGCAAAACCCCAGGTCACACGCACGAAACCCCCGTGCTAGGCCAGGGGTTTCGCACGAGCGGGCGACGTCACTCGAACCCGCGACTCACCTAGCAAGGCCCTTGTTGGCATCCGCCTCGATCGTTCTCGACCCGGGGAGTGCGCCTCGCGGCCGCGCATCGGGTGAGCGATCCAGATCTCGTCCTCGTCGCAGGAGACGAGGCGTTGCTCTCGGCGGCGACGTCGAGGGAATGAGCATTGCGGCCGTCCACTAAAGGTCCCAACGGACGACCCAGCCCAGGTCGTGCCGGAGGCGGTCAGCGCGGCGCCACCCTCGTGCCCTCAACGGCATCCCCAAGGGTTGACGGCCTCAGGGGGCAGCGACCTGCGCATACATCGCGTCTTGCCGATACCCGTCGTGTGGTGCGCCGGTGTAGAAGTCGATCTGTGGCGAAGTCGCCGGCGCGTTGAGGCCGGTCCATACCACGTGGATCCTGTCATCGGGCCCGACTGCCAGGCCGGTGTAGTCGCCGTGGAACACGTTGCAGTCCTTGCCCTCGGCGCTGCCGGGCCACGGCGGATCGGTGTAGCCGGCGGGTCCGCAGACCGCAGGCCAAGCCGTCGTGTATTGCCCCGCCCAATGCGTGACCGAGATGTCGATTTGCTCCGGGACACCGAGGAACTGCTTGCCGCTACCAGTGTTCACGGCGTGCTGGAACGCGTCAGCGCGGCCGTCGTCGGCAGGATCGATGTCCTCGTCCCAGGCGGCCACGAACGTGCCGTCCGACGTGTAGCTGCCCCACGGGAACCACTGGTGCCCGAACGTCCCGTCGAGCAGCGTTCGTCCCGACCACGTCGCCCCACCGTCCGCCGAGGTCGTTACGTACACATCGGTGTCCGAGTCCGGGCCGGCCGCGCAGGGGTCGTAGTCGGGCGCTTCGCCGGGCAACGTGAGGAAGCAGTCAGGCGTCGCGTTCGGGTTAGGCGTCCCCCGGTCGGCGAACACGATCGTCACGTTGTCGGGGTTGGTCGGATCCACGGAGATGTTCCCGGCCGAGGCCCAGCGGATCTGGTGACCCCAGACCGTCTGCCGGAATATCACCGAAAATGGCATGTCCGACAAGCCATCCTCCAGCTGGGCCGCGGGAACGGGTGCCGAGAACGAGGCGCCACCGTCGCTGGACTTCACCACCATGACCTGGTTGTCGAGATCGAGCGGCACCTCCCACTCGGCCTCGTTCTGGCCGTTGAGGAAGTGAACGTAGACGTCGCCGTTCGACGCCACCGCCGGATAGCTGAACTGGTCCTCGTCGCACTCGCTCGCGGGACCGGTCTCCTGATGCGTGCAGTACGTGGGGTTCGACCCCGAGATCTCCCGCGGCGTGCTCCACGTCGAACCGCCATCATCGGAGTAGGTCAGATAGATCGGCGACTCGGCGTAGCTGCCCTGGAGACTGTTGAGGAACCGGCTGGCCGTCACGTAGGTGCGGCCGTAGTGGGGGGAGCCGGGGTTGTTGTCCACCGCGATGTATTCCTTGTCCCAGAACACCGCGTTGTTCGCAGGGCCGATGCCAGCCCCAGAGCCCTTGAACACCACAACCGGCTCGCTCCAGGTGAGGCCCCCATCGGTCGAGCGGCTGACGCCGACATTCCCAGCGGCAACGAATGCGCCGCCCTGACCGCCCACGTTCTGGAGCTGCGCCATCAGGGCAACACCATTCTTGGCGTCGAAGGCCGGTGCCGGGTCGCCGCTGCCGTTACCGCTGCCGAAGGGGATCTGGCCATCGACCCAGGTCTCACCGCCGTCGAACGACGTGAAGAAGCCAGTGGGCACGAGGGCCTGCCGGGCCCCGGTCGAGTTGTTGAACCGGTAGAAGTAATCGTTCGAGCCTGCCAGCAGGTGGTCCGGGTCGAGCGGGTCGACCGCGATCGCGATCTCGTTGTCCGGCGCGAAGTCCTGACCGAACTGCGTGTCGTTGCAGCTCATGTCGACGGCGCCCGCCGACGGGTCTCCCGAGCTCTCGCAGGTGAATTGCTCGATCTGCTCCTTGCTGAACTGACCTCCCGCCAAGCCGGGCAACAGGTCGAACTGCTGCGGTGCGGGGAGCAGCTTCATCGCGATGAGATCCGAGGTGCTGAACGGC
>JBKPHE010000050.1:0-18851 GCA_046744485.1 Actinomycetota bacterium | reverse complement strand
TGCTGAAGCTGCCGGTGGTGCCCCGCGCTCTGTGAGAGGCCGGCCGCGCCACGGCCTCCCCTGTCCGCACCCGCTCGGTCCCGACCGGATCGACCACGTCAGACGTCGCCGGTCGACGTGACGGGCGGGATGATCGACACGTTCTCGGGAATCCGTTCCGCCCTTCCACTGGGGCGCGGTAGCGAGGGGGGATGGGATGACGCAGAGTGGCATCGCGCCGTTCGCCTTGGCCGTCGTCCTGGCCCTGGCGGCAGCGGCATGGGGCCAGTCCGCCCCGGAGGATGCCGTCACCGGAAGCGGCAGGACGCAGGACGGTCTCCTCTCGCTCATCGACGTGGACGTCCAGAGCGATCCAGGCGGGGACCCGCGCGGTGAGATCTCGTTCCAGGAGTTCGACATCCGCCTTGCGGGTCCGGCCAGGTGCCTCGGCGTGACCGGCAACCGCGCGGTGATCGGGTTCACGGACGAGGTGTTCGGCTTCGGCGACTTCATCGCCGTGGCGATCGACAACCGCCCGGCCGGGGCGACCACGGGGCCGGCAGACGAGTTCCTCGCCGTGCGCGCCACGACGTCCCCGGTCGATTGCGCCGGGCAGCTCCCGTCGCCCCTCGCCGGCGGACCGCTCGCGGAGGGCGACATCTCCGTCACCGACGCGCCGGCGCGGCCGACGTCGAAGGAGCAGTGCAAGGGCGACGGCTGGCGCAGCTTCCCCGGCTTCAAGAATCGGGGGACTGCGTGAGCTCCTTGCGCGGCCACTGATCCCCACGCACGGTCGTGCTCGGCTCGCACCGGCGACCCGCGCTCTGTAAGCGGTGCGCCGGGGGTCCGTAGGCTCCCGCACGTGGCGGTGCTTCCCATGAAGGCCACGACCGGTGTCCTGCCGGCCGGTCCCGGCTGGATCTACGAGGTCAAGTGGGACGGCATGCGCGTCATCGCCGAGGTGGCGCCCTCGGGCGTGCGCGGCTGGAGCGCCAATGGCCGGGACTGCACGCCCGCCTTCCCCGAGCTCGGTGCGCTGCCCGACGCCCTGGCCCCGGTGGAGGCGACCCTCGACGGTGAGATGGTGGCGCTCGACGCCGAGGGGCGCCCCAGCTTCGAGCGGCTGCAGCACCGGATGCACGTCACTTCGGTGGCGGACGCGCGGCGCCGGGCCGAGGAGGTCCGGGTGGCGTACGTACTGTTCGACCTGCTGCGGCTCAACGGCCACGACCTGACGGATCGGCCGTGGAGCGATCGCCGCCGCCTGCTCGACCAGCTGGCCGACGACCTGCCACTCGGCACCGACGTGGCCCGGGTGTACGACGACGGCCCGGCGCTCCTGAAGGTGTGCGAGGAGCGAGGACTCGAGGGCGTGGTCGCCAAGCGGACCGACAGCCACTACACGCCGGGCCGGCGGACCCGCACGTGGATCAAGGTGAAGGTGCGCCGCCACGACGAGCTGGTCGTCGGTGGCTGGGCGGCGGGCGAAGGCAACCGTGCCGGACGGCTCGGCGCCCTCCTGCTCGGCTATCACCCCCGGCCGGGCGACACGACGCTCCGATACGCGGGCCGGGTCGGGTCGGGCTTCACGTCGGCCGAGCTCGATCGCGTGGCCCGCCAGCTGGCACCGCTTGCCGACGAGCAGTGCCCGTTCGTCCCGCGCCCGCCGGCCACCCAGGCACGGGATGCCCATTGGGTGCGTCCCGAGGTGGTGGTCGAGGTCGCCTACAGCGACTGGACCTCCGACGGCCGCCTGCGCCATCCGGTCTACATGGGGGAGCGAACCGACGTCGACCCCGAGGCCGTGGTGCGCCCGTAGGCTCGCAGCACGAGGGCGCATGCGAAGGCGCCCGTGGCCCGAGCGGCCCGGCCACGGAGTGGCCGAGAGCGGGAGGCATGTTTGGAGCGCGAAAGCATCCGTCTCACGGTGCCCGCAACCTCCGCCGCCGTTCGCATCGCTCGGGCCGGGGCGGCGGCCATGGCGACGCGCGCCGGCTTCACGTACCGCGAGGCGGAGGAACTGCGCCTGGCGGTCGGCGAGGCCGCAGCCCTGCTCGCGCCCGATCCCGACGGCGACGGCAGGCTGGTGATCGCCTACGACGTGGAGCACGAGACGCTGAGCATCGACCTCCACCTGACCGACCACGGCGGTGCGACGGTCGACGTCCCGGACGTGGCGGCCGCCGTGCTCG
The DNA here is from genome assembly GCA_046744485.1 of Actinomycetota bacterium. Classification (GTDB taxonomy): domain Bacteria; phylum Actinomycetota; class Acidimicrobiia; order Acidimicrobiales; family VFJN01; genus DASQUK01. The sequence goes on along the minus strand of JBKPHE010000050.1, from coordinate 16,680 downwards.
ACGCCAGCGTCGACAACTGGCGGCTCGGTGACGACGGGCGACGCATCGTCCTCCACAAGCGGGGCCACCCCGACGCAGACGACGACTGACGTCTAGCAGCCCGTGTGACCGAAGCCGCCCGTCCCCCGGGCCGAGCCTTCGAGGGCCTCAACCGGCGTGAACTCTGCGTGCTCGACCCGCTGCAGCACGAGCTGGGCGATGCGGTCGCCGCGCCGGACCTCGTAGTCGGCGTCGGGATCGGTGTTGACCAGCAGCACCCGCAGCTCGTCGCGGTAGCCGCTGTCGATGAGGCCCGGCGTGTTGAGGCAGGTGACGCCGTGCCGCAGCGCCAGCCCGCTTCGGGGTTGGACGAACCCCGCGTACCCCTCGGGGATCGCCACGGCTATGCCGGTGCCGACGAGACCCCGACCACCCGCGCGCCGCAGCGTCACCGACTCGCGGGCCACGAGGTCGGCACCGGCGTCGCCGGCGCGGGCGTAGTCGGGCAGGGGAAGATCGGCATCGAGGCGGACGACGGGGATGCACAGCACGCCGACATTGTCGCCGCGTGGCGAGCGCCTGGGTGGGAGCACGTGGGGGTCTAGCCTCCGTGCGTGCTCGTCTGGATGGATCTCGAGATGACAGGACTCGACCCGGCGCGCAACGTGATCGTCGAGATCGCCACGCTCGTCACCGACGATCAGCTCGAGATCGTGGCCGAGGGGCCCGACCTTGTGATCCACCAACCCGCCGAGGCGCTCGCCGCCATGGAGGACGTGGTCCGCGAGATGCACACCCGCAGCGGCCTGCTCGCCGCGATCCCGTCCTCGACGGTGTCGCTGGCCGACGCGGGCGCCGCCACGCTCGACTTCATCAAGGCCCACGTGCCGGCCCCGCGGTCGGTGCCGCTGTGCGGCAACTCCATCGGCACCGACCGCCGGTTCCTGGCGGTGCACCTGCCCGAGATCGAGGACTACCTGCACTACCGGTCCATCGACGTGTCCACGCTCAAGGAGCTGGCGCTGCGCTGGGCACCCGCGGTGCTCGAGGGCGCGCCCAGGAAGGAGTCGACGCACAGGGCGCTCGACGACATCCGCGAGAGCGTCGACGAGCTGCGCTGGTATCGCACGCACCTGTTCCGCGACTTCGGTGCGCCGGCCCCCGCGTCCCGGGAGGCAACGCCTCCGCCCGCCACCGCGCCGCCGGCGCCTCCAGGCTGAGTTGACCCTGGCTCGACACCGACGAGGAAGGCGATCCTGATGCGCTCGAAGCGGGCGGCGACCCCGCCCCGCCCGCAAGCAGTCCCCTGCGCGCCAAGCTGCCCTGGCGTGACGCCGAGTTCTCGCCCGACGGCGGCCGCGGGCTCCGCAACCCGGTGGTGCGCCGGCTGGTCCGCCCCTGGATGCGCTCGCCCACGCCGACCCGCCGGCTCGACGACGCTGCGGTGATCCGCCTGGCCGGACGCGAGTGGATCGCCCTCCAGGGGCGGGTGGCGGTCGACGACCGGGGACCCGTTCTCGTCTACGAGGTAGCCAGCTGACGGACGCGGCAATGGTCCGCCGTCTCGAGCTCGAAGGGCGGTATTTCTGCCTTTCGACACATGATTTGCGCCAGATCGCAATATTCCATTGACGAGCGGTGGGCCCACGTGGTGCCCTGTAACTCCATGGCGCTCACCCGCCACTGACTCGACCCACCACGACACGAAAGGACAGGCCCGGACCGATGTACGCCGGCACCACCCAAGAGAGCGGCCAGATGGCCGGTGCCGCGCGCCCGGTGGCCTGCGCCGTTCACCTCATCCCGACCGGCATCGCCGCGCCCATGCGTGAGCACACGTGGCTCCAGGTGTCGACCGACAAGCCGGTGTCCGCCAACTTCCCGGTGTTCACCAACGGTCGACCCTCCCGACGGCTCTCGGAGCGTTTCCCCTGACCAGGCGAGAAGCGCAAGACCCTCCGAAGGCCGTCGGGATTTCCCGGCGGCCTTCTTGTTTGTCCCGACAGGTTCCGTCCACCCCCAAATCACCGACCAACCAGAGCGAACCACCAGCACAGCGACACCAGCACACCGACACCAGACACAAAGGGAATGGGCCGATGATCGCCCCTCTTGCACCCGACGAGATAATCGACCTGACCGAGCGAAGTACCGACGAGGCCGAGCCCGAGATCCTCGCCAGCGAGGAGGCCTGGTGGGCACACGCCCGTTGCAACGACGGCAGCGGCCGGCTCGCAGGCATGTTCTTCAGCGAGGAGCTGCAGGACATCGCCCGGGCCAAGCACATCTGCGCCACGTGCCCGGCACTGATCCCCTGCCTCGAGGGTGCGCTCGAGCGGCGGGAGCCCTGGGGCGTGTGGGGCGGTCAGCTGTTCCTCAACGGGAAGATCCTCGCCACCAAGCGGCGTCGGGGCCGGCCGCCCAAGCTGCCGCGGCCCGAGGACCAGCTTCCCGAGATCCCCATCCCCGAGCACCTGCAGGACGTGGCGATCGTTCGGATCGCCTAGCTCCTGCCCGATGGTGGGGGGCACCGCGCGGCGGCGGTGCCCCCCGGCGGGCGATTCCCGCCATCGCAGGCCCCGGCGGTACCGTCGTAGTTCGTGGCTTCCCGCCGCATCCCCCTGTTCCCCTTGGTTGCCGCTACCGCATTGGCCCTGGTCGCGGCGGTCGGCGTCGCCATGTGGCTCGGTGCCGACGACGAGTCGTCGGCCAACGGCGATCCCTCGGGGTCGGGGCCGTACCAGCTCACTCCTGCGGGCGAGCTGCCGGCCTCGGCGGCCGACGTGACGCTGGCGGCGCTCGACGGCGGTCCCGACCGCAAGCTGGGTGAACTGCTGGGCTCCAAGCCGGTGGTGGTCAACTTCTATGCCAGCTGGTGCGGGCCGTGTGTCACGGAGATGCCGGCATTCGAGCAGGTCCACCAGGAGGTCGGCGACCGGGTCACGATCATCGGCGTCGCCTACCAGGACAGCGACGAGGACGCGCGCGCCACGGTCGCGCGGACCGGCGTGACCTACCCGACCTTCGGGGACAGCGGGCAGGACGCCGTGACCTACTTCGGCGGCATCAACATGCCGACCTCCGTGTTCATCGACGCAGACGGCGACGTGGTCGACGTCCGCAGCCGCGCCCTCGACGGGGACGAGCTGCGGTCGGTGCTCGAGGACCGCTTCGGGATCGCGGTGTGATGCGAGGCCCGGCGTGATCGCCGGCATAGGGCCCGAGGGCCCGTTCGCGTACTACCTGGCGCTGGGGATGGTGGCCACGGTCAATCCCTGCGGGTTCGCCATGCTGCCCGCGTACCTGGCCTACTTCCTCGGCGTGGACGGCCACGCATCCCCATCCCCCGGTCCCACACGCGTGGGTGCGGCGTCACCGCGGGCAAGCTTCGGCACGGCGCTGCGGGTGGCGGCGGCGGTCTCGGCCGGCTTCCTGACCGTGTTCGCGCTCGCCGGGCTGGTGGTCGAGCTCACCTCGCTGCCGGTCTACGAGAACGTCCCATGGATCTCGATCGTCATCGGGGCGGGGCTGTTCGTCCTGGGCGTGGCCATGCTCGGCGGCTTCGAGCCCAACGTGCGCTTGCCCCGGCTGGAGCGGGGCGGGCGGGAGCGGACGGTGGCGTCGATGTTCGTGTTCGGCGTGTCCTACGCCATCGCCTCGATCGGCTGCACGCTGCCGCTGTTCCTCGCCGTCGTCTCCGGCACGTTCAACCGTGAGTCGGTGGCAGACGGAATGCTGACCTTCGGGATCTACGGGCTCGGCATGGCGCTGGTGCTGGCGGGGCTCACCGTGGCGATCGCCATGGCGCGGACGTCGATCGTGCGGCCGCTCCGCAGCATGCTGCCCTACGTCGGCCGAGTCTCGGGTGGGCTGGTCGCGCTCGCCGGCGCCTACGTCGCCTACTACGGCTGGGAGGAGCTGCGGCAGGCCCGGTCCCCGGCCCGGGAGCTGCCGTCCTCGCCCATCATCGACACCGTCACGGGGTGGTCCTACGACGTCAGCGACTGGGTCGACCGCACCGGGTCGGTCAGGATCGCCGTCGGCATCGTCGTGGGCCTGTCGGCGGTGGCGCTGGTCGTCTCCGGCGGCCGGCGTCAGGGGGCGAGGCGTTCGATGAGCCAGCCCGAGGACACGGTGGCGTCGCGTCGGTAGACGAGCCGGTCGTGCAGGCGATTCTCCCGGTGCTGCCAGAACTCGATCCGATCCGGCGACACGCGGAAGCCGCCCCAGTGTCCCGGCCGGGGGACCGGTTGGCCCTCGTGGCGTCGCGCCACCTCGTCGAAGAGGCGCTCGAGGGCGCCCCGGTCGGCCACCACCTGGCTCTGGGGTGAGGCGGTGGCCGCGACCTGGCTGCCGCGGGGGCGGGTCACCCAGTAGGCGTCGGACGCCTGGTCGTCGGTCGAGGCCGCCGCGCCTTCCACGATGACCTGGCGTCCAACCGGATGCCAGGGGAACAGCAGCGCCAGCCGGTGGTTTGCGGCCAGCTCCCGGCCCTTACGACTCTGGCGGTTGGTGAAGAAGACGAACCCCTCGGGGCCGAAGCGTCGCAGCAACACCATGCGGACCGACGGCCGCCCGTCCGGCGTGGCGGACGTGACGACCATGGCATCGGGTTCCCCGACCGCGACCACACGCCAGGCCGCGAACCAGGCGGCAAACTGCTCCATGGGGTCGGCGGCCAGGTCCCCCTCCGCCAGCCCGGCGTCGGCATACTCCTGGCGCAGCTGTACGAGGTCCACGGCCACAGGAAGATAGGTCGGTCGCAGAGCGACGCCACCACGGGGGCGGCGGGTGGGGGTCGGCAGGACTGTCAGCGCTCAGGTCCGGTGCGGTACCTGAGCGCTGACAGTACGACGCGGGTCAACTGCCCCCGAGGTCGTGGTCCGAGAGCCAGGACTCGGCGATGGCGTCCGCGTCCTCCCGGTCCACGTCGAAGCGCCGGTTCAGCTCGGTGAGGTCCTCGGTGGTGAGCTCGGCGGAGATCGTGTCGAGGACCGTCGTAAAGTCGTCGCCGTAGGCGTCGACCAGCTCCTGGGACGCCACCGGGAACACGTTGTCGGCGGCCAGCATGTTCTGGTCGTCCTCGAGCAGCACGAGGCCCTCGGAGGCGATGCGGCCGTCGGTCGAGAACAGCAACCCGACGTCGACGGCTCCCTCCTGGAGCGAGGTGAGGACGACGCCGGCGTCGAGCGGCGTGAAGTTGTTGGACATGTCCAGCCCGTAGACGTCCCGCAGCCCGGGGATGCAGAAGGGGTTGGTCTCGCAGTCCTGTGGCGCGCCCAGCGTCAGGTCGGCCCCCTTCTCGGCCAGGTCCGAAAGCGACGCGAGCCCGAGCTCGTCGGCGGTCTCCTGCGTGACCACGAAGGCGTTGGTGTCGACGGCATCGGACGGCTCGAGCCCCACCAGCCCCCGCTCCTCGAGCCGGGGCTGCAGCAGGTCGAACGTCTCGTCGACGTCGCCGGTGGCCTCACCGGCGTTCTCGTTGAGGAACTCCAGCTCCGATGCCACATAGTCGGGGGCCAGGTTGACGTCACCCGAGTCGAACGCACCGAACAGCAGGTCGCGGAAGCCACCCACGCTCTGGATGCTGGCATCGAAACCCTGGGCGTCGAGCGCCTGCTCGTAGATCTCGGCCAGGATCGCCGATTCGCCGAAGTCCTGGGCGCCGATGCTGATGGCCGGGCCCTCGGGCGGAGCGCCGCCGCCGTCCTCGGTCTGGCTGGATTCGCTGTCGTCGTCATCGTCGCCGCAGGCGGCCGCCAGCAACGAGAGGGCGGCCAACAGCGCCACCAGCACTCGGAAGGCGTGTCGGCCGCAGGCCCACGCCGCCACGGGGCGGCGGGTGGGGGACGGGCTGGATCGTCTCATGGTCGGAGTCCTTTGCTGTCGTTGGATCGAACGGGTCAGGAGGGAACGGGAACGGCCGCCTCTGCGGCGGTGACGGCGACATCGGCCTGGCGACCCGCGGGCCGGCGCCAGGGAACCAGACGGCGCTCGGTCCAGGCGAAGATCGCGTCGGTCAAGAGCGCCAGCAGGACGACGGTGATGGCGGCGGCGAGCATCTGCCCCCGCTGCGACTGCTGGACGAAGCCGGTGATGATCGGGGTACCCAGGTTGCGGTAGCCGACCAGCGCCCCAAGGGTTGCCGTCGCCACCACCTGCACCGCCGACACTCGCAGGCCGGTGATGATCAGCGGCCACGCCACCGGCACCTCGACCTTGCGCACCAGCTCCCCCGCCCGCATGCCCATGCCTCGCGCCGCCTCGACCGCATCGGGCGGAACGTCCCGGACGCCGGTGTAGGTGTTGGTAAAGATGGGCGGGATGGCAAGCAGGACCAGGGCGACGAGCGTGGGCCAGAAACCGAGCCCGAACCCGTAGCGCAGCGAGAACGGGAGGATCAGCACGATGATGGCGAAGGTCGGGAGCGCCCGGCCGATGTTCACGATCGACACCGCCAGCAGCCCGCCCCGCCTGATGTGGCCGAGCACCACGGCCGGTGGGATGGCGATGACAGCCGCCGCCACCACCGCCAGCGCCGAGAGCTTGATGTGCGCCCAGGTGAGCGCCGGCAGTCCCCGGCTTCCCGACCAGGCGGCGTCGCTGGACAGGTAGTCCCACATCTGGCGGACGATCTCAGGCATCGACCGTCCTCCTGTGCCGGGACCAACGCGCGCGGGTGAGTACGCCCGGCCGGCCGACCTCCTTGGGCGCCTGGACCCGCACCCAGGGCACGAGGAGCCGCTCGGCCAGGACGAACAGCACGTCGCAGGCGATGGCCAGGGCCACCGACAACACGCAGCCCAGCACGATCTCCGTCGAGAACTGGCGCGACAGGCCCTCGTTGATGAACCGGCCGAAGCCCCCCTCACCCACCAACGCGGTCACGGTCACCAGCCCGACGGTGGTCACCGTGGCGATGCGCAGGCCGGCCACGATCGCCGGCGTCGCCAGCGGCAGGTCCACGCGCAGCACCCGCCGCCAGCGCTGGTAGCCCATGCCGTCGGCCGCCTCGCGTACCTCGGGCGGCACCCCGTCGAGGCCCGCCACGATGTTCCGCAGCAGGATCAGGAGCGTGTAGCTGACCAGCGCGATCAGCGCGTTCTGCGTGCTGAGCCCCACGAACGGCAGCAGCAGGGCGAACAGCGCCACGCTGGGAACCGCGTACAGCGCCGCGCAGAACGCCGCCAGCGGCGCGTACGCGGCGCGCCAGCGCACGGCGATCAGCGCCATCGCCAGGGCGATCACGAAGCCGATGCCGACGGCCAACGCCGTGAGCTGCAGGTGCTCCCAGAAGTTGGAGCGGATTTCGTCGGTGTGGTCACGCACCCAGTCCCAGCGGATGAAGGGCTCCGCCGCGAAGACTCCGGTCATGCCGTGACCCCCTCGGCCAGATCGTTGACGGTGAGCAGTCCCAGGTATCGCCCGTCGCCGTCGACCGCCATGGCGACCCGGGTGCGGGAGGTGACGATGCCGTCGAGCGCCGCCTTGAGCGTGGTGTCGGCGGTGACCACGGACAGGAAGGGCTTGGGCGTGAGCTCGCCGACCGTGGCGGCGGCATCGAGCTCCGCCGCACCGATCCAGCCCCGGAGGCGGTCCTCGCCGTCGCACACGGCCACCCAGTCGTAGCCCAGCTCGGCCATCGTGGCCCGGGCGTCGTCCGCGGAGGCGGACTCGTCCACCACCGGGCCCTTGCTCAGCGAGGCGTCGCCGACGGTCATGAGCGACAGGCGCTTGATGCCGCGGTCGTCGCCGAGGAAGTCGGCCACGAAGTCGTTGCGCGGTGCCCGCAGCATCTCCGCGGGCGAGTCGACCTGCTCGAGGATGCCGCCCACATTGAGTATGGCGATGCGATTGGCGAGCTTTATCGCCTCGTCGATGTCGTGGGTGACGAACACGATCGTCTTGCGGACCTCGCGTTGCAGCGTGAGCAGCTCGTCCTGGAGCTGGGCCCGCACGATGGGGTCGACCGCCGAGTAGGGCTCGTCCATGAGCAGCACGGGCGGGTCGGCGGCCAGCGCCCGGGCGACGCCGACCCGCTGCTGCTGCCCTCCCGACAGCGCCGCGGGGTAGCGGCCCAGCAGTCCCCGGTCGAGCCGGAGCAGGTCGGCCAGCTCGTGGACCCGGGCCTTGACGCGCCCGTGATCCCATCCCAGGAGCTTGGGGACGGTGGCGATGTTGTCGCCCACGGTGCGGTGCGGGAACAGCCCGGCCTGCTGGATCACGTAGCCGATCCCGCGGCGCAGCTCATGGGTCGGCTCGGTGCGGATGTCGACACCTCCCACCCACACGGTGCCGCCGGTCGGCTCGATGAGCCGGTTGATCATCTTGAGCGTGGTGGTCTTGCCACAACCCGAAGGGCCCACCAGCGCCACCAGCTCGCCCCGGGGGATCGTCAGATCGAGCCCCTCGACGGCCGGGCGCGACGCGCCGGGGTAGGTCTTGGTCAGGTGCTCGAGCCGGATGGCGACGTCACCGGCCGACGTGTCGGCGATGACTCCGGAGGCAGCGGTCACGGCACAGGTGACCCGGTGAAGTGGTGCGCTGTCGGGCGGATTACGGTTCCCTCCCCGCAGGTGCGGCCCCGGGAGAAGCCGTCGGGCCCCATGTCGATAGGTGGACCCTGGGTCTTGCTGGGCGTCACCCTACCGCTGACGCCCGCCGAGGGAAGCGCTTTACCGCTCAGCTCCCGCCAACGGGCTGGCGGGGCACCTCGGCACCGAGGGTCGGTGCGGCCGGCTGCTTCGGCATCATGCCCCGCGTGACCCAGCCGCGGTTCTCGGCCCACACCAGCATCGGCGGCAGGAAAACGAGCGCCGACGCCAGCGCCACCGCCACGTTCATGGCCACGATCATGCCGAAGTCACGCAGCAACGGCAGCGACGAGAAGGCGATGACCGCCACTCCCGCGATGGCCGTGAGCGCCGAGACGATGAATGCCCGGCCGGTGCGGCGAGCCGTGACGTTCATCGCCTCCCGGGGGCTGTAGCCGCGCTGCCGCTCCTCGATGAACCGCAGCAGGATCAGCGACGTGAACTCCGTGCAGACGGCGACGACCAGCGGCCCTCCCACCGCCGTCATCGGGCTGAGCTGGAGGTCGAAGATCCACGCCACCAGCGACGCCGCACCCACCGCCGTGAGCACCGGCACCATCGACAGCAGCGCCCGCACGAAGCTCCGCAACCGCAGCACGAGGTAGGCGAACACGAACAAGATGGCCAGGTAGGTGAGGAGGATCCGGTTGGACTCGATGTTCTCGAGCAGGCCGACGCCCACCACCGCCAGGCCCGACGGCGTGGCTCGCACGTCTGCGGGGATGGGATCGCCGTCGTCGAGCGTGCCGGACTCGAGCTCGTCCCGGATGTCGTCCACGTAGACCGCCCGATGGTCCAGGGAGCCGGGACCGGTGCGGAAGATCAGGTTCAGCGCGCCCGCTTCGGGGTTGACCGTTGCCTCCTGGATGTCGGGCGGCGCCACCTCGTAGGCCCGCTCCACGTCCTCGCCGGTGGGGGGCAGGACCGTCGTGTCGGGCATTTCCAGCAGGAAGCTCACCGTGGTAACGATCGACGAGGCGGTAAGCAGGTCGTCGGGCCGGGCCGCCAGCTGCTCGTTGGCGAAGTCGGTGACGAAGGCGGCGGTCTCGTCACTGAAGATGTCGTCGGACTCGACGAAGATGCCCAGCTCGGCCGACGACCCGGTCTCAGCCTTGACCGTGTCGATGTCGCGGATGACCTGGGTGTCCTGGTTGACCCACTCCTCGGGATCGCTCTGGATCGTCAGGTCGTCCTCGACGATGATCCCGCCGGCGAACACGGCGGCACTCGCCAGCGCGATCGGGACCGCCAGGCGGGTCGGCAGGCTGCCGAGCCACACGACCAGCCGGGCCAGGTTGCCGTGGCTGAAGTCCTTGCCCTTCGTGGGCGAGCGGTACTCGCGGATGCCGAGTGCCGCCAGCGGCAAGACGATGCTGGCGATGCAGATGACCGCGATGCCCACCGCCAGCAGCAGGCCGAAGTCACGGATCATGGGCACCCGGGCGAACCGAAGTGCCAGGAAGGCGAACACGGCGTCGAACGTGACGACCAGCAGCGCCGGCCCGAGGTTGACCGATGCCTCCTGGATCGGGTGGGCCGCTCGGTCGATCACGACCTCTTCCTCGATGCGGGAGTGCATCTGGATCGCGTAGTCGATGCCCACGCCCAACATGACCGGCAGCCCGGCAATGGTGACCACCGACAACGGGATGCCGAGGTAGCCGGCGAGGCCGAACGCCCACACCAGCCCGACGAGGATCACGCCCAAGGGCAGCAGCCGCCAGCGCACGCCGAACAACAGCAACAGGATCACGACCATGATCCCCACGGCGATGGCCCCCAGGGTGAGCATGCCGCCGCGCAGGTAGTCGTTGAGGTCCTTGAGCAGCACCGGGGCGCCGGTGGAGGTGACGTCGGCGCCCTCGAACGGCTGCGCCAGGGTGATGTCCTGCACCCGCTCGCTCGCATTGCCCTCGTCCTCGAGCGAGGCGTTGCCCACCAGGCGGGTGACGAGCTGGGCGTGGGTCTCGTCGGGGAAGAACGGCCGCAGCGACTTGCGGATCTCGCCCCGGTTGTCGAACAGCAGGAAGCGGACCCACTCGGGGTTCTCGAACGTGCGCTGGTCGGGGGGCACCTCGTTGAGGCGCTCGAGCGTCGTGGCGGCATCGGCGAGCCGGACCTGCTGGGCCGCCGGGTCGGGCTCGCGCTCGCGGGCGCCGAGGAGGGCCTGGCCGGCAACGCTCTGGGTGGGGTCGCCGGTGTCGCTCACCGCCAGGTTCTGGGTGAACTGCAGGGCGGTGAGCGGACTGACCACCGCCTCGACCCCATCGATGGCATGGAGCTGCTCGTCGACCTGCTGCATGTGCTCGATGTTCTCGGGGGTGAAGAGATCGACGACGTCTCGCCCGCCCTCCATGGTGAACAGCGTGAGCATCGCTTGGCCGCCGAACAGATCCTGGTAGGCGACGTTGTCCTTGTAGACCTGCTCGTCCTTGTTGAGGTACGAGTCCTGGCCGGTGGCGAAGTCGAGCTTGGTGGCACCCAGACCGAGCACCAGGGTGATCGCCAAGCCGATGACGCCGACGATGCCGGCGTGCTTGCCGAAGTTGAGGCCCATCCAGGCCCACACGCGCCGCATCTCTCGCGGGCCTCCCTGGGGGAACAGCGACCGGGGACCCACGGAGACTAGTGGTTACAGGGGGCTGAACGGCAGTCCTGATGTGACCCGCGGCACGCCCCACGCGATGGCCGTCGGCTAGCGCCCCCCGTGCCTCACGATGCGGTCGGCACCGGCGAGGTAGGGGCGCAGCGGCTCCACGATCGCCACCGAGCCGTCCGGCTGGCGGTGGCTCTCGAGGTAGGCGGCAATGGTCCGGGGCCAGCCCATGGCCGAGCCGTTGACGGTGTGGGCGACCTCCGTGGCTCTCGCCGACCCCTCGACCGGGCGATAGCGGACATTGGCCCGGCGCGCCTGGTAGTCGCCGAACCATGACACCGACGACACCTCGAGCCACTGGTCGACGCCCGGGGCGTAGGCCTCGATGTCCCAGGTGCGAGCCGCCGACTCGCCGAGGTCGGCAGTGCAGAGGTCGACCACGCGGTAGGCGAGCCCGAGGGCGCGCAGCAGCGCCTCGCCGCGGGCCAGCACATCCTCTTGGCATGCGATGGCCTGCTCCCGGTCGGCCGCCACCGCCAGCAGCTCGACCTTGTCGAACTCGTGGACCCGCAGGAGACCCCGCGTGTCCTTGCCGGCCGACCCCGCCTCCCGGCGGAAGCACGACGTGTAGGCCATGTAGCGCAGCGGCAGGTCGGCGCCGTCGAGGATCTCGTCGCCGTGCAGCGAGGTGAGCGGGACCTCGGCGGTGGGGATGGCCCACAGGTCGTCGCGCTCGATGTGGTAGGCCTCGTCGGCGAACTTGGGGAGGTGCCCGGTCGAGGTCATCGTCTGCGTGCGCACCAGCGTGGGCGGGCGGATCTCCTCGTAGGCGTCGGCGTTGCGGTCGAGGCTGAGCTGCACCAGGGCCCGCAGCAGCCGGGCGCCCCAGCCCCGGTACATCGTGAACATCGAGCCCGAGATCCTGGTGGCCCGCACGTTGTCGAGGATGCCGAGGTCGGCGCCGATCTCCCAGTGGGGGACCCGCTGGTGCTCGCCGTAGGCGCCGGGGTCGTAGCCCTCCGTGCGCATGACGACGTTGTCCTGCTCCCCCGTGCCCCGTGGCGCGTCCTCGCTCGGCAGGTTGGGTAGGCGCAGCAGGGCGACCCGGATCTCGTCGGCCAGCACGCCGGCGGCCTTGGCCAGCGCCTCCTCCTCGTCGCCGAGCGACCGGCTCTCGGCCATGAGGCTCTCCGCCTCGTCCGCCTGGCCCTGCCCCCGTAGCCGCCCGACCTGCTTCGACAAGGACTTGATCCGGCTGCGGACGTCGTCGCGCTGGGCGACGATCCGGCGCTGCTCCGCGTCCAGCGCCACGACGTCGCCGATGGCGTCGGACGTCCCGGGGCCTCGCAGATCGAGCGCGGCCTTGACCGCCTCGGGCTCGCTGCGGATCCGGCGGATGTCGAGCATGGAGGGGGAGGGTAATGGCGCGCCGGCGGAACTCGTTGCCGAGAAACGGCGACCCTCACCTAGGGTCGCTCCGTGGTCGACTCGCACGCACTGGCCTCGTTCAGCGTGGCCGCCTTCGTGCTGATCGTCGTGCCCGGACCGAGCGTGCTGTTCGTGGTGAGCCGGGGCGTGGCCCTCGGCCGGCGGGCGGCGGTCGTCACGGCGATGGGCAACGCCGTCGGCATCTACCTGCAGGTGGTGGCGGTGGCGCTCGGCGTGGGGGCCCTCATCGAACGGTCGGTGGTGCTCCTGAGCGCGATCCGCCTGCTGGGGGCCGCGTACCTCGTGTACCTCGGCGTACAGGCCGTCCGTCACCGGCGGGCGCTGGCGTCGGTCCTCGACGTGGGCGCCGCTGCGCCCGAACGGCGCAGCCTGGCACTGGAGGGCTTCGTGGTGGGCGCCAGCAACCCCAAGTGGGTCGTCTTCTTCACGGCGATCCTGCCGCAGTTCATCGACCCCACCGGGGCTCCGGTCGCCCTGCAGATGCTGGCGCTCGGTGCCATCGCGGTCGGCATCGCCGTCGTGTCCGACAGCATCTGGGGGATGGTGGCCGGCACCGCCCGCAGCTGGCTGGCGCGCTCGCCGCGACGCCTGGAGGCACTGGGCGGCGTGGGTGGGCTGACGATGATCGGCCTGGGGGTCCGCCTGGCCGCCACCGGGCGGAAGGACTAACGCAGGCGGGGGAGGCCGCAGCACTAGCGTCCGAGCCGCCATGTCCGCCATCGAGGTCGAGGGACTGACGGTCACCTACCGCGAGGTGGTCGCCGTCGACGACCTTTCGTTCCGGGCCGAGGCCGGCGAGGTCACCTGCGTGCTCGGGCCCAACGGTGCCGGCAAGACCTCGACCATCGAGTCGCTCGAGGGAATACGAAGGCCCGCCCTCGGGCGCTTGTCGGTCATCGGGCTCGACCCCCACGGCGACCACCGCTCGCTGGTCGAGCGCATGGGCGTCATGCTGCAGGAGGGCGGGGTTCATCCCGGCATGCGCACGCTCGAGGCGCTGCGGCACGCGGCGGCGCTGTACGCCGAGTCGCTCGATCCCGAGGCGCTGCTGGAGCGGCTCGGGCTGGGCGGCCTCGAGCGCCGGACCTACCGGCAGCTCTCCGGTGGCGAGCAGCGGCGGCTGGCCCTGGCCCTCGCCCTGGTGGGCCGCCCCCAGGTCGCGTTCCTCGACGAGCCCACCACGGGCGTCGACCCCGCCGGGCGCCAGGTCATCCGACAGGTGATCGCCGACCTGCGGTCGGAGGGTGTCACCGTCCTGCTGACCACCCACGACCTCGACGAGGCCGAGCGGGTGGCGGACCGGGTCGTGATCATCGATCGCTCCCGCCTGGTGGCCGAGGGCCCGCTGGAGGAGATCATGCGGGGCCCGGCGGCCGGCGAGAGCGTGCGGTTCGCGGCCCCGCCCGGCATCGACACCCAGGCGCTCTCCGAACGGCTCGAGGGGGTGGGGGTGGCCGAGACCGGGCCGGGCGAGTACGAGGTGGACGCGGCACCGACCCCGGCGACCGTGGCCGCCATCACCGCCTGGCTGGCCGAGCGCGACCTGCCGCTGGGCGACCTCCGGGCCGGCCGCCAGCGCCTGGAGGACGTGTTCCTGCAGCTGACGTCGGGCGCGGCCGGCGCGGTGCCGCCCGGGGAGCCAAACCCGGGCCCGTGAGGGCACTCTGGGCGCAGCTTCGGCTCGAGCTGGCGTTGACGTTCCGCAACGCCGAGTCGTTGCTGCTCACCCTCGGCATCCCGGTGGTGATCCTGGTCTTCTTCTCGGTGGTCGACGTGCTGCCGATCGAGGGCGACGACGTCGACTTCCTGGCCCCCGGCACGCTCGCGCTGGCGGTCCTGGCCACTGCGTTCGCCAACCTGGCCATCGCCACCGGGTTCGACCGGTCGTACGGGGTGCTCAAGCGGCTCGGCACCACGCCGCTGGGCCGGCCCCGTCTGGTGGCCGCCAAGGCGCTGGCGGTGCTGGTCGTCATCGTCGTCCAGGTGGCCGTGCTGGCGGTGGCGGCAATGGCTCTCGGGTGGCGCCCCGATGTCGATGCGTTGCCCCTGGTCGTGGCGGTGGTGCTGGCGGTGGTGGCCTTCACGGGGCTGGCCCTGGTGCTCGCCGGCCGGGCGCGGGCGCTGGTGGCACTGGCGGCCGCCAACGCCATCTTCGTGGTCCTGTTGCTCCTGTCGGGGATGGTGTTCCCGCTCGACGAGCTACCGGCGACGCTACGCAGGATCGCCAGGGCGCTGCCGTCGACCGCGCTCGCCGAGGCGGCCCGCGGCGCGCTGACCGACGGGGTGGGGATCCCGGGCCGCGTGTGGCCGGTCCTCGTCCTCTGGGCCCTCGGCGCCGTCGTGTTGGCGGTGACCCTGTTCCGCTGGGAGCCCTCCGAATGACACCTCGATCCGGTGGTGCCGAGTGGCCAGCGCTGCCACGCTGTCGACCATGAGCCGCTGGACCGCCGCCGACATCCCCGACCAGAGCGGGCGCACCGTCCTCGTGACGGGGGCCAACAGCGGGCTCGGCCTGCGCACCGCGGAGGCGCTCGCCGGCCAGGGCGCCCGCGTGCTGATGGGCTGTCGCGACGCAGCCAGGGGCGAAGCGGCACAGTCGGGCGTGGCCGCGGTCGCGACCGGGCCCGCCCCAGAGCTGGTCCCGCTCGACCTCGCCGACCTCGGGTCGGTCCGGGAGGCCGCCGAGGTCGTCGCGGCTGCCGCCGACCGGCTCGACGTGCTCGTCAACAACGCCGGTGTCATGGCACTGCCGCTGCGGCGGACGGTCGACGGGTTCGAGCTGCAGTTCGCCACCAACCACCTGGGTCACTTCGCGCTGACGGGCCTGCTGTTGCCGGACCTGCTGCGGACGACGGCCCCGCGTGTGGTCACGGTGTCCTCGAACATGCATCGGGTCGGCCGCAACGACTGGTCCGACCCCAACTGGGAGCACCGCCGCTACCTCAAGTGGCAGGCCTACGGGCAGAGCAAGCTGGCCAACCTGCTGTTCACCCGCGAGTTGGCGCGCCGCGCCGCCGCCGCCGGCTCGTCCCTCGTCGCGGTCGCCGCCCATCCCGGCCACGCCGCCACCCACCTGGTGCCCACGACCACCGAGGCGTCAAGCCGGCATCTGGTGGGCCGGGTGATCGACAGCGGCAACCAGCTCGTCGCCCAATCGGACGCCGCCGGCGCGCTCCCGCAGCTCTACGCCGCCACCATGCCGGACGTGATCCCGGGCGAATACTTCGGCCCCGACCGGTTCTTCCAGCTCCGCGGCCACCCGACCCGCGTCGGCTCGTCCACGGCAGCCCGGGACGACCTGGCCGCGCGGCGGCTCTGGGAGCTGTCGGAGGACCTGACCGGCGTCGCCTACGCGTGGGGTACGCCCGCCTAGCCGCGGACCTGGGGTTCGGGCGGCGGCGGGTGCTCCTCGAACTCGCGCTCGACGTCGGCCCAGGTGAGGTCGTGGGCCGGCCCGGCCTGGTCGATCGCCCTGTCCGTGTCCGAGAACTTCGAGGCCCACTGGAAGAACCGGATCGTGATGATCAACCAGAGGAAGCCGCCGCCCACCAGCTTCATGATGAGGCCCGCCACCTGCTGGTCGGTCGTGACCGAGATTCCCCAGAGGCGTTGGGGGATGTCGTAGACCGAATACACCGACCCCTCGGCGAAGATGAGCCACGCTGATGGCACGGTGGGCACGATCGAGATCACGAACAGGTACAGCATCTGCGCCGGGTAGGAGATGCGCAGCTCCGGCAGCGGCCCGCACACCGGCACCCATAGAAGGAACGCCGCCGACACCAGCGCCGTGTGCACCAGGTAGTGGACGAGGGCGTTCTCGACCGAGGTGTCGACGACACCCGGCCAGTGGGTGAGGAGCTGGAGGGCACTGAACGCCAGCGCCGCCGGCACCGGCCGGGCGATCGTGGAGAACGCGCGCTTGACCCGGCCGTGACCGAGCACCAGCCTCGCCAGCCACTCGGGCGTGGCCAGGAGGAACGCCGGCGGCACCGCGAACGTCAGCAGCATGTGCTGGGTCATGTGCACCGAGAACAGGTATTCCTCGGCGATGTCGTGCAT
>JBKPHE010000176.1:0-4361 GCA_046744485.1 Actinomycetota bacterium | reverse complement strand
GGCGCCGCATCTCGGCGGCCAGCTCGCGGAACAGGGCCTCCTTGTTCTCGAAGTACCAGTAGAAGAGGCCCTTGGCGACACCCGCGGCGTCGACGATGTCCACCACGCGCGTGGAGGCGTAGCCCTGCTCGGCGAAGAGGCGAGCGGCAGCGTCCAGGAGCTGTTGCTTGCGCTCGGCGCCCTGGGTCGTGAGCTGGCGGTCGGACATCGCGAGCGACAGTGTTGCCAGCCTTGACCCAGGGGTCAATCCAGGCCGACCCAGCCCGGCGACCCTCTCGTTGGTCGGTCTGCCGATCGACTCCTGACCGCCTTAGGGTCTACGGCCATGGCGAACACGTGGGACGGCAAGGAGATCATCCCGGGGTGCGAGCCCTGGTCGGCGCCCGGCGAACCTCACGGGGCGCTGGTGATCCACGGCTTCACCGGCAATCCGCAGTCCCTGCGCGGCCTGGCGGAGGCCCTGCACGGCGCGGGCTACGCCGTCGAGCTACCGCTCCTGCCCGGGCACGGCACGTCGGTCGACGACCTCGTCGACAGCGGCTGGGCAGACTGGTCGGCGGCGGTCGAGGCGGCGTACGAGGACCTGGCGGCGCGGGTGGACAAGGTGGTGGTGGCGGGCCTGTCCATGGGCGCATCGCTCGCGCTGTGGCTGGCGGCGCGCCACCCGGAGATCGCGGGCTTGGTCTGTGTCAACCCGGCTGTGGAGATGGGCGCCGAGATGGTCGACGGGATTCGTCAGATGGTCGACGGCGGCGTCGACCGCATCCCCGCCATCGGCGGTGACGTGGCCGACCCGGCCGGCCGCGAGAAGGCGTACGACGCCACGCCGCTGCGACCGCTGCTCAGCCTCGCCGACGCCGCCGCCGAGACGGTCGACGACCTGGCCAAGATAACCTGCCCGGTCCTGCTGATGACCAGCCCGCAGGACCACGTGGTCGACCCCCACAACAGCGACATCGTGGCCGAGCGGGTCTCGGGCCCCGTCGAGCGGATCACACTCGAGCGCAGCTACCACGTCGCCACGCTCGACTACGACAAGGACCTCATCTTCGAGCGCGCCATCGAGTTCGCCGGGCGGGTCACGGCGGCGCCTACGTCCTGAGGCGAATCGGCTTGCGGTGACCGATGTGGTTGGGAGTCAACCAGATCCGTCACCGAAAGCCCGTAGCTCCGATCGCCTGGCGGACCGCGGCGCGAGGGCCCAAGCTGGGCCGGTGTCAGACGACGCTGTCCGCCCACCTCCGGCCGCGCCGCCTCCGCCACCATGGCCACCAGCGGCCCCCCCACCCCGGCGGCCCCGCTGGATGGTTCCCGTGGCGGTCGTCGCGGTCGGGGGCGGCGTGGCCGCCTACGGCCTCGCCAACGACGATGGCGACCGGGCTGTGACG
Organism: Actinomycetota bacterium; assembly: GCA_046744485.1. Classification (GTDB taxonomy): domain Bacteria; phylum Actinomycetota; class Acidimicrobiia; order Acidimicrobiales; family VFJN01; genus DASQUK01. The sequence goes on along the minus strand of JBKPHE010000176.1, from coordinate 2,973 downwards.
GCGCCAGAGGGGCTTGAGCTCGACGAACTGGAACCGGCGTTGCTCACCGAGGGCGAGATCGGCGCCGGGTTCACCGCGTTCACCAACACCGACGAAGACGCCCGGTTGACCCCCGACGAGCTGGAGACCTCCGAGCAATGCCGGGAGGTGTTCGTCACGTTCCAGGAATGGGGCGCCGACGACCTACGCATCGAGGTCGCGGACGGCAAGGCGGCGGTGGCCCACTCCCTTGCCCTGGTCGACCGGGGCGACCCCAGCATGGGCGAGACGCGCGCAGCCATCGGCGGGTGCGGCACAATCGCCTGGGACGACGGCCAGTCGCATGGCGAGATGTGGCTGTCGGCCACCGACATCGATGGGCCGGGCGACGAGGCCTTCGAGGTCGCCCTCACGGTAGACGTCGCGCCTTCGTCCATCGCCCCGGACGAGGACTACGCCATCTTCTCCATGCGCGACGGCGTGGTGTCGATCGTTGCCGGGGCCGGTGCTGCCGATCGCGACCTGGTCCGTACGTTGAGCGAGCGTGCGGACGAGAAGGTCCGCCACGTCCTCGAGGACCAGGGCATCGCGGTCTGAGACCCGGAACCCCGCACGGGTTCGGATGGGGCCCGCCTACCATGCCCCGCATGGCGCAGATCACCCGCGACGAGGTCGCGCACGTGGCGCGGCTGGCCCGCCTCCTGCTCAGCGACGAGGAGATCGACACGTTCACAGAGCAGCTCGGCAAGGTCCTCGACCACGCCCGCGACGTCGAGGCGCTCGACGTGGCCGACGTGCCCCCGACCGCGCATCCCTATCCGCTCGTCAACGTCGTGCGTCCCGACGAGGAGCGCCCGTGCCTCGACCGCGACGCCGCACTGGCCGGTGCACCTGCCACCGAGGACGGTCAGTTCCGCGTCCCGCCGGTACTGGGGGACGCCCCGTGACGGCGTCGACCGCAACCGCCCTCGACATCGCGGCCTCCGTCCGCGCTGGTGAGCGCCCGGCCGCCGATGTCGTCGAAGAGCACCTTGCCGCCATCGAGGCCCGCGACGGCGAGATCCACGCCTTCAACCTCGTGCTGGCGGACGAGGCCCGCCAGGCGGCCCTTGCCATCGACCGCCGGGTGGCGGCGGGCGAGGACCCGGGCCCGCTGGCGGGCGTGCCGGTCGCCCTCAAGGACAACATCTGCACCACCGGCGTGCCCACCACCTGCTCGTCGCGGATCCTCGAGGGATGGCGGCCACCGTACGACGCCACCGTCGTCGAGAGGCTGGCCGATGCCGGCGCCATCGTGATCGGCAAGACCAACCTCGACGAGTTCGCCATGGGCAGCTCCACCGAGAACTCCGCGTTCGGCCCCACCCGCAATCCGCACGACACGAGCAGGGTTCCGGGCGGGTCGTCGGGTGGCTCCGCCGCCGCGGTCGCCGCGGGTTTCGCCGGGCTGGCGCTCGGTTCCGACACCGGCGGGTCGATCCGCCAACCTGCGGCGCTCTGCGGCGTCGTGGGAATGAAGCCGACGTACGGCCGGGTGTCGCGCTACGGGCTGGTGGCCTTCGCCAGTTCGCTCGACCAGATCGGACCGCTCAGCCGCACCGTGGCCGACGCCGCTGTGCTCTACCAGGCGATCGCGGGGCACGATCCACTCGACGCCACGTCGATCCCCGAGCCCGTGCCGGACGTGAGTGCCGCCCTCGCCGAGGGCGTGGCGGGGCTGCGGGTCGGCGTGGTGACCGAGCTGTGCGAGGCCGAGGGCATCCAGCCCGACGTGATGGCTCGGGTACGCCAGGCGATCGACGCCCTGGAGGAGGCGGGGGCCAAGGTCGACGACGTATCGGTGCCGGCCGTCGTCTATGGGCTGACCGCCTACTACCTCATCAACCCGGCCGAGGCGTCGAGCAACCTGGCGCGGTACGACGGCGTGCGCTTCGGGCTTCGCGTGGACGGGCCCACGACCGGCGAGATGTACGACCGCACCCGCACGGCCGGCTTCGGCGCCGAGGTCGAGCGGCGGATCATGCTCGGCACCTATGCGCTGTCGGCCGGCTACTACGACGCGTTCTACGGGAAGGCGCAGCGGGTGCGCACGCTCATCATCCGTGACCTCGATGCGGCCTACGAGCGCTTCGACGTGCTCCTCGGCCCCACGGCGCCGTCAACCGCGTTCCCGTTCGGGGCGAAGACGGCCGACCCGCTGACCATGTACCTGAACGACGTGTGCACGATCCCCTCGAACCTGTCCGGACATCCCGCCGTCTCGGTCCCGTTCGGCACCGGTGACGACGGGATGCCGGTGGGGGTGCAGCTGATGGCGCCGGCGCTGGGCGAGGCGACGATGTTCCGGGCCGCGGCGGCGGTCGAAGCGGCGGCGCCGCGCGGGAAGGACGACCCGTGAGCACCACCAGCGTCACCGCCACCGAGTGGGAGACCGTCATCGGGCTCGAGGTCCATGCCGAGCTCGCCACCCGGACCAAGCTGTTCTGCGGCTGCCCCAACCGCTTCGGCGACGAGCCCAACACCAATGTGTGCCCGGTCTGCCTCGGCCTCCCCGGTTCGCTACCGGTCCTCAACGAGCAGGCCGTCAGCCTGGCGATGCGCCTCGGCCGCGCCCTGCGCTGCGAGGTGCGCCGGTCGGTCTTCGCCCGGAAGAACTACTTCTATCCGGACATGCCGAAGAACTACCAGATCAGCCCGTACGACCTGCCGATCAACGTCGAGGGCTGGCTCGAGCTGCCGCAGTCGGCCCAACGGGTGGGCATCGAGCGGGCGCACATCGAGGAGGACACCGGCAAGTCCACCCACGTCGGTGGCGGCGGCCGCATCCACGACGCCGGCTACAGCCTGGTCGACTACAACCGGGCCGGCGTCCCGCTGCTCGAGATCGTGTCGAAGCCCGACCTGCGCTCGGCGGACGACGCCCGCGCCTACGTGTCCGAGCTGCGGGCCATCCTGCTCGCCACCGACGCCTCCGACGCCAAGATGGAGGAAGGG
>JBKPHE010000182.1:0-12941 GCA_046744485.1 Actinomycetota bacterium | reverse complement strand
GTACGTCGCGCTGGGGTTCGGCCCCAGCCCCGGCACCATCGCCAACGGTGTCCAACTACCCGACGGGCCGGCGTACTTCTGCAGTCGCGGCTCGGCCCTCGGGCAGGTCCCGGGCGAGCTGGTCGCCGCGGCCTTCGCCGTGTTCAACCCGGCGGTGGTGGTACCGGCCGTGGCGACCGGCTGGGGGTTGACCGACGCCCCCACCATCGCCGCGGCGCGGGCCCGGGGCGCCACCGCTCAGTTGGCACGCATCCTCGGCGAGTCACCGCCGGGGTTGGCGAGGGTGACGGGCCTGCTGGCGCGCGCCACCGATCCGCTCCGCGTCGAGGGCCGTCCCCTGTACGCCGGGCTGCGGTCGTTGGGACTGCCCGGCGACCCCCTCGGCGACGCCTGGCGGCTCGCCGACCTGCTGCGTGAGTTCCGGGGCGACGCGCACACCGCCGCCTGGACCACCGCCGGCTTCGACGCCGTCGAGATCGGCCTGCTCACCGAGCTGTACTGGGGACTGCCGATGCGTAGCTACATCCGCAGCCGAGCGTGGTCGTCGGTGGATCTCGACGAGGCCACCGAGCGCCTGCGCCGCCGCGGGTTGCTCGACGGAGACGGCTTGTCCGAACGCGGGCGGGCCGAACGCGAAGCGGTCGAGGTCGCCACCGACGGCCACATGCGTCCGGCGATCGAGGCCCTCGGGGCCGACCTCGATGAGCTGGTCGGGATCGTCGAACCGTGGAGCGTCGCCGTGCGCCAGGCCGGCGGCTACCTGCCGTTCGGGCCGCACGACCTGGCTGACGGCAGACCCTAGATACGCGGCAGACTCGCCGCCGTGACCGCGGACGTCCTTGACCGACGCGCGCTCAACCGCGCCACGCTCGCACGCCAGCTGCTGCTCGCGCGGAGCAGCCTGCCCGCCCTCGACGCGGTCGCGCATCTGGTCGGGCTCCAGGCGCAGGTGCCCCTCAACCCCTACCACGCCCTGTGGTCCAGGCTCGACGGGTTCCGGCCCGACGACCTGTCGCAGGCGATGCTCCACCGCCGCGCGGTCCGGATCGTGGTCGTGCGCGCCACCATCCACCTGGTCACCGCCGAAGACTGCCTGGTGCTGCGGTCGCTGGCGCAGCCCGTGCTCGACGCCGAGCTGGCCAGGCACCGCGACCACGGGCCCCAGCTGCGGGGCATCGACCTCGAGCCGGTCCTGGACTTCGCCCGCCATGTGCTGGCCGGCGAGCCGCTGAGCAACACCGAGCTGCGCACCGCGATGTCCGAGAAGTTTCCCGACCTCGACGCCGCCGCGCTGGCCTTCGCCTGCCGCTGCAAGCTCGGCCTCGTCCAAGCCCCACCGCGGGGCGTCTGGGGCCACAGCGGCCAGGTGAAGGTCACCACGGTCGAGTCGTGGTTGGGCCGTTCGCTGGTGGGCAACCCGCCCATCGACGAGGTGGTCATGCGCTATTTCGCCGCCTTCGGGCCGGCGGCCGTGGCCGACGTGGCGACGTGGTCGCGCCTCACCGGGTTGAGGGAGGTCGTGGACCGGCTGCGACCACGTCTGCGCGCATTCCGCGACGAGCGGGGACGCGAACTGTTCGATGTCCCGAATGCGGTGCGGCCCGACGCAGACACACCGGCGCCGCCCCGGTTCCTGCCCGAGTACGACAACCTGTTGCTCTCCCACGATGACCGCAGCCGGTTCTTCCCCGTCGACGACCGGGTCCGCACCCGCCTGTTCGGTGCCGACCGGAAGGTGAGCGGGGCGGTGCTCCACGATGGCTTCGTGTCCGGCACCTGGCGGATGGACCGCGACCGCGACGGCGAGACCGCCGCCATCGTCGTCGAGCACGCCCCGCGGTTGAACCAGCGGGCGCGGTCCGCGGTGGCTGCCGAGGGACGCCGCCTACTGCGCTTCCTCGCCCCCGATGCCGGCGCCGACGACGTCCGGCTCGCCGCGCTCGCGTGACCTGACCCGACCCTTCGGCGGAGGTCGCGGTCCAGGCGCGATGAATCCGCGCTCCCCGGGCGGTCCTATTCGCTGAGAACCCCGGCGCGCCCCACACGAAGGGATCGACCGCTCGTGACGAACCTGGCGACCGACCTCGACCAGCTGGCCCTGTTCGGGCTCCATCGACCCGCCGGGGCAGACGGCCATTCCCGCTTCGGGATCCAGGTCGTCGAGCTGCTCGGCGGGGAGATCCACGGCATCCACCGGTTCCTGGAGCCCCGCCTGCTGCCCCTGTTCGGCCTGCCGACCCCACCGGGCGAGCACGTCACCCAAGGAGTTCAACGATGAGCATCAGGTTCCCAGGCGAATCCGCCGAGTACCGAACCGCGCGGGCACGGCTGCTCGATCAGGAGATCGAGCTGCGCCGCGCCATGGAACGGGTGGCCGCGGCGCGTCGGGACCTGCCGCCCGGCGGCGCCGTCCCGGAGGACTACGTCTTCCAGGGCCCGGGACCGAGCGGTGCGCCCACGGACGTCCGCCTGTCCGATCTCTTCGCGCCGGGCAGGGACTCGCTCGTGATCTACAGCGCCATGTTTCCCCGCGACCCGAGCGACGATCGGCCGGGGCCGAGCGGGGGCAAGACGGCGCTCCTACCGATTCTCGAAGGACCGTGTCCGTCGTGCACGGCGCTCGTCGACCAGCTCGACGGCGCCGCCGAGCACGCCTCCCAGCGGCTCAACCTGGCGGTGGTGGCCAGGACCTCGCTCCCGCGGCTCCTCGCCTTCGCCGAGGAGCGGGGCTGGCGACGGTTGCGGCTGTTGTCCTCGGCCGGGAGCACCTACAACCGCGACTACCACGCGGAGACGGCCGCGGGCGACCAGCGGCCGATGCTGAACGTGTTCCACCGCGACGGCGAGACCATCCGCCATTCGTGGGGCTCGGAGCTGCTCTATGCGCCCACCGACCCCGGCCAGGATCCCCGCCACGTCGGCACCCTCGAGCCGCTCTGGAACCTCTTCGACTTCACCCCGGAGGGTCGCCCGACCGACTGGGAGGAGCAGTTGACCTACTCATGACAGCCGCTTCTCGAACCAGTGGTGGGCGTAGAGCTCGTCGTTGAACGCGTCGACCTCGCGATAGCCCGACGAACGGTAGAGGTTGATGGCCTCGCCGAGCGACCGGTTGGTCTCCAACCGCAAGACGCGGCTGCCGCTGGCGGCGGCGCGAGCCTCGAGCTCGGCCAGCAGGCGCCGCCCGATCCCCAGGCCGCGCACCGATTGGGCGACCCACATGCGCTTGATGTCGGGCGGTGCGTCGCAGTGGAACTGGAGACCTCCACAGCCGATGGGCTCTCCGCGCAGCGTTGCGACGAGGAACAACCCCGCCGGCGGTCGCATCGCGTCGAGGTCCGGGGAGCTGCTGAGCGCCGGATCGAACCCCGCGTCGAAGCGGCGGTCGAGCTCGGCGAAGTAGGCGTTCAGGCAATGCCGGGCCGTCGGATGCGCCGGATCCACCACGTCGACGTCGACCAGGGCGGCGGTGAGCAACCGCTCGACGTCGGCCATGGCGGCAACCAGCCGGGCCCGCTGGTCCTCGCCGAGCGGGTCGAGGAGCGAGCGCGCCAGCTCGTCACTGCGGCTGTCGAGCAGGGCCCGCTCTGCCACCCCGGCGGGCGTGAGGCGCGCGGTGCGGACCCGCCGGTCGCCGCCGTGCGGTTCGACGGTGACGAGCCCCGCCGCCTCCAGGGAACGCAGGAGCCTGCTGAGGTAACCGCTGTCGAGGTCGAGCCGGGACCGCAGCGATCGCACGTCGCAGCCCCGGTCGCCGATCTCCCACAGCACCCGCGCCTCGCCGAGCGGACGGCCGCGCGCGAGGTAGTGGTCCTCGAGCGCGCCCACCCGCTCGGTGACGAGCCTGTTGAACCGGCGCACCTGGGCCACCGCGGCGTCCGCCATTCCCTGACTTTAGTCAGAGGATTGTCGGTTCGCCAGGCCCCCGCGGAGGTCGGCCCGGCCGACGGCACTCGCCCCGGCCCCGAGCTCGTTGGCCGTGCTCGTCGGCGAAGCCGGCGGACTTACACTGAGGTACCAAACCATGCTCGACATGGAGGTGTGTCGTGGCCGAGATCGGTGATTGCGTCGTGGTCGCCGCCGCCAAGGGGGCGCCCAGCAAGAGAGGAACTGTCGTCGCCAAGACGGGGTCGATGCTGACCCTGGAATGGCAGGACGGGCACACATCGTCGTTCACACCGGCGCCCGGCTCCGTGTGGGTCGAGGACGCCGACGCGCCGACGGGCGCCGACCAGGGCTCGTAGGGGCCGGCCGGCGCCCGGCCGGCTCATTGCGTCTCCTGCGGTGCCGCCTCGCGGATGCCCCAGCGCCGCTGGAGCCGCCGGAGCGGGCCCGGGGCCCACCAGTTCGCCTCGCCCGCCAGCCGCATGCCCGCCCGCACCAGCAGCGCCCCGACGCTGGTCGCGTCGATGAGGATGGCACGGGCCACGCCGAGCCCCATGAGCTTCATGAAGCTCATGCCGCTGGTCACGAAGGCCGCGAACGTGATGGCCAGGACCAACGCCGCGGCGGTGATGAGTCGCCCCGTGCTGGCCAGACCGGCGGCCACCGCCTGGGTGTTGTCGCCCGTGCGGTCGTGCTCCTCCTTGATGCGGGAGAGCAGGAACACCTCGTAGTCCATGGAGAGCCCGAAGGCGATGCAGAACATGAGGATGGGCACGGCCACGTCCAGCTGGCCCGTGGCGGTGAAGTCCAGCACGCCGGACAGGTGGCCCTCCTGGAAGATCCACACCATGGCGCCGAACGTCGCGGTCAGCGACAGCAGGTTCAGCACGATCGCCTTCACGGGCACGAGCAGGCTGCCGAACACGGCGAACAGGAGCACGAACGTCGTGATGCCGATGATGGCCAGCGCCAGAGGCAGCCGGTCGTAGATGGCCGCCTTGGTGTCGACGAGCTCCGCCGCGTCGCCCTCGACCCCGAACTCGAAGGGCGCCTCGATGTCCCGAATCCCGTCGACGAGGTCCTCACCCTCGGATGACACGAGGGCGACCGAGGGAACGACGGTCAGCCACGAGCCGGCGTCGACCGACCCGACGGTCACGTCGGCTACGCCGTCGACGGCCCCGACCTGGTCCGCGAACGTGGCCACAGCCTCGGCGTCGGCACCCTCGGCGTCTGTTTCGGGTAGGACGACGGCGAACTGCTCGCTCTGGTTGCCGTCGAACTCGGTGGCGAGTGCCTCGGCGACCTGGCGGGCCTCGTTGGACTCGGGCAGTGACTGGTAGGACGGCAGCCCGGGGTTGACCCGCAGGAACGGGGAACCCAGGACGACCAGCAGCACGATGACCCCGGTGGCGACCAGTACGGGGCGCCGCATCACGGCGCCCGCCAGGCGATGCCAGAAGCCACGCTTGTCGCGGGCGCCGCCCGGAACGGCGGCGTGTCGCCGGAACGACCAGGCGTTGACCCGGGGCCCGAGTACCGCCAGCAGGGCGGGCAGGGTGAGGAGCGCGCCGGCCGCGGCGCTGAGCACGACGGCGGTGCCGGCGTAGGCGAACGACCGCAGGAAGTACAGCGGGAACACGAGCAGCGCCGACAGCGACGCGGCGACGATGAGGGCCGAGAAGGCGACGGTGCGGCCGGCCCTCTCGACCGTGCGCACGACGGCGTCGTCGCTCGATCGCCCGGCGGCCAGCTCCTCCCGGAAGCGGCTCACGATGAACAGCGAGTAATCGATCGCGAGGCCGAGCCCGAGCGCGGTCGTCAGGTTGATCGAGTAGATGGAGACGTCAGTGACCTGGGCCACGGCGAAGAGCGCCAGCAGGGTGCCGGTCACCGACACCAGCGCCATCGCCAACGGCAGTGACGCAGCCACCACCCCACCGAACACAAGCACCAGCAACACCAGGGTCGCCGGTATGGCCAGGCTCTCGGCCCTGGCCAGGTCCGAACCCAACTGCTCCTCGATGGCGGCGTCGATGGCGTCCTCACCCCCGACGCCCACCGTGATGGGGCCGCGGGCGCCGGCGTAGCGGTCGCCAAGGTCCCCGACCGTCTCGTCGTCGCCGTCGACGTCGACCACCACGAGCGCCGCCGTCCCCGCGTTGGACCGCAGTTCGGGCGCTCCGCTCAGCGACCAGTAGGAGATCGCGGAGGCGACCTCCGGCTCGTCGGCCAGCGCCTCGGTGAGCTCGGTCCCGGCGGCCGCGATCGCCGGGTCGTCGACGTTGGCACCGCCCCTGGCCTCGACGAGCAGGACCATCTCGGGCTCGTCGGTCCCGATCTCCTCCTGCAGGAACCGGCTGGCGCGGTACGACTCGGAGCCGGGATCCTCGAAGCCCTCGTCCTCGAACGCGCCGAACGCACCCGAGCCGCCGGCGCCGGCGGCGAGCACGAACAGGACGGACAGGGCGAGCACCAGGCGACGCCGGCGGACGGTGAAGCGGCCGATCCGGGTGAACATGGCGAGCCTCCACGAGGGCTGGACGGACAGTCCTCATCGTCCGATGGGAGGATGTGTGGCCACATCGGCCCGCCGGCCGTTTCCCGACGTACGGAGCGCCGTCTTTTGCCCGTACCCCGGGACGGGTGCAACCGGTACCGAGGGACGGTGCCTGGCGGACGGTCCTGGTCGTACCCTCGACCCATGAGTGAGGAGAGGCTGCGGTCCTGGGGCGGTACGTTCGCCATGAGCCTGGCCTTCCCCGTTGCGGCGCTGGTGGCGGCCCTTCTCGTCTTCGCCACCTCGCCCTTCGAAGCGGGGCTGGTCATCGGCGTCATCGCCGCGCTGGTTCCCTGGGCGTTGCTCGCCGGCGACGTGCGCGTCGGTCCGTGGCTCATGGTCGTCGCCGGTGTCGGCATCCCGGGCGTGCTGGTCGCCCTCTATGACGCCCCCGGCGCCAACTTCCTGGCCCTGCTGGCGGTGGCGTGGCTGGCCGCCAGTGGTGAGTCGCTCGCGGCGGAGATCACGGCCGCGGTGGCCGCCTCGATCGTCATCCCGCTCGTCTACGCCGCGGGCGACTGGGACGAGGACGGTGAGGCGTTCGTGTATTTCGCCACGGGCGGCCTGATCGTGTGGTGCATCGGACGCATCCTCCGGCGGGAACGCAGGCTCGTGGCGGCGTTGACAGAGGCGCAGGACCGTCTGGCGGCAGCGGCCAGCGCAGCCGAGCGCCAGCGCATCGCCCGCGACGTCCATGACGTGGTCGGTCACAGCCTCACCGTGATGCTGCTCAACGTGAGCGGCGCCCGCCGGGTGCTCACGAGGGATCCCGCGGCTGCAGCCGAGGCGCTCGATCGGGCGGAGCAGGCGGGCCGCGGCAGCCTCCAGAGCGTGCGCGCGATCGTCGGCCTGCTCCGCACGCCCGACGAGGCCGGAGCCGAGCCCCGACCGGGTGCCGCCGACAGCGTGGGGCTCGTGGACACGGCAGCCGCGGCCGGACTGCCGGTCCGAGCGCAGGTCGCCGGGGATCTCGATGCGATCGATCCCTACGCGGGCCTGGCCGCCTACCGGCTGGTCCAGGAGGCGCTCGCCAACGTCGAGCACCATGCGCCCGGTGCCGACGTCGTCGTCCGAGTGGTCAACGACAACGATCGCCTGACCGTGTCCGTGCGCAACGGCCGCGCTCGCCACACTCCTCCTCCGCCGTCGGGCCGCGGCGGCACCGGCCTCGACGGCATGCGCCAGCGCGTCGCTGCGGTCGGCGGCACGGTCTCGGCCGGGCCGGAGGGCGACGGCTGGGTGGTCGAGGGGTCGATTCCCCTCGACCACACGGACGCCACTGCTCAGCCGGAGGGACGCGCGTGATCCGGCTGCTACTGGTCGACGACCAGGAGCTGGTGCGTGCGGGTCTGCGGCTGATCCTGTCGGCCGAGGACGACCTCGAGGTCGTGGGCGAGGCGCCCGACGGGCGTGCCGGTGTCGATGCGGCCCGCACGCTGACCCCCGACGTCGTGCTGATGGACGTGCGCATGCCGGTGATGGATGGGATCGAGGCGACCCGCCGCCTCGCCGCCGACGGTGGCCACCGGGTCCTGGCCCTGACGACGTTCGAGGATGACGAGGTCCTCTGGGGCGTCATCGAGGCCGGGGCCGCCGGCTTCGTGCTGAAGGACGCCCCCGCCGCCGACCTCGTGGGCGCGATCCGCGTGACCGCCCGGGGCGGCTCCTGGCTCGACCCGAGGGTCGCCGAGCGGGTCCTGACCGTGCTGCGTCAACGACCCGGCGCCGTCGCCTCGGCGACCGATCACGCCATAGACCCGCTAACCGAGCGTGAGCGCGAGGTCCTGCGCCTGGTCGCCACCGGAGCCAACAACGCCGAGATCGCCGAATCGCTCTACCTCAGCGAACGCACGGTCAAGGGCCACATCTCCGCCATCTTCGCGAAGCTCGGCGTCCGCGACCGCGCGGCCGCGATCATCCGCGCCTACGACGCCGGCATCGTCACACCGCGGATGTAGCCGCCGGTCACTCGCCGGCGTAGGTGCCGAAGCTCCAGAGGTTGCCCTCCGGGTCCCGGACGGTGAACCCGCGCGACCCGTACTCCTCGTCGACGAGACCGCGCACCACCTCGGCGCCGGCCGCCACCGCCCGTTCGAACAGGCCGTCGGGGTCGTCGCAAACGACGTAGACCGAGTCGTTGCCAGGGGTCCGCCGGCCGAAGGGCGAGTCGTCCTTCCCGGCGCTGCCGAACATGACGCCGCCGCCGAGCGGCCAGCGCATCTCGGCGTGCTCGACGATCGACGGGTCGTCCTCGCGCGCGTAGGCGGCGCGCTCCTCGAACCCGAAGGCCTTGGCGAGGAAGTCGATGGCGCCCCGGGCGTCGCGATACGACAGGACCGGCCACACGGTTGGATGCCTGGTTGTCGTTGCCATGGCTCAACGATCACACGGCGGCAGTGACGTCGTCTTGGAAAGTTGGAAGCTCCTCCGCCAGCCAGGCGCTGGGCGTGCACCCCGCCAGTTCGGCGAAGTCGCGATCCAGGTGCGCCTGGTCGTAGTACCCACATGCGGCCGCCACCTGGGCGATCGTCACGAACGTCTGCGTCGGCCGCAGGCCGACGCCATCACGGGGCGGCGGGTGGGGGTCGGGCTGGAGAGTTGCCCGCAGCACGTGCCTCGCCCGCTCGAGTCGCACGACCCGGGACGCCAGCTTGGGACCGAACCCGAACTCGTCGCGGAACCGCCGCGCCAGGTGCTGGCGGCTCCATCCGACCCTCGCCGCGAGGCTGCCGATCGGGTCGGTCCCGCCGGTCCGGACGAGCGTCTGCCACGCGCCCCGGAGCTCGGGTGCCACCGTGAGCTCTCGGTCCGCGATCCGGCTGAGCACGGCGTCGCAAGCCGCGAACCGGTCCGCCCAGGCGGTGAGGCCCTGGAGCCGTTCCCACAGCTCGCGTCCGGCGGGTCCGGCGACATCCGCGCATTCCACCGACGTGTTCCACAACGCCCGGGCGGGCATCCCGAACAAGGCACGACTCCCCAGCGGCGTGAGGTTGATGGCGACACCTTCCTGGTATCCGCTGTGAGAGATCACGGCGGCGCTGGCCTGGAGCCCGCTCACCACGCAGCCGTAGCTCGCGGCTGCCTGCCGAGGGTCGGTCTGGGTCACGACGTCGATGCTCGGTCCGACGCTGACGATGAACGTCATGTGACGGGACGGCAGGCCCCGGTGCAAGCCCGGCGCGAAGCCGCTGAGCCGGTAGCCCATGTATCCGTCGATGAACGGCGCCAGTGGGGGCGATGGCGCGGCCGTCAGGTACTCGACTCGCTCTTCCACGCGCCGCCCACGCTACGCCGCCCCAAGAAAACTCGTGAGGCCCCTCATCTGCCCCACCGGGCGGCACCGAATCGTGGCTCGACGTGGGAACTCCACGATCGATGACCCAGGCAAAGGGGCAAGCATGGATCCCGTTACCCGACGTTCCTTCCTGATCAAGGGCTCGGCAGGTGCCGTAGGTGCCGCCGGTCTCGCCGCCGGCGGTCTCGCACTGTCGTCGGCTGCGGCCGCCGACACCGAGGAGCCGGAGCTGCGACCCGGCGAGGCCGCGGACGTTCCCGGCCCGGTCCTGGTCGACATCAAGGATGCCGCCACCGGCGAGGTCGAGATCCTCGTCGGCGAGCGCGAGGTCAGCTTCACCGACAAGGCGCTCGTGGCCAAGGTGCTGCGGGCAGCTCGCTGAGAGGAGACGCCGTCATGTCATCCCACCGCGAGGCACCGGCGATCTCCAAGGATCCGGTTGCCGACAACACCGACACCTACGCCTGGCGCACGCCCGGCAACACCGTCACGATCATCACCAACTACCTGCCCGTGGAAGCACCGGCTGGTGGTCCGAACTTCTACGAGTTCGGTGATGACGTCGCCTACAACGTCAACATCGACAACGATGGTGACGGCAAGCCGAACATCACGTACCAGTTCCGCTTCAAGACCGTCATCACCAACCCGAACACGTTCCTGTACAACACGGGCCCGATCACCTCGCTCGACAGCGCCAACTGGGACCGCCGTCAGAGCTACAAGGTGACCAAGGTCGAGTACCGCAAGGGACGCAAGCCGCGGACGACGGTGCTCGGCCGGGGCCTGGCGTCGCCGCCATGCAACATCGGTCCCCGGTCCACGCCCAACTACGCGTCGCTGGCTTCGGCGGCGGTCGCCAACCTGGGCTCCGGCGTCAAGGTGTTCGTCGGCCAGCGGGCGGACGCGTTCTTCGTCGACCTCGGCTCGGTGTTCGACCTCGGCACACTGCGTCCGTTCCAGAACCTGCACCTGATCCCGACGGCCGCGGACGACGGCCGCGACGCGCTGGCGCAGGCCAACGTGCACACCATCGCCATCCAGGTGCCGATCGCCCACCTCACGCGTGACGGCAAGGTGCCGACGGACCCGATGTCCCCGAACGCCGTCATCGGCGTGTGGGGCGCGGCGTACCGCCAGAAGGCCGGGATCCGCGACCGCGACCGCGGCTGGCACGGCGCCGGCCCCTGGATGCAGGTGTCCCGGCTCGGTAACCCGCTCTTCAACGAGGTCATCGTGCCGATGGCCCGCAAGGACGAGTGGAACTCCGTGGGTCCCGACGATGACCGGCGTTTCGCCAAGTACGTGGCACGCCCCGAACTGGCCGCACTGTTGCCGGTCCTGTACCCCGGCGTGTTCCCCAATCTGGCGGCGCTGAACAAGGACCGGGCCGATCTGCTGGCCATCCTGCTGACCGGGATCCCCTCAGGCCCGATCCCCGGGTTCCAGAACTTCACCGGGACGACCCAGGCCGACGAGCTCCGGCTCAACGTCGCGATCCCGCCCGCCGCCACACCCAACCGGCTCGGGCTGCTGGGCGGCGACCTCGCCGGGTTCCCCAACGGTCGACGCCTGACCGACGACATCGTCACGGTCGAGCTCCGGGCCGTCGCCGGTGCGACGTACCCCCTGGTCGACCCGACGTTCACCCCCGACGGCGCCGTCAGCGTGATCGAGGACGGCACCTTCAACAACCCGGGGCGGACGTTTGTCGACGTATTCCCCTACATCGGCCTCCCCTACGCCGGCTACGACGTGCCGGCGGCGTGATGTCGGCCGAGCACAACCACGACCGGCCCGGGGCGCACAGCGCCCCGGTGCTGGACATCGGCGGCGAGGTAGGCGCGCTCGTGGTCTACCTCGCCGATCGGCCGCCCACCGGGGAGCTCGAAGCCTGCCCGACGGGTGAGCCGGCGGCCCGGTTCCACACCGGCGTCCACCACCGTCCGATCCCGAGCGGCCGAGGGAGCGGAAGTCATGTCTGGGCCTGGACGGCGGTGTTCCCCGAGGTGACCGAGGGCCACTACCAGCTGCTGGACGACGATGGCGTGCCGATGGCCGACGTCACCGTCACCGGCGGCAGCGTGCACCAAGTCGACCTGCGCTGAGCCGAGAGCGGAGACAACCCATGAAGGTTCCCGAGTCGTTGTGGCGCGCCGCGTCCCGGCGTTGGCGGCAAGCCGTGCTGATCGCGGTGGCCGTCGTCCTGCCGGGCGGCGTGGGCGCCGGCACCATGGCGATGATGTCGACCGAGTCCGACCCCTCGTCGGTCCCGGGGCTGAACGGCACGCTGCCGTTCCAGGACGACGAGGCGCTCGAGCCCTACCTCGACGCCGAGATGCTGGCGGCGGTGCCCGTGGGGGCCGATCCCGTGTCCGAGCCGGTGCGCGCCGTCCTCTCCAGCGCCCAAGTCATCGACAGCCTCGGCGAGAGCGGCATCCCGTCCGTCGCCGTGGACGCCTACGTCCGCGCCGCGGACCGGCTCGCCACTGAGGATCCCGCCTGCGGCATCCGTTGGACGTTGCTGGCGGCGATCGGCCGGGTCGAGTCAAACCATGGGCGCTTCGGAGGGGCCATGCTGCGCGACGACGGCTACAGCACCAAGCCGATACGTGGCATCCCGTTGGACGGGCGGCCCAACGTGGCGCTGATCCGCGACACCGACGGCGGCACGCTGGACGGCGACACGGCCTACGACCGGGCGGTGGGGCCGATGCAGTTCATCCCCTCGACGTGGCAGTCCCTTGGCGTCGACGGCAACGGCGACGGTCGCCGAGACCCCGACAACCTCTTCGACGCCGCCTACGGCGCGGCCCGGTACCTGTGCGAGGGGGACTCCGACCTTCGCAACGCCGACGCCCGCGCCCAGGCGGTCCGCCGCTACAACAACGCCGACGAGTACGTGCGCGTCGTGCTGAACCTGGCCGACATGTACGAGACCGGAGCGGTCGAGCGCCTGCCGGCGATCGGCCTTCCGCCCATGGAGCCGGCACCTCCGCCGCGGCCGGACGGACCCGGCGGGCCCACGCCCGGGCCGTCCTGCCCATGCTCGCCAGGCTCGGCGACAGACTGCAGCTCCGCGGCTACGACCTCCACGAACCGTCCGTGCCGGCGGGGATCCCGGTGATGTCGATCTCCTGCCCGGGGAGGGCCCAGCCGTACTGGTCGAACCAACCGACCGACGTGCCGTTCACAGCGGTC
>JBKPHE010000200.1:0-20655 GCA_046744485.1 Actinomycetota bacterium | reverse complement strand
GTGGGGCTCGACTTCTACCTCGACTCGTGCCACCGCGATCTCGTCGCGCAGGACGCCGGTGCCCTCGGCGTGCAGGCGATCGACCCGCCCGAGGAGCGGTGGACGCTCGGCACTGGCAGCGAGGTGGCGACGCTCGAGGCGCCGCGGTACGAGCTGTTCCGCGCGTTCGGCGGCCGCCGCAGAGAACGCCAGCTCCGAGCGATGGATTGGACAGGCGATGTGGACGCGATCGTCGCGGTCATCAGCGCTTACCCACTCCCGGCCAGCGACCTCGTCGAGGCGCACTGACAACGCGCGAGGCTGGGCGTCTCGATCCGCGGAAGCCCTGTCCTCGAAGATCACGCCGGGAGGGTGACGCCCTTCGGCACTTTCGCCATGCCTGAGGGACATCAGCGCCGCGCGTTCTGAGACGCTCGCGTGCTGTGACGCGGTCCGGTCGCCCGAGACCGGCAGCCGCTCACAGGCGCCCCGGAACGGTCGATTGGACGTCAACGCTCGTCCACTGATGGGCGCCAGAGGCGCCGATCTGGCGCGCGCGTCACCGGTGAGCGAGGTGTCGTTCTGGAGCGGTGTTCTGAGTCGCCGTCCAGCGGCACATCGATGACATGCTGATGACGCCATCGCGAGCCGCGCTCGGCAAGTCATCTTCGGGCAAGCACGCCGCGCGCGGCGTCGCTTGGCCGTGAGACTCAGGCCCCTAGGCGGACGGCCGGTACTGGGTGTCGCCGCGACTATGTGGTAGCTTGCTAGCATCCTTGCATGTCTCGAGACGAGGTGAAGCAGTTCAACGTGTACCTCCCGGTCGACTTGATCCGGGAGGTGAAGCATCACGCCATCGATACGGAGCGGTCGCTGTCGGCGCTGGTCGCCGATGCGTTGCGCACCTATCTCGACGCCGAGGGACAGTTGACAGAGCAGAGGGGGCACTGATGGCTACCGAGGGCATTGAAGGCATCTATGTCGAGACGCACAACTGGGGGAGGACCGCCAAGTTCTTCCGAGAGCTCGGGTTCGAGATCGAGTTCGAGACCGATCATGGTTCGGGCATGCTGCGCTGCGGCAAGGGGCCCTACGTCTTCGTCGAGGAACTGCCGGCCGACCAGGACCTGGGGCTGCAGGTCCTGGTGCGGGTCAGAGACGCCGAGACCTGCCGTCCGGGGCCGCCGGTCGAGATCGTGAAGCCGTTCGAGGAGACCCACTGGGGTACGCAGGAGATGCATGTCCGAGACCCGGACGGTCGCATCTGGAGCCTTCAGGCACCCCCGAAGGTGCAGCAGTGAGCAACATGGATCGGCTCGAGGAGATCGTCGCCCGGCTCCCGCAGGCCGAACGGGTCGATGTGGAGGCGTGGGACGGCGAGCCCACGTTCCGCGTGAACGGCAAGACCTTCATCTTCAGCTCACGCGAGGCGAGCGCCATCAGCGTCAAGCTGCCCAAGGAGGAAGCTGCCGCGGTCGTAGCGACCGATCCCAACGCCGAGCCGACCGGCTACGGGTTGGGTAGACACGGCTGGATCTCGGTGAGCTTCCCGACCACCACGAGCGCCACGCGGTGGAGTGAGATCGAGGAGTGGATCCGCACTTCCTACACGCTGGTCGCACCCAAGACGCTGGCCCGCGTGGTCCTGGAGGAGGACGAGCGCCCCGAGTGACGTGGCCTCGCCGGCGAGCGACGCCACGCTCGGCTGGATGCGGCGGAGGTGAGGCACAGCTCGACGTCGGTCACCCACTTTCGCTCAGCATCCGCCCCTAACCAATGCGGACGGGAGCGCACCGAGCGACGCCACGGCGAAACGCGACGGTTCATACCGAACCGGCGTTCTGTCGCAACTCGGGAACTGTGTAGGACTTGACGGCGGAATGGCCGACTGCGGTCGCATGACCGTGTTCCTGTGTTCGCGATATGTGGGGCATGCGTCGTGCACTTAGCCGACGACTGGGCGCTGTCGAGTTGCGTCGAAGGCTACTTATCGTGCGTTGTCACTGACAGCCGCCCCTTGGGATGACGGTGTGTCGTGCGGTCGGGTCTGAAGGTCCGTCGACGCGTTTAACGGCCGTCTGCCGAAACGGGCCCGGGCTCTGGAGCCTCACGCCTGGCGTGCTCAGCCGGCGCCGCCGCTGGCCTCGCGAAGGTTGACGAGGATGCCCAGCATGTCCAGGGTTACCGGCGAAGGTGTCACAGTTGCGGCGGCGCTCACGCGGCGCGCGCGGCCACCCACTGCTCGTCGAGGTCGCGACAGATTTCGGCGGCTGCCTCGACGAAGGGCAGAAGGGCAACCGGCGGCCTGCGTGCAGGATGCCATGCGATCCCGAGACGCCGGGGCGGGGGCTCTGGCGAAATGGGGATGACGGCCAGGTTCGGATCGTTCTCGTTCACCGTGAGGAGCGGCAGCACGGCGTAGGCCAGCTCCGAGCCGATCAGGCCCTGGATGGTCGGGTTGTCGTCGGAACGGAAGACGTAGGTCGGCGAGGTGGGCGCCTGGCGGAAAGCGTCGTCGATGATTTGCCGGCAACCGGGGTTACGGGTACCGATCATCGGGAGATGGGCGATGTCGGCGATGCTGACCACCCGCTGTCCGGCCTCGGGAGAAGCCGCGGGTGCCACGAACACCATCGGGTCGTCTAGCAGCGGGCGGATCTCCAGCGGCCCTGTCTCGTACTGGCCGATCTCGATGAACGTGAGGTCGACGTCACCGGTCTCCACGGTACGGATCAGATCGGCGGAGTCCCGGGACTCACGCAGCACGATCTCGATGCCGGGCCACTCCGCCCGGAAGGTCCCGAGCAGGCGGGGGAGGACTTTGGTGCCGATGCTCGGCAGCGTTCCCACCCGTAGCTCGCCCTGATCGCCGGAGGCCAGCGCGCGCAAGTCGGCGGCGGCGGCACTGACGCGGGCGAGGACGGCCCGGGCGTGGCTCAGCAGCGTCTCCCCGGCGGCCGTGAGCCGCACCGGGCGGCGGCCACCGGGGCGCTCGAACAGCGGTGTACCCACCATGCGCTCGAGGGTGGCGATCTGTTGGCTGACCGCCGACTGGGTGTAGCCGAACTGCTCGGCGGCGGCGCTGAAGCTGCCCGTCTCGGCAACGGCCACCAGGGCCAAGAGGTGCCGCAACTCCAGACCGGGCCAGGCGGTCCGATGGGCCGAACTAGTAGCACACATGATGGATGGCGATCATAGCTTCGATTGTGCTTATGGATCGAGGTCCTCATAGTGGCCTGCATGGTCCTGACCTCCGGCAAGACGTGCGGACATCGGGAGCTCGCGGGGCACGGACCGTCGAGCCCCAGGTGAGCAGCTTCCACGGTGTCGAGCTGCATTCACTTGCCGGGCGTGGGACGCCGGTGACGTGATCCCCCCACGACAGTTCGCCCGCCCGCCAAGCGCGCGGCGGAGAGCGTACGCTCGGCGGCCCGGTGTCCGTTCCGCGGCGCTGGCCACCATCAGAGCTGGTGGCTCTCGACTAGGTCTGGGTTCCCGGCATGTGGGACACCGTGCGGCCGTACGGGAGCAGGTCGGGCGGGTACGTCCCAGTTCGGTACGTGTACGAGGACGTGGTTTCGAGCGCCCACAGACGCCGCCGTGCCCCGCTGGATGCGTCGCGCGCTCGGCTGGACCTGGAGTACACGGGAATTGGTCCGTATGCAGGCGGCGCCCGTCTGACAAGGCCGGCATCTGGAGAGGAGTAGCGCGATGGCAGTAGACGCTGGCGGAATCGCGAGCTCTGTTCGTCGGGAGCTTGGGTCTGGTCTGCGGGGGGCGGTGGTCTGCCCCGGCGACCGTGGCTACGACACGGTGCGCGCCGTGTTCAACGGCATGATCGATCGGCGTCCGCTCGCCGTGATCCGGTCGGTGGATGCATCCGACGTGCTCGGCTGCATCACGTTCGCACGTCGACACGACCTGCCGCTCTCGGTACGCGGGGGTGGTCACAGCGTCGCAGGGACGCGGTCGGCGACGGCGCAGTCATGCTTGACCTGTCCAGCATGAAAGCGATCCGGGTTGATCCGGAGACGAGGACAGTCCGGGCCGAACCCGGGCTCACGTTGGGGGAGTTCGACCGTGCCACGCAGGCTTTCGGGTTGGCGACGACCCTCGGCGTGATGTCGACGACCGGGATCGCGGGGCTCACGCTCGGCGGCGGGCTGGGCTGGCTCAACGGCCGACATGGACTCGCGTGCGACAACCTGATATCGACCGACGTTGCGACTGCCGACGGCCAGCTGCTGAGGGTCAGCGCCGAGGAGAACGAGGACTTGTTCTGGGGCATCCGAGGCGGCGGCGGCAACTTTGGGGTCGTCACCTCGTTCGAGTACCAACTTCATCCGGTCGACCGGGTACTGGGCGGCGGCCTGTTGTACCCGTTGAGCATGGCGCCGCGGGTCCTTCGTTTCTACGACGACTTCGTCAAGGCGGCGCCCGACGAGTTGTCCACGGCAGTGTCCCTCGGGTTGACCCCGGCGGGAGAGCCCACGGTGTCCATCGCGGTGTGCTACTGCGGTCCGATCGACGAGGGTGAACAAATGGTGCGTCCGCTGCGAACCTTCCGGTCGCCGGTGGACGACACCATCCAGCCCATGCCCTACACGGTGCTGCAAAGCACTCGTGACGACGGATTCCCCTCCGGTCGACTCCACTACTGGAAGTCCGGCTGGCTGCGCGACCTGACCGACGGCGCTATCGAGAGCCTGATGCAGTTCATCCCGCACATGCCCTCCTCCGCGAGCGGCGTCGGCCTGCAGCAAATGCACGGAGTCGCGAGCCGTGTCGCCCCATCGGCCACCGCCTTCTCACATCGGGCCGAGCAGTACGACTTTCTTATCGGTTCGCAGTGGTCCAACGCGACCGACTCGGATCGCAACGTCCAGTGGACCAGGGCGCTGTTCGAGGCAATGGAGCCTCACCTCGAGGAGTCGGTGTACGTCAACAACCTGGGTGACGAGGGCCCCCTGCGGGTCCAAGCGGCCTACGGGGAGAACTACCCGCGGCTGGCCACCCTGAAAAGAACCTACGACCCGGCCAACTTCTTCCGGGCGAACCAGAACATCGATCCATCCACAGACATCTCCAGTAGAGAGGAATGACCGCCGGTGGCAGGCAAGGCGAACCTCGGGGCGGGCTGTTGACACCGGCGAGGGCTCCGATATTGGTGACGACGAGACCGCGTTGGCGGGGATGATTCCCTGTGACTCGCCGCGTTCATTGTCGGCGTGGCTCCCAACGAGGAACTGCTCCGGCGGGCCGCGACTCGGCGCGGCCATTCTGGGGCGCGGTGCGCCCAGCACGCGATGGGCAGCGGGAGCTACGTCAGCGGCATGGCCGAGTTCGAGGCCGACCGGGCCAGCCTGCGGTTCCGTGCCAACGGCGCCGTCCCCCGCCGACACTGGCATGGCCCTCGGGAGTCCTGCGTTCGCCAAGCGATATCGGAGCGGCAGCGGCGGCCGACTCCGCAACGGTGGGAGTTGATGCGGGTTGTTGTTCCCCTACGAGGTGGCCCAGACCTAACTTCTCACTGGCGCAGGCGATCAGGACGACCTCGGTGTCGGTGCGTGCTTGCCTTGAGATCGTGGCGCGGCGTTGGCGACAGCGCACCACCACTCACGAAGGGGACACCTCGTGATTCACGGCACCGGTGAAACCAACGGGGCCGCCTTGCGCATTCTCGTGGTCGGCGCCGGGATCGCCGGTCTCGGCGCCGCCCGAGCGCTCCGGCAACGCGGCCTGGCCGCCGACGTGGTCGAGCGGGAACGGGCCTGGACGCACACCGGGGCGGGCATCTACTACCCGGGAGCGCGGCGAGGGCGCTGCGTGCTTTGGGATTGGAGTCAGCGGTCGCCGAACGGGGATCGCTGATCACACACCAACGCCCCTGCGACCACCGGGGGCCGCCTGCTGGCCGACATCGACATAGCCGACCTGTGGTGCGACATCGGCCCATGCCTCGCGCTGCACCGCGCCGATCTGCACCAAGTCCTGACATCCCACGGTGATCCCGTGCCCGCGCGGATGGGCCGACCGGTGCAGCGAGTGAGCCGGCAAGCCAACACCGTTACCGTCGACTTGGGCGACGCCACCGCTGACCGCTACGACCTGGTCATCGGGGCCGACGGCATCCACTCCACCGTCCGCCACCTCACCGTTGGCGACGGCGCGGTCCGATCGGCGGGGCGGCTCGCCTGGCGCTTCGTGACCGAATGTCCGCCGGAGGTGACCACGTGGACGGCGATGCTGGACCGCCACGTCACCTTCTTGGCCATGCCGATCGGCCGGGACCACGCCTACTGCTACTGCGAGACACCAACCCAACACACCCCTGGGCTGCAGGGCGACGACGTGAAGGGGAGGCTCGCGGAGCTGCTGACCGGATTCGCCGCGCCGGTGTCGGCCATCCTTGACACGCTCGGTGCCGACGGCGCCGTGCACGTCGCACCGATCGAAGAGGTGACGCTCCATAGGTGGTCACAGGGATCGGTGGTGCTCGTCGGTGACGCGGCGCACGCGACATCACCCAACATGGCCGAAGGCGCCGCGATGGCCCTCGAGGACGGGTTGGTACTCGCCGAATGCGTCGCCTCCGGGCGCGCGATCGCGCAGGCAGTGGCGAGATTCCAGGCTCGGCGCCGCCCACGCACGCAATGGGTCCTCGCCCAGACGCACCGCCGGGATCGCACCCGCAACCTGCAACCCACGCTCCGAAACACCACGTCGAACGCCTACAAGGGCGCGTTCAAACGTCGGCGAGCGATCCTGCCCGGCGACGGCTTCTACGAGTGGAAGAAGCTCCCCGGCGGGAAGCGCAAGCAGCCCTACTACCTCGAGCGCCGCGACGGCGACCCCATCGCGCTCGTCGGGCTGTGGGAGGAATGGGGGGGCCCCGACCGCAAGGGCGAACCGCTGTGCACCGTCACGATCATCACCACCGACCCCAACGAAACCATGGCGCCGATCCACGACCGGATGCCGGTGATCCTGCCGCCCTCGGCGTGGGACGCCTGGCTGGACCCGACAAACGACGACACCGAAGCCCTCGCCAAGCTCTTGGTGCCGGCGCCCGCCGAGCTCCTGGTGGGCCCGCCCTGTTTCCACCGCGGTCAACAGCACGCGCAACGACGGCCCCGAGCTCATCGCCGAGGCGACCGGGGATCAGCTGGTCGGGTGACAGCCGGGCGTCACGCGATACCGCCCCCGGCCGACACCGGGGGCGGCAGGTGTTCAACCTCCGTGTGCTCGATCCATGGCGTAGTGGTGACCAACACGGTTCGCCTCATGAGCCGGTAACGAATACCGGCGCCGGCCGCCGACTCGGCTCTGGCTTTGGCGAACCGTTCGCTTACGGCGGCAAAGTCGCGGCCAGCGGCACCGGTGAAATGCCGGTAATGCCAGCGGTCTTCGTCGGGCGCCATGGTCTCGATGCGAAACTCGTTGTAGGTGGTGGCTTCGGTCATGGTCATGCTCGATTCGGGTCGGCGTCGGGCCAACGCGATCTGCGTTGCGAGATGGCGCCGCGGCCTGGTCCCACGGCCGCTATGGGTGCTGCTCGCGGAGCTGCCGGTCGAGCCGCGTGCCCGCAACCCGCCGCCGCAGCCCCTCGAACACCACGCCCGCCACCGTCGCCGAGGTCGACGCCAGCAGTACGTATCGCACGAGTTCCTGTGTCATGTCCGCCCTCTCGTGTCCGCCCGCGAGATGACCCGCGGCCATCGCCGCTTTGTCGCCGGCCAGTGAACCGGACACCCATTAGCCAGCCAGCAGCGGGACGGCGACGCCGGAGGCCGGCGTCGCTCAGGTGACGCGGATCCAGGTCTGCTACGGCCCGCCGATCGAGGTGCTACGGCCCGTTAGCACTCGATCCCACCACTACTGCTCAGGTCAGGTGCCGAGCTTCAGTCGATGCCGTTGAAGCTAATGCCGGCGAAGGTCACGACGGTGGGGGTGGCGACCAGGACGGCGGTGGTCGCGGCCGCTGCCAAACCGGCCCAGATCAGACGTGCTCGTGTCATTGATTCAGCTCCTTCAGTCGATCCCGTTCAGGGCGATGCCAGCGAAGGTCACAAATGTGGGTGTGGCGACCAGGACCGCGGTGGTGGCGGCCGCCGCCAGCCCGGCCCAGAGCAGACGTGCTCGTGTCATTGGTTCAGCTCCTCTCCCTGTCGGCGATCTGCTGCCAGCCTGGTTCGGTGC
The DNA here is from genome assembly GCA_046744485.1 of Actinomycetota bacterium. GTDB lineage: Bacteria > Actinomycetota > Acidimicrobiia > Acidimicrobiales > VFJN01 > DASQUK01. The sequence goes on along the minus strand of JBKPHE010000200.1, from coordinate 12,477 downwards.
CACCGCCACGCACGGATGGTTGGGGAACGCGGCACCGCCCCCCACCCGGAGGCGAGGGGTGGCGGCAACGAGGACCGCTACGACGGTCGGGCGTTCACCGGTCCTCGCTGGGGTGGGTGGCGATGTCGCCCGGGGTCTCCTCGAGCGGCCGGGCGTGGGCCTGCAGCCGGATCTCGTCGACCATCACCGACGCCATCGTTAGGCGTTGCGGCAACTGCGGGCCCGCTCCGGCTCGAGCTGTTCGGTCACGGACCGGATCTCCTCGAGGAGGTTGGTGGCCTGGCGACGAGCTCGTCGACCTTGGCTAGGAGGCTGTTGAACAAGTCCGCTCGCGGGTGCTCGCGTTTTGGGTTGGCCGGGGGGGACTCGGTGGGTGCAGGGGACGAGTGATGCTGACAGACCGGGCAACGAGCTAGGCCACATTGAGCGGATCGGCAGCTACGTGGATGAGACCCTTGTCCACTTGGAGTGTGCTACTGGCCGTCGGGAGCGCTGACTGCCTCGCACCAACGTGCCGATCGGTGACGGAGCACCGCGATACAGTTCTGCCGATTCGCGGCCTCCCAGCGACGGTTCTCGCCGTGCATCACGCGCGCCAAACTGTATGTCGCCCAGCCCACGTACGGTCGGGCTGATGGCGAAGCAGCAGGGGGTCACCGCCGACGACCGGGCCAAGGTGGTCCGGGTGTCGCTGGCGGGTATCGCCGACGGTGTGGAGCTCGGCGAGATTGCCGCACGCCACACGGAACCGGCGATCGGCGCTCTGCCGCCAGCGAGCGTCGCCCCTACAGATTAAGTGATCTGTACGTCAGCGCTGGGCCACTGACGGGCGCGGAGGCGCCGATCTGCGCCCGGTGGCGGCAACGGGAACGACGCTGTTATGTCGCGGCGTTCTGTGTTTGATCGACGTAGCGCGGATCGACGCAGATATGGGTGCATCTGGGGTTCTAGACGGCTACCTGGCCTTCCCAGGCCCGGTTGAGCGCGCCCTGGACCTTCACTGTCCAGATGATGAACCCGATGAGTGGGATGAAGTTCCAGAAGCCCGTCGCGCCGCTCACCGGCTTGGGCTGACCCGCACGCGCGTACATGTTGCCGATCTCGGACGGCAACACGAACCAGTTGACGGGGTTGATCAGGATCCCGAGTACGAGACCGATCACCGGCCCGATCCCCTCGCCGGTGTGCTCCTTGAGCTCGCGGTACACCTGATAGATCCAGTACAGGTAGTAGATCCCCAACGTGATAATCGAGAAGATGATCACCGCGGCCGGGTTCCGAACCTTCCCCCTCGGGCCCCGTGCTGCCGCGGAAGGCGGCGGGACAGGCGGTGGCGTGTCGGTCATGTCGGCTCCCTCTCTACTGCGACCGCGCGTTGCTAGCCGGCGGGCAGACACGACTCAACGACCTTCGGTCGACTTTCACGCACTGCCACCCGGCGATGTAGTGGGCGACCGCGGGGTCGCGGATGAACTCCGGCGCTGAGCGAGGTGTGTCGCTGAACCAATCGGCGGCAACTGCGAGCATCTGCTCGAGGAACATGGGGTCCTCCGCGGTCGCCGGACGAATGATCGCCACGCGCACAGAGTGCCCGCTGCGGGCGGCCGCTGCCCATCCGATCCCCGGTACAGAACGCCGGGCACCCCGAGCGGCAGATCTGCGCTAACGGTGGGGCCGTCCGCGATCGCACCTATGGCATACCGTCACACCGGGCTGGTGTGGCTGGGCCGAGGTCGCTGATCGCAGCGGGCCCGATTCGACGCTGGACCTGCGCTCGACCGATGAGTTTCGCCCCCGCGACCCATCGAAATGGGCATGAAGCGCGCAGTCGAGCTGTTCACGGTTGAGGGACGACCCTCACTTTCGCCGTTCGTCGAGGAGACGTGGCAGACACGAAGTGAGCCTGAGGAGTCCTTCATCTCGGTGGCGGCGAGCCACTGGGAGATGGTCGTCACGCGGCAGTGGGCCGCGGCTCGGCTGACGGTGCGAGGGCCCGAGACGAAGGCGACGACCGTGCCGATCCCCCAGGACGCGGAGTTCTTCGGCATCCAGTTCAGCCTCGGTACGTTCATGCCGAGCCTGCAGCCGGGCCAACTGGTCGATCGGTCGTTGGCGCTACCGCAGGTGGCGAACAGGTCGTTCTGGCTCAACGGGTCCACATGGGAGGTCCCGGGACCGGGCAACGCCGATGTCTTCGTCGACAGGCTCGTTCGCGCCGGTCTGCTGATCCGTGATCCGATCGTGTCGGAAGCCCTGCACGGTGAGGTCAAGGGTCTGTCCATGCGGTCGGTGCAACGACGCGTGTCGCGGGCAACGGGGTTGACCCGCGGGGCCATCGGGCAGATCCGACGGGCCGAGAGGGCGGTCGAGCTGCTCGCCCGAGGCATGTCCGCGCCCGACGCGGCGCGCCACGCCGGGTACGCCGACCAGCCCCATCTGACCCGGTCGCTCAAGCGCTTCGTTGGGCAGACGCCGTCCCAGATCGTGTCCTCGGCGGTCGGCCAGCCCTAGTTGTCGTTTTCGTTCAAGACGGCGTCGCTCGCTCGGGGCTAGACGTTCAAGACATCCGGCCGGACCCCGCCCTGAGATAGACGCATGGGGCCCCGCCGCCCAAGACGAAGGGACCGATCATGCGGCAGCTGATCAACTCCACGTTCATCACGCTCGACGGCGTCGTCGAGGGTCCTCACTTGTGGCCCCCCCTGAAGGGCGGCACCTCCGATGAAGGCGACGCCATCCAGACGGATCTGCTGCAGACGTGCGACATCGTTCTACTGGGCCGCCGCACGTACGACGTGTTCGCTCCGGCATGGTCAAGCCGCGGTGGCGACCCGTTCTCGGATCGCATCAACACCATGCGCAAGTTGGTCGTCTCGACCACGCTCACCGACCCGCGGTGGAAGAACACCGAGGTGATCGCGGGCGATGTCGTGGGCCGAGTCCGCAATCTCAAGGACGAGGACGGCGGCCACATCGTGCAGTACGGCTTCGGTGACGTGTCCCGGCTCTTGCTCGAACACGGCCTCTTCGACCAGCTCCAGCTGTGGATCCATCCGCAGCTCGTCGGACCAAGCGACGTTAGCGACCTGCTGTACCGCCCCGGCACGGCAGCGACGTTCGACCTCGTGGACTCGAGGGTCCTGAGCAACGGGATCGTCCTAGCGACCTACGCACCCTGAGTAATGAGCCAGCGTCGGCTGCTCCTGGGCTTGCGGCCAGGGACCAACCCGGAGCACCCCAGGCTCTACGGACCATCCCAGATCGCCTAGTACACGGGTGGCGGACTGCCCGGACTGCAGCGCCTCGGCGAGGCCTACCCCTCGCTCGACGCCTGCTTTGACTTCTGGCGGCGACACCCGGCGATCGGCGACGACTGGAACGACGACATCGAGGCCTACCTCTCCTACGACGTGGTAAAGGGTGACGACGGCCTGCTGCGGTCGCGCGTCTCCGGCGACGCGGTGCGGGCCGCCCGACGCGACCTGCTCACCGAACCGGCGCCCATTGGCGACGCGCTGCGCGCCCTGCGCGACCCCGTCCACCTGCTACGCGCCCCCGCGCGGCCTGTTCGGCGAACCGCCAGGTATGCAGCCCGATGAGCTGGTCGCAGCCTGGAGTCCGCAGATCTCGCGATTCACCGACGAGATCGTCGAGGGAACGAACCACTACACGATCCTGCCGAGCGACCGCGGCGCCTCTGCCGTGGCCGCGGCGCTCACCGGCTCCCCGGCGGTCGGCTAGCGCCTCCGGGCTCAGCGGCACGGCCGCGCGAGGACGACGACACCCGGCGGCGACGCCGGACCGCAACATCAGCGTGCGGGGAAATAGGGACAACAACGACGCGCGCCGACGCGCACACCACAGTCGGGGATGAGCTGTGCGATGCACTAGATCTCTCGCGGGCGGACTGCTCGCGCGCTCAGCGGACGGCGTAGCGGAATCGGTGCAGGTCAGCGGAGCCGGGCGCACGCCGCGGACGGTCCGATGGAGTCTCCTGAGCGGTAGGCCGCACGTTCGAGTCCTGCCGGGGGCCCGCTGACCTGGGGTTTTGGAGGGGGCCCGCGTCGTCACCGAGAGGTTTACCGACCGAGGCCTACTTGACCGCGTCCTAGGCCCGGGGAGGATGCACTTGGGGAACCCGAACGGTCAGCGTGCCGGCGGTGGGTGGCGCCACGATTGCCCAAGGTCACCGCCCGGTCGATCCGCCGCTACCATGGTTGGCAGGCGGATCGGCGGGCACATTGGCGGAATACAGAGTCTTGGGGACCTCCCCGGTCATCTCCAACGGCGCGAGCCTTCAGCTGGGCGCGCGGAAGCAGCGTGCCCTCCTGGCGATCCTGCTCCTGAAGGCCAATCAGATCGTTTCCGCCGACCGCCTCATCGACCTCATCTGGGGAGACCGCCCCCCGAGATCGGCGGCCCGTTCGGTCCAGATCTATGTCTCGGTGCTGCGGCGGATCCTCTCCGGGCTTCGGACGCCGGGCTCGTTCGACGTCTTGGGCACTGACGGGTTCATCGATGTGCGTGTGGACGCCCACCGCTTTGGAGGCGGGATGGGCGGCAGCTCGCACCGTGCCCGACCTGGCAGGTCCGGCTTTGGTTGAGCGGGGCACGGCGGCCCGCGGCGCTGCGTACGCTTGGTACCCGCGCACGTTCCTGTTGACCGACATCGTCGATTCGGTGTCGCTTTGGGAGCGCGATCCGGTGGCGATGTCGCAGGCGGTGGCGTGGCACGACACGGTCATCCGGGACGCGGTCGATGCTGCGGGCGGCCAGATGCTGAGAACCAAGGGTGAGGGCGACTCGACGTTCTCGGTCTTCGAACAGCCTGCCGGTGCGCTGGCCGCGGCGGTGGAGGTCCAAGAGGCGGTTATCGGCGAGCCGTGGCCGTCGATGACGGCGGTGCGAGTCCGCGTCGGTGTGCACACGGGGGATGCGGAGCGACGTGATGGTGACTGGTACGGCCCGGCGGTGAACCGTGCCGCTCGCCTGCGGGCTCTGGCCGATGGCGGGCAGACGCTCGTGTCTGGGGTGACCGCAGGTCTGGTGGCCGATCGGATGCCCAAGACGGTTCGGCTGCTGTATCTCGGGCGGCGAGTCCTGCGCGGCATCGAGCGGCCCGAAGAGGTATGGGAACTGGTCGCCGCCGACGACCCGAGGATGGCCACGTCGATGTCGGTCAGGGTGGGCGATCTGCCGGTCGCGCGTACCCGCTTCGTTGGTCGTACCGAGGACCTCGAAGGTCTCGCTGAACTGATCCAGACCGAACAGCTGATCACGCTCACCGGGCCCGGGGGTAGCGGAAAGACCAGATTGGCGCTCGAGGTGGCGAGGTGCGCTCGACGACGAGGGGTGCGGGTGTGGCTGGCCGAGCTGGCGCCGTTGAGAGACCCGGGGTTGGTGGCCCAGGTGGTTGCCACGGCGATCGGCCTCGAGCCCGGGCCGGATCCGCTGGGCGAACTGCTTGCTCAAGCAGACACGCTTGCCGGTGTGTTGGTGCTCGACAACTGCGAGCACCTGCTCGACGGCTGCGCACTGCTCACCGAACGGTTGCTGGCAGCCGCGTCTGACATCCGGGTGCTGGCCACGAGCCGGGAGCCGCTGCGTCTTACCGGTGAGCGAGAGTGGCCGGTTCGGCCGCTGGCCGTACCGGACGGGTCGCTACGGGACCCAGCCGGACTGGCTCGAGTCGAGTCGGTCCAGTTGCTGGTCGACCGGGCCCGAGCGGTTCGGCCCGACTTGGATGTCGGCCAGGATGATGTCGCGCCCCTCGTGCAAATCTGCCGCGCTCTCGACGGGGTACCACTGGCGATCGAGTTGGCAGCCAGCCGACTTCGCTCGCTCGGTTTCGCTGAGCTGGCCGCCAGACTTGGTGACCAGCTGGCGACGCTGGCACGGCCGGTGTCCGCCTGCCGGGACGACGCCCGGCACCGGTCCCTTCGCATGACCCTCGATTGGAGCTACGAGCTTCTGACCAGCGAGCAACGCAAGGTTGCCCAGCGCCTGTCCGTGTTCGCCGGCGGGTTCCGCCTCGATGCCGTCGAGGCCGTGTGCGATGGCGACCTCGACGTGCTCGACAGTATCGACGAGCTGGTTGCCAAGTCCCTGCTCAGCTTCGACGGAACGACCGCCCGGTATCGGCTGCTCGAACCGCTCCGCCAGTATCTTGCCGAGCGTTTGGCCGCATCCGGCACGGCCGAGGTCGCTCGACGGGCGCACGCCGAGTGGACGGCGAGCCTGTGCCGGCGGTTGGGCTTTGGTCTGCTGCAGGATCTCAGGGCCCGCAGTACCCGGCTCCGCGCGGAGAGCACCAACGTCGAGGTGGCCCTGCACTGGGCGCTCGAACACGGCGAACACGAGATTGCGCTGCGGATCGTCGGATCGCTCGGCCAGTACTGGTTCTTCAACGACAACGCTGCCGGCGATCGCTGGTGTGCCGCGGTGATCGAGGCCAGCGCGTCAGCCCCTCCTCGGCGGCGAGCGCCGGCGCTACTGAGCGCTGGCATGGTGGCCCAGAACGATCAGGCTTGGGACCGGTCGCTGGCCTGGCTCGATGAGGCACTGGCCATCTACCGGGCCGAACAGGTGGCTGCGGGCCAGGCGGCGGCCCTGTTCTGGCTAGGACGTGCGCAGGGGCACCCGGCGGAAGCCAAACGCTGCTTCTGCGAGAGCCTCGAGCTGTCCATGCAGCTCGGCGAGAGCGTCGGAGTCGGCATGTGTCGAGTCTTCATCAGCGTGTTGGCGGCCCGGGACGGAGACCTGGACCAGGCGGTGGAGCTGGCGCAACAGGTCGTCGAGGAATGCGGCGCGAGCGGGGTCCACTATCCGGTCGGCCAGGCACTGGTCCTCCTCGCCTCCATCGCTCACCGTCGCGACCAGGACGATGCCGCTCGCACATTCCTCCACGACGCGGTGACGCATAGCCGAGAGGTCGACGACCGCCGGCAACTGGCCGCAGTGCTGATCGATCTGGCCGCTCAGGAAGCAAGCATGGGACGTGGCGCCGAGGCGCTCCAGGCCCTCGCAGAGTCGTCGCAGCTGGATGAGCAGATAGGACGACTGCCAAGCCGGTCCTACCACCTCGCCGTCGCGGCGTTGGCGCATCTGGCGCGCGACGAACGGGTGCTGGCGATCTCAGCGCTGGGCGGCCACGACGCGCACCCCAGCGAGTTCGCCATCCCGCCCTTCGGCAGGATCGGTGGGCACGTCAACTGGCTCGACCCTGCAGCCATGGCGGCCATGCGAGCCAGGCTGGACCCCGACGCGGTGGCCGCGGCCGCCGCAACGGCACGCACCAGATCGCTCGACGGACTCATCCATGAGCTAATCATCCAGCCAGCCGAGGACGCCAAGTGATCCCGCTCCGCCGTCCTGCTGGCGTCGCGCTCTGGAACCAGACCGACGATGCGCCCATCGAGATCGAGACCTCCGCGCCGCGTGGCGGTCGAGGTCGTCGGCGACGGGCGCGGTGCGGCCGCGGTGACAGCCAGCAACCGAGCGCGCACCGACACGGGCGCCACGGCGGCGCGGGCACGGGTTGGCCGCGAGATGCGGGAGCGGGTCGAGCAGTGGAGGCCGGCCTGTCGGTCGGCCCGGTCTCCAGTGGCGGCTACCGGGTCAGGCGCAACCGCTCTACGCCGATCCCGAGTGACGATCCGGGTCGATCACGTCTCGAGCGTCCTCACCAAGCCGGGGGTGAGGATGCGCGTCGAAGCGGCGGGCGTCGCCCACCGATGTGAAGGTCGCGACCCTCCACGGGGTGGTGCCCGAGGTCGAGGGCCGACTTGCCCTCGACCTGAGCTCCACCTGCCCGCCGGAGGCTGTCGTCAACCTCTAGGAGTCGTCGATCGGCCTCCGAGAGGGCTTACCTCGCCGGCATGTGCCGGGAGCCGGGGACGAACTCGGCAGACGACTCGTCGCCCGTCGAATTGGACTCGCCCCGGTCCTGCTGTTGGTCCACGTAGCGTTCGGCCTCGGCCGCCAGGATGGCGCGCATGGCCAGGTCCTCGGGCCGGCTGAATGGCACCGAAGCGCTGCGTGTCCTCGAGCCGAGGTGCTGGTCGCTAGCGCGTGGGGCCCGCGCGGCCTCGAGTCTCTCTGCCTGGTTGTAGAGGTGCTGGTCGCTGCCGGCGCCAGAAGAACGACGGGCAGGCTCCTCAGCCTGGTTGTTGAGGTGGTGATCGCTGCCGCTCACGCCGCTGGGGCTCCGACCGTGATGGCCTCGCTGTCATCGTTATCGCCGCCGGCGGCGAGTCCGACGGCTCCGACGAGGGCGACCGGGGCCGCCCATCGCAGTGCCCGCTTGCTGATGTTCGACCTGGTCCTGTCCTCCTCGATGCCGGATGCCCGCCACCCGACGACAAGACCCTGCGCCGATCCCGACCCCCGAACCGCCCCCGCATGACATGGACGTCAGGTGTTTCCGATCACTGACCCACATCAGCCCGGACGGTGCTTCCGCTGTCGTCTCGGCACCGCGCAGCTCGACCGGCACGCCGGGCAGCCGTACCGGGTCGAGACGCGGGCCGAAGCCGCTCCTGGCTAGCCCGTCTCTGGCTGCGGTGCCGCGGGGAAGGCGTGGGGGTGTTCTCGGGCTCAGGTTGGGTGCCGGTATCGGTGCGGCCCACTTGGACCTGTGCCGGACGGCACCGGCTGGCAGTTCCGCCCCACAGCGGTGCTCCGGCCGTCGCCCAACTCCAGGTGACCACCGCACAGGCCTGGGGGCTACTCATCAACAACCTCGATCCGGTCCTGCATGGCGACGTCGTCACCTGCGGCGACACGGATCGGGCCCACGCGTCCTACTGGAGGCCATCCTCACCGCGCTGTTCCTGTCGGGCGAGGTTGAGCGCCGTACCGCCCGGCCCTCGAGGGGTACGGCGTACCGATGGAGCACCATCCCCAGCCAGCACGGGCAGCTGGCACGGGCCGGCTGCGCGCCCCCGCGGGGAGCATGCGGTCCAGAGCTGACGAACGCCCGGCGCGAGCCCGTTGACAGCCGCCGCACCCGTCCGTAGGTTTCGGGCGTACCGCTGACAACGTTGTCACCGGTCGGACCGATGCCGCGGTTGGGGGGTCAAACCGTGGGTGAGCGCCCGACGATAAAGGATGTCGCCGCCGAGGCGGGCGTGAGCCTCAAGACCGTCTCGCGGGTGCTCAACGGCGAGCACCCGGTTGCGCCCACCACGGCGTTCCGGGTGCTCGCTGCCGTCGAGTCGCTCGGCTACCAGCGCCACGAGGCAGCCGCCAGCCTCCGCCGGAGCGGCCAGTCGACCTCGATCATCGGTCTCGTCATCGAGGACGTGGCCAACCCCTTTTACTCGGTGCTCGCCCGCGCAGTGGAGGAGGTGGCCCGCGACAACGACTACCTGCTCATGGTGGCCAGCTCCGACGAGGACCCCGGGCAGGAGGTCGAGGTGATCCGGGCGTTCTGCGCCCGGCGCGTCGACGGGCTCGTCGTCGTGCCGACGGGCGCCGACCACTCGTTCCTGCGGGCGGAGGTGGCCGCCGGCACCGCGGTCGTCTTCGTCGACCGCCCGGCGGACGGCCTCGACAGCGACACCGTGGTGGCGGCCAACGCCCGCGGCACGGCCGACGCGGTCAACCACCTGCTCGAGCAGGGTCATCGGCATATCGGCTACCTCGGCGACGACCCCGCCATCTACACGGCGGCCGAACGCTACGCCGGCTACCGCCAAGCCCTGGAGGCGGCGGGTATCGAACTCGACGAGTCGCTCGTGCGGCTGGGCGTGGGCGACGTCGCCGCCGCCGAGTCCTCGGCCGACGAGCTGATGCACCGCGCTGACCCTCCGACCGCCCTGTTCGGCGGCAACAACCGGCTCACGATCGGTGCCCTACGGGCGAGCCGCCGGAATGGCCGCCGGGTGAGTGTCGTGGGCTTCGACGACTTCGAGCTGGCGGACATGCTCGAACCACCAGTGACCGTCGTGTCCCAGGACGCGTCCGCGCTGGGCCGCACGGCGGCCGAGCTGGTGTTCCGCCGGCTCGAGGGCGACCGCCGACCGGCGCAGCAGGTGATGCTCGGAACGAGCCTCGTCATCCGGGGTTCGGGCGAACTTTCAGCGCAAGGGCCCAAGTCATGAGCTTCGGCCCTGGGACCGTCCGGCGGATGCCGTGACGCTGGTCGCGCCCAGCCGGCGCTCGGCGGCTCGCGATCGGCGGGGTCTGGAATACGGCCGCGGCACCACGGCTGCGACCGCGACAGCTATCCACCAACCAAGAGGGGGTTCCCCGATGGACCGACCAGCCATCCACATCACCAAGCGATCGGGCGCGGCTGGCGCGCGACCTCGCCGGTGGCGCCGTGCGCTCGCCTTGGCCGTCGCCGCCCTGCTCGTCACCGCCGCGGCTTGCGGCGACGACGACGACGACGGCGGTGCTGCCGACACCGGCGAGGCGGCGTCCGGCGAGTTCGAGTTCTTCTCCTGGTGGACCGGCGGTGGTGACTCCGAGGGCAAGCAGGCGCTGCTCGATCTCTTCGCGGAGCAGAACCCGGACATCGAGATCGTGGACTCGGCGGTCGCCGGTGGCGCCGGCACGAATGCCCAGGCCGTGCTGGCCGACCGCCTGCTCGCTGACGACCCGCCCGACTCGTACCAGCGGCACGCCGGAGCGGAGCTGCTGGCCGACATCGAAGCCGGCGAGGTCGAGGACCTGACGTTCCTGTGGGAGGAGGAGGGCTGGCTCGACGTCTTCCCCGAGTCGCTGGTCGACATGATCACCGTCGACGACAAGATCTACTCGGTCCCCGTGAACATCCACCGGTCCAATCTCATGTGGTACAACCCCGCCGTCCTGGAGGAGGCGGGCATCGCCGCACCCCCGACCACGTGGGACGAGTTCATGACCCAAGCCGAGACGCTCGAGGCCGCCGGCAAGGTCCCGCTGACCATCGGCCCGGCGTGGACCCAGGAGCACCTACTCGAGAACGTCCTGCTCGGCGAGCTCGGGCCGGACGCCTATGCCGGGCTGTGGGACGGCAGCACCGACTGGGAGTCGCCGGAGGTGATCGCCGCCCTCGACACCTACACCGAGGTCCTCGGCCACACCAACCTCAGCTCGGCCGCCGCTGACTGGCAGCCGGCGCTCGACCCGGTGATCGAGGGCGACGCCGCCTACAACGTGATGGGCGACTGGGCCGTGGCGTACTTCGAGACGGAGAAGGGCCTCACGTTCGAGGAGGGCTACAACGTCGCGCCCGCGCCGGGCACCGAGGGCGTGTTCAACTTCCTGTCCGACAGCTTCACCCTGCCGGTCGACGCGCCCCACCGCGACGTCGCGATCGAGTGGCTGAAGCTCGCCGGCTCGAAGGAGGGCCAGGACACCTTCAACCCGATCAAGGGCTCGATCCCGGCACGGACCGACCCCGACGAGTCGAAGTACACCGGCTACCTGGCACAGCCGCTGGCCGACTGGAACGACTCGAACACGACGGTCGTCGGATCGCTCGCCCACGGGGCGGTGGCCGACAACGCCTGGAAGGCCGAGATCGACTCGGCGCTGGGCGAGTTCGTCGAGAGCGGCGACTCGGCGGCGTTCGCCTCGGCGGTGAGGCAGGCCTACGAGGACACCCAGCAGTAACCCGACCCCGAAACCCCGAGACCTGCGGTGGTCAGGGCGCACGGCGACCCTGGTCACCGCAGGTTCGACGACGGTGAGGGTGCCGACCCCCCAGGAGAGACCTGCATGTATCGCATCCGCAAGTGGGGCCCCGCCCTCTTGCTCGTGTCGCCGTCTTTGGCGGTGCTAGGCGTATTCGTCTACGGGTTCCTCGGCTGGAACCTCCGGGTGTCAGTGAGCGACTGGCGGGGCTTCCGGCCCACCTACGACTACTCCGGCTTCCACAACTACACCCGGCTGCAGGACGACACACGGTTCACCAATGACGTGACCAACCTCGTCGTGTTCACCACCGTGTTCGTCGTGGGTGCCTTGGTCGTGGGCTTCCTCCTTGCGGCGTTGCTCGAGCGCGGGGTCAGGGGCGAGGGGTTCTTCCGGGGCGTGTTCCTCTTTCCCATGGCGATCTCGTTCATCGCCACCGCCATCGTCTGGCGTTGGCTGCTGAACAACGGCGGCGGCAGCCAGCAAACCGGCTTCAACAAGCTGTTCGACAGCGTGGGGCTCGGCTTCCTGGCCAACGACTGGTTCAAGGCCGAACGACCATGGGCGGTCGCCGCCGTCGCCATCCCGGCGGGCTGGGCGCTGTGCGGATACATCATGGCCCTGTTCCTGGCCGGCATGCGGGGGGTCTCGGACGACCTGCGTGAGGCCGCACGGGTCGACGGGGCCAACGAGCCGCGGGTCTTCTGGTACGTCGTGCGCCCGATGCTCGTGCCGGTGCTGATGAGCGCGGTGGTGATCCTGGCCCACATCTCGCTCAAGACGTTCGATCTCATCTACGCCCTCGACCAGGAGAGCCGGCGGATCGAGACACCGGCGCTCTACATGTGGTTCACG
>JBKPHE010000103.1:0-26628 GCA_046744485.1 Actinomycetota bacterium | reverse complement strand
TCGGACTCGTACTGGGCCGTCACCCCGGCCAGGTACTTGCGCTCTGCCTCGGGGATGCCCAGCGTCTCGTACGTGTTCTTGATCGAGTCGGGCAGCTCGTCCCACTCGTCGACCTGCGCATCAGTGGGCTTGACGTAGTAGTAGATGTCGTCGATGTAGATCTCCGACATGTCGCCGCCCCAGGTGGGCATGGGCCGCTTCTGGAAGTGGCGGAGCGAGGCGAGGCGATAGTCGAGCATCCAGTCGGGCTCGCCCTTCATCCACGACATCTCGCGGACGATCTCCTCGTTCAGGCCCTTCTTGGGCTTGAAGACGTAGTCCTCCTCGTCGGACCAGCCGAGCTTGTAGCGCCCCAGGTCGAGATCGGCGACTGCCATGTGCGTCCCCTTCGTGGACAGGAGGTGGTCGCGTGAATTTCTCCTACGTGGATAGTAGCAATCGCCTTCCCGGCCTCCACACCGGGTCAGCACCCACGATGCGAGTCCGTGCCCCGGTGCGGGTGGGGGTTCGAGCTGACCTTGGCCCTCCTGGGGCCTGGCCGGTTCGGACGCGGATCGGCCCGTCCATCTAGCACGCAGGTGTTACGCGACTGTAATGTGACCTTTGGAGGCCCAACTGGACCTCATCGCTGGGGCGACGCCGGCCCAAGTCACAACGGCGTGATCGGAGGACAACGATGTCCGGCCAGACAATCCCTGTCGGGAGCACCGTCAATGTCGCGGTCACCCGGGTCGAGGTGATCGATCACATCGGCGAAGCCTTCGCCGGGGGACCGCTCACCCGTTCCGACCTCCTCGTGGCCGCCCGGCGCGTTGGCGCCCGCCCGGCCGTCCTCGAGCTCCTCGAACGACTGCCCGACCGCAGGTTCTCCCGTCCGCACGAGCTGTGGACGGACCTGAAGGACGTACCGATCGAGCTCTAGAGACCTCTACGACGACGATCAGACGGCCGGTGCCCTGGTGCCGGCCACCCAGGTGGCGTACAGGCTGGCGTAGCGGCCGCCCGCGGCCACCAGGTCGGCGTGCGTGCCGAGCTCGACCAGCTCGCCGCCGTCGACGACGCCCACCACGTCCGCACGCTCCGACGTCGACAGGCGGTGGGCGATCACCACCACGGTCCGGCCGTCGAGCAGGCGGTCGACCGCAGACTCGACCAGTGCCTCGGTTCCGGGATCGAGGCTCGACGTGGCCTCGTCCAGCACCAGGACGGCCGGGTCGGCGAGGGCGGCCCGGGCCAGCGAGACCAGCTGCTTCTCCCCCGCCGACAGCCGACTGCCCCGCTCCCGCACCTCGGTGTCGAGGCCGTCGGGCAGTGCCGCGAAGCGGTCGTAGGCGCCGACGGCCCGCAGAGCGTCGTTGACCTCGGCATCGGTGGCGTCGTCCCGGGCGAGACGGACGTTGTCGCGGATGGTGCCATTGAACAGGAACCCCTCCTGCGGGATCACCACGATCCGCCCCCGCAGCGACGCCAACGTGGCATCACGCAGGTCGACGCCGCCGAGGCGGACCGACCCCGACGTCGGGTCGTAGAGCCGGGCCACGAGCTTGGCGAGCGTGGACTTGCCGGCGCCGGTCGGTCCCACGAGTGCCAGCCGCGTCCCGGTGGGGATCCGCAGCGACACGTCCCGCAGCACCTTCGGGCCGTCGGCGTAGGCGAACGACACCCCGTCGACCTCGATGTCGCCGATCCCGGCCAGGTCGACGGCCCCCGGCCGTTCGGGCACGTCCACCGGGGTGTCGAGCAGCTCGTACAGCTTGTGCAGGCCGGCACCCGCCGACTGCACCATGTTGAAGAGCTGGCTCAGCTGCTGCACTGGCTCGAACAGGTTGGAGAGCGTCAGCACGAAGAACGCCACGGTCCCCACCGTCAGCATCCCTTCGTGAACCCACCACCCCCCGACACCCAGGGCCAGGGCCGTGGTCCCCCAGCCCGCGAGCTCGATGACGGGCAGGTACCACGCAGAGATCGCCACCGAGCGCATGTGGCTGTCGTACAGCTCCCGGTTGCCCCGCTCGAACCGGCCGACCTCGACCTCCTCGCGGGCGAAGGCCTGCACGACCCGCACCCCGGCGATGCCCTCCTGCAGGTGCGAGAGCGTGGAGCCGATGCGGTCGCGCACGTCGAGGTACGCGTCGTTGGAGTCGCGCTGGAACTTGACGCTGGCGAAGATCACCGGTGGGAGTGCCAGCATGCACACGAGCATGAGTTGCCACGACACGGTGGTCAGCACGATGACCGACACCACCAACAGCAGCGCGTTGGACACGAACATGGCCAGCCCGAGCTGGATGAGCTCCGCCAGGGAGTCGACGTCGGACGTCATGCGCGACACCAGCACGCCCGCCTTGGAGCGGTCGTAGAACGGCATCGACAGGCGCTGCAGGTGGTCGAAAACGCGGATGCGTAGGCGCCGGAGGAAGTCCTCGCCGACGCGGCTGATGAGCGTGATCTGGATGCGGTTGGTGACGTAGGCGAGGACGGCGACCACCACGTAGCCGATCACCGCCGCGTTCAGCGCGCCCGCATCACCCTCGTCGATGCCGTGGTCGATGCCGTAGCGGACCAGGTAGGGGCCGGCGAGGACGGTGCCGGTCCACAGGATCACCATCCCCAACGCCCCCGCCACCCGGCGCGCCTGGGGCCGCAGCAGCTGAGCCGTCCGGCGCAGGACCCGGCCGGCGGCGACGCGGTCGAGCTTGTCCTCCTCGCTGACGCCCGAGGCCATCCACATCAGCGCCGCACCTCCTCTGGCTGGCGGGCGCCGTCGCCGTCCGCGGCCGCGACGCTGGCCGCACGGCGGGATTCCCGGGCAGCGGCGGCCGCCAGGACCTGTCGGTAGCGGCCGTCGGTGGCGAGCAGGGACTCGTGCGTGCCCTCGGCGGCGACCCGCCCGGAGTCGATCAGCACCACCCGGTCGGCCAGGGCGATGGTCGCCGGGCGGTGGGCGATCACGATCGTCGTGCGGCCCCGCATGACCCCGGTCAGGGCGTCGCGGATCTCGTGCTCCTTGGTGGGATCGACCGCCGAGGTGGCGTCGTCGAGGATCAACACCCGGGGGTCGGCCAGGATGGCGCGCGCGATGGCGATCCGCTGGCGCTGCCCGCCCGACAGCGAGTAGCCCCGCTCACCGATGCGCGTGGCGTAGCCCTCACCCAGCTCGTTGATGAACTCGTCCGCCCCCGCGAGCCGGGCCGCCCGCTCGATGGCGGCGTGGGGGGCGTCGGGATCGGCGAAGGCGATGTTGGCGGCGATGGTGTCGCTGAACAGGAAGGTGTCCTCGAACACGATGCCGATGGCGCGGCGCAGCTCGCGCAGCCGCAGGTCCCGCACGTCCACGCCGTCGAGCGTGATGCGTCCGGCCTCGACGTCGTAGAACCGGGGGATGAGCCGTGCCACGGTGGTCTTGCCCGACCCCGTCGCCCCCACCAGTGCCACCGACTCGCCCGGCCTCACGCGCAGGTCGAAGTCGTCGAGAACCGGGGCTCGGCCGCCGTAGGAGAAGCGCACCCCGGCGAACGCGACCGCGCCCCCGCCGGGTGGCAGGGCCACAGGGCGGGGCGCGTCCGCCACCAGGGGGGCGGTTGCCAGCACCTCGTCGACCCGCTCGGCCGAGACCACCGCCCGCTGCGACTGGGCGACGATCATGCCCAGCATGCGCAGCGGCCACACGAGCATGGCGATGTAGACGTTGAACGCGATCAGTGAGCCGAGGCTCAGGTCACCGTTGAGCACCTGGTGGCCGCCGTAGGCGAGCACGGCGATCAGCCCGATGTTGGGGAGCAGCTCGAGCCCGGGCAGGAAGCCGGCCCGGGTGCGGGCTGCGGCCATCGACTCGTCGTAGACATCCTCGGCCTCGCGCTTCAGCCGCGCCGCCTGCACCCGTTCGGCGCCCAGTCCCTTGATCACCCGCACGCCCGCCACCGACTCCTCCACCACGGCCGCCAGCTCGGCGGACTCCCGCTGGATCCCCATGACGCTCGGGTAGAGGCGGCGGGAGAAGCGCGTGGCGAGCACGTTCATGAACGGGAGGGAGCCCAGCGCCAGCACCGTCAGCACGGGGTCGATGAGGGCGAGGATCACGGTGACGGCCAGCACGGTCACGGCGTTGGAGATGGTCAGCGGGATCATCACCACGAATGCCTGGACCTGCTGGAGGTCGGTGTTGGCCCGGCTCATCAGCTGGCCGGTCTGGGACTGGTCGTGGAAGGCGAAGTGGAGCCGCTGGAGGTGGGCGAAGAGCCGGTCGCGCAGGTCGGCCTCGATCCAGCGGGCCTCGCGGAAGGCCATGTAGCGGCGAAGGCCGGTGAAGGTGGCCGAGAACACGGCGACGATGCCCAGCGTGACCGACCAGCGGACGAGGGCGCCGGTGTCGTTGGACTCGATGCCCCGGTCCACCGCCATCTTCACGATCAGGCCGGTGGACACCTTTGCCGCCGTCCAGGCCAGGCCCGTGGACACCCCGAGGATCAGCCCGGCCCGGCGCGCCCGGACGGATCGCAGGATCAGGCGCCAACCTGTCCTGCTGTTGTTCCCGGCCCTACTCGTCGTCGTCTGCGCCCGTTGCGCCATCGTCCCCTCGGCCTTGACCCGCGGGTCAACGCTACCGGGGTGCGCCAGCCGGCCGACAACGTCATTTCAGGCGGGCCGCACGGCGCCATCACCGGTGATCAGCGCAGCCGCCAGCGTCCGCCACTGCTCGAGCGGCAGTGCGGTGGCGTCGGGCCCGAGCACCTGGATGCACACATGGTCGGCACCGGCGTCGTGGTGGGCGGCCACCCGCGCGGAGACGGCGTCGACCTCTCCCCATGCCACGAGCGCGTCGACCAACGCGTCGCTACCGCCGCCGGCAAGGTCGTCGTCGCCCCATCCCAGCCGGCGAAGGTTGTTCACGTAGTTTGGCAGCGTCAGGTAGATCGCCATGTGCTTGCGGCCGATGCCGCGCGCGACGTCGGCGTCACTCTCCAACACCACCGCCTGCTCGACCAGCAGCATCGGCCCCTCACCCAGGTGGCCGCGCGCCTCGGCGGTGTGCGCGACCGGGACGAAGTAGGTCAGCGCCCCCCACGCCCGGGTCGCCGCCAGCTCGAGCATCCTCGGCCCGAGCGCGGCGAGAACCCGGGGCGGATCGTCGGCCGGCGCCGGCGACACCGTGAAGGCGTCGTCCATGGCGTCGAGGTAGTCCCGCATGCGGGTCAGCGGCTTGTCCCAGACCTGGCCCAGCATCCCCTCGATCATCGCGGCGTGGCTGACGCCGAGGCCGAGCAGGAAGCGCCCGCCCGAGTCGTCGGCCAGCAGCCGCTGGGCGGACGCGGCGACCGCGGGCAGGCGGCTGAAGATGACGGCCACACCCGAGGCGACGACAAGGCGTTCCGTGGCGTCCAGCAGCACGGCAGCGTGGGAGATCGGCTCCCGGCCGACCGCCTCGGGTATCCACAACGCACCGAAGCCCAGCTCGTCGAGCTCGGCAGCCGCCTCGCGGGCCCGCGCCGCCGGCTGCAGGTCGAGCTGGGCGGTCCAAATTCCGACGCGCCCGACGTCCATGGGCGCCGACGCTACTTTGGCCGCCGATGAGCGGTGGACGCGGCCGAACGGCGGCCGGCGCCGATCCCCGAACCGGCGGTGTGCTGGCGCGTTGGTCGACCCTCGCCGCCGTCGCGGGGGCGACCGCCTACGTAGGCCTGGTCGACCCGTCGCGGAGCAGCGTCTACCCGCTGTGCCCCAGCCGCCTGCTGTTCGGCGTCGACTGCCCCGCCTGCGGCGGCCTCCGGGGCACACACGACCTGTTGAGGGGCCACGTCGGGCAGGCACTGGACCACAACCTCCTTCTGCCCGGGTTCTTTGCGGGGCTGGGTGTCGTGTTGGCGTTGTGGCTCCTGCCCCTCGTCGGCCGACCCGCCGGGACCCTGACGATCCCGCGCTGGGCCAGGCTCGGGATGGTGGCCCTACTGGCCGCCTTCACCGTCGCCCGCAACCTGCCGGTCGCGTCGCTCGAGTTCCTGGCGTCCGGCTGACGGTCGGGCGGAATCGGCGGTCCGGCGCCACCGCGCCGCCGTCCCATGGCGCGCCGGCGATCGGAACGACGGAGGCGCCGCTGGGCTACGAGCTGTACCGCCCGAATCCGCCGCGGAAGAAGACCAGGGGGCCGCCCTCGTGGCCGATCTCGAGGTCGAGGACGCGGCCGACCACGATCCAGTGGTCCCCGGCCTCATGGATGGCGTCGATCTGACAGTCGATCCACGCCAGCACGTCGTTGATGACCGGGGCGCGGGTCACCACCGAGGGATGCCAGCCGATGCCGGCGAACTTGTCGTCGCCCTTGTCGGCGAACACCCGGGCGACCTCCTCCTGGTCCTCGGCCAGGATGTTGACGCAGAAGTTGCCGGCGGCCTCGATCCGGGGATAGCTGGTCGACGCGTCCCCGGCGCAGAACGCCACCAGCGGCGGATGCAGCGAGACGGACGTGAACGAACCGACGCACAGCCCGACGGGCCCCTCCTCGGTGCTGGCGGTGACCACGGTGACGCCGGTCGGGAAGTGCCCGAGCACCTGGCGGAACCGCGCGCCGTCGGCGGCGGACGACGCGGCGGGTCGCTCGGCATTCACGCCGGCACCCTAGCGATCGCCCGGCGCCGCCCGATATCCGCGACGGCTCGGGCTCAGCCGCCGAACGAGACGGTGAGGCCCTCGTACGCCGCGATGACCTCGGACAGCGACGTGGTCTCGGCGATGTCGCAAGCGTGCGCGAGGAGCACGTCGACGGCGTCGTCGTCGTGCGCCGGATCGTGGTGGAACAACGCCAGGCGCTTGGCACCTGCCTCGCAGGCCACGAACACGGCGTAGTCGACGGTGCAGTGGCCCCAGTAGTACTTCTGCGTGAACTCGTCCGGGGTGTACTGCGCGTCGTGGATGACCAGGTCGGCTCCGTCGCACAGCTCGAGCACCGCGTCGGTCACGCGGTGGCTGCCGTCGTGTGGCATCTGGTGGTCCGCCAGGTAGGCGACAACGGCGCCGCCGATCTCCACCCGGTAGCCGTTGTTGGCGCCCACGTGGGGCACAGGGCGCACCCGCACCTTGGCCCCGTCGATCTCGATGTCGGTGTCGAGCACGTCGTGGAACGCGATGTTCCCGTACAGCTCCTCGACGGTGACCGGGAAGAACGGCGGTCGCACGAACTGGCGGAACGCCTCCTCGAGCGAGCCTGCCTCCTGCGGAGGGCCGTAGATGTCGAGCCGGGCCCCGGGCGCCAGGATCGGGCCGAAGAAGGGCAGGCCCTGTACGTGGTCCCAGTGCATGTGCGTGACGAGCGCGGAGCCCTCGAACGACCCGTCCCTGGGCAGCACCTGGCCCAGCTGGCGCAGCCCGGTGCCCAGGTCGAGGACGATCGGATCGTGACCCGGCGCGTCGACGAGGACACATGACGTATTCCCCCCGTAGCGACGATTCTCGTCGCATGGGCAGGGGGTGGAACCCCTGACTCCGAAGAAGGACACATTCAGCAAGGGATCCCCGATTCGCGGCGGTCTCGGGACGATATCCAACCGGCTCTACCGGCAGCGCTGAGTGTGACCACAATCACCAAGCGCGACCTCCGGGCGACCCCGAACGGGCTCGGTTAGCGTCCGCCGCCATGACCGACCCCGAGCCGGACGAGAGCGGAATCACGCAGCACGACGTCGAGGCCAACGGCCTCACATTCGCTTACCTCGCCGCCGGCGACCCCGCCGCGCCGCTGGCGCTGTGCCTCCATGGCTTCCCCGATTCGGCGTGGACGTGGCGGCATCTGCTCCC
Organism: Actinomycetota bacterium; assembly: GCA_046744485.1. Taxonomy (GTDB): domain Bacteria; phylum Actinomycetota; class Acidimicrobiia; order Acidimicrobiales; family VFJN01; genus DASQUK01. The sequence continues at coordinate 18,840 of JBKPHE010000103.1, read as the reverse complement.
CTTCCTCGCCGGCGGCGGCTACCGGGCGGTAGCCCCGTGGCTGCGGGGCTACGCACCCACGACGGTACCCCCCGACGGCCGCTATCAGTCGGCCGTGCTGGGCCTCGACGCCTGCGCGCTCCACGAGGCGCTCGGCGGAGGCGACGATGCCGTCCTGATCGGCCACGACTGGGGTGCGTTCGCGGCGTACGCGGCGGTCCACCACACCACGCCGTGGCGGCGCGTGGTGACGCTGGCGGTGCCGCCGCCGGCCACGATCACCAGCGGCTTCTTGTCCTACGACCAGCTGCGGCGGTCGTGGTACATGTTCTTCTTCCAGCACCCCCTGGCCGAGCTGGCGGTGCCGATGGACGACCTGGCGTTCATCGACCGCCTCTGGGCCGACTGGTCGCCGGGCTACGACGCCGGCGCCGACCTGCCTCACGTCAAGGCCGCCTTGCGCGACGCCGCCAACCTGAACGCCGCCATCGGGTACTACCGGGCGACGCTCGGGGGCGTCGGGCTGGACCCCGATCCCGAGGTCCAGGCGCTCCAGGACGCCTCGGCCGGGCCACCGCCGTTGCCCACCCTGTACCTGCACGGCCGGACCGACGGATGCATGGGCGTCGAGCTGGCCGAACTGGCGGACAGCGCGCTGACCGCCCCCGGGTCGCGGGCCGAGATCGTCGACGGCGCCGGCCACTTCCTGCACCTCGAGCGCCCTGACGCGGTCAACCGGCTGATCGGCGAGTTCCTGGCCGAGCGCTGACCGCGCCCGCCCGGGGGTCGGCTCAGGGCAAGCGCAGGACCGGACCGTCACGTACCGCCAAGCCGTGGTCGAGCAGGCCGACGGCGACCCGGTCGGCGCGGGCCGGGTCGTCGGGCCAACCCATCACCGCCGCCAGATCGGCCAGCGCCACCGGCCCGCGACACAGCGCCTCGACCAGCCGGCCCCGGCCCTGGCGGTCGGAGCCCTCGAACCGGGGCTGGCCGGCGCCGACCCCGGCCGATCCATCCGCCGGATCGGGTGGCGCCAACCCCGCCACGGCCCAGGTGCAGGACCGCCGCACCGGGCACGACGCGCACCGGGGTCGCCGGCGCAGGCACACGGTGCCACCCAGCTCCATGACCGCCTGGTTCCACGCCCAGGCTCGGCCGGCCGGCACCAGCTCGTCGGCCCGCGCCTGCGCCTCGGCGGCGCGGAGCCGCCGCCCCTCCCAGCGGGCAAGCACCCGACCGACGTTGGTGTCGACCACCCCCACGTCGCGCTCGAAAGCGAACGCCAGCACGGCCCGAGCCGTGTAGGGACCGACACCGGGCAGCGCGCGCAGGGCGGCGAGGTCCGGCGGCAGGGCGCCGCCATGGTCGTGGACGAGCACCCGAGCGCAGCCGTGCAGGTTGACCGCGCGCCGGTTGTGGCCGAGCCCGGTCCACAGCCGCAGCACCTCGCCGAGCGGCGCCGCCGCGCACGCCGCCGGCGTCGGGAATCGGTCCAGGAACCGCTCGTAGTGGGGGACGACCCGGTCGACCCCGGTCTGCTGGGCCATGACCTCGGAGACGAGCACCGCCCACGGGTCGCGCGTGCGACGCCAGGGCAGGTCGCGGAGGTGCACCGCGCCCCAGGCGAGCACCATGGGCTCCCGGTCTCGCATCACCCCGTTCGTTGGCACAGGTGCAGTGTGCACGGACGCGTGTAGGTCAGTTGGCGCCGCCCCGCGGTCTCCGGGTGGGTCGCCAGGAACCGGCGCAGCCGCTCGAGGACCTCCCGCCGCCGGGCCTCGTCGATGACGTGCACGCAACTGCGCGATTCGCTGTCGGCCAGCTCCGCATCGACCGTGGTCGCGACGACGACGTCGTGTCGGCTCGACGTCCGGGGACCGAACCGCCCGTCGGCGGCCAGGACCTCGGCCCAGCCGTCGCCGGGGTACGTACGAGCGCCCCCGGTCAGCTCCCCTCGGAGGTCCCACAGCCCCGCCGCCCACCCCGACTCGGGCCGCTCGTTCCACAGGAGTGCCAGCCAGCCCGCCGGACGCAGCACGCGGGCGATCTCGTCCAGGGCCGGGTGCGTGTCGAACCAGTGGAAGGCCTGCCCCGCCGTGACGATGTCCGCCGAGGCGTCGGGCAGGGGGATGTCCTCCGCAGCGCCGTCGAGAACGCGCACGCCGGGCACCTCCGCCTCGAGCCGGCGGCGCATCCCCGCAGCCGGCTCGACCGCGACCACGTCGGCGCCGAGGGCGACGACCTGGCGGGTGAGCTTGCCGGTGCCGGCGCCGAGATCGACCACCCGGGTGCCGGACCTCAGCCGGCACCGGGCCGCGAGCTCGGACAGCGCCGCATCCGGGTAGAGCGGCCGGGCCCGCTCGTAGCGGTCGGCGACGTCCCCGAAGCGGGCGGCCTGGGGGGCGACCCGGGGATCCGTCACGGTGGCGTCGCGTCCGCCGTCCGGCAGCGGTAGACGCGGGTGACGTACGGGAACCCGAACGTGGACCTCCCGGCGAGGTCGGGGTGGGTGCGCGCCAGGTCGCGGACTCGGTCGAGCACCCGGGCCCGCTCGTCCTCGGCAAGGGCGCCGACCACGCTGACCGACTCGGCGCGGGCCACGAGCAGGTCCCTGTCGCAGGACTGCTCCCAGCGGTGCGTCCACAGCTCGACGGGCGTGAACCCGCCGGCGCCGGCGTTCGCCACCAGCGCTGCGTAGTCGACGTCGTAGTAGGAGTCGTACGGCCGCTCGGCGTCCGGGCCGTCGACCAGCAGGTTGCCGAAGGCCCGCACCCAGTCGTGGCCGCGGTCCCGGGCGTTCCAGATCAGGAACAGGTGGCCACCCGGGTGCAGAACCCGGCGGATCTCGGCCAGGGCCACCGGCGGGTCGAACCAATGGAACGCCTGCGCCACGGTGACGGCGTCCGCCGAGTCGTCGGCCAGCGGCAGGTCCTCGGCGGTGCCGTCGAGCACCTCGATCCCCGGCAGCGCCGCCGCCAGCTGCGCCCGCATCCCGGCCACCGGCTCGACCGCCACGACGTCGGCTCCGGTCGGCACGAGAAGTCGCGTCAGCTTGCCCGTGCCCGCCGCCAGGTCGATCACCCGGCGACCGGGACCGATGGCCCCGTGCCCCACCACGTGGGCGACCGCCTCGGCCGGGTACGAGGGGCGGGCCCGCTCGTAGGCGGCGGCGTTGCTGTCGAACCCCAGAGCCGCATCCCTCAGCCGCTCGCTCATGGCCGCCTCCTCGTCGCTCCCGCAAAGCATACAAGTAGGAGACAAGTGCGCCTAGTCGGCGAAGACCTCGTCGCCGTAGGGATAGCGGCGGGCCGGAGCATGATCCCGCTTCCACACCATCAGCCGGCGGGTGAAGGTGCAGACCTCCTCCTCGCGCTGGTTGATGCCCTTGGTCTCGACGCTGACGATGCCGCGCTTGCCGTCGGACGTCTCCGTCTTGTCGAGCACCCGCGTCACGGCGTAGATGGTGTCGCCGTGGAAGGTCGGCTTGGGGTGCTTCAGCACCTCGACCTCGAGGTTGGCCACGGCCGCACCGCTCACGTCGGGCACGGACATGCCCAGCACCAGCGAGTACACGAGGTTGCCCACGACCACGTTGCGGCCCTGCACGGTCTCGTTCTCCGCGAACCACGCGTTGGTGTGCAGCGGGTGGTGGTTCATGGTGATCATGCAGAAGAGGTGGTCGTCGTATTCGGTGATCGTCTTGCCGGGCCAGTGCCGGTAGACGTCGCCGACCTCGAAGTCCTCGAGGTGGCGGCCGAACGGGCGGTCGATCGTTGCCATGGCGGGACACGGTAGGGAGCGTCGCGCCCGGCGGCCAACGTACGCCGGTCCGAGCACCTGACACCGCGGCGGGCGGGCGAATACCGTCCCCAGCCATGACTGCGCCCGACATCGACGCCGCCGCGTCCGCCGTCGAGGTCGCCCGCGACGTCGTGCGCCGGGCGCTCGGCCATCTGGCCACCACCGGGTCGGTCGATACCGACCAGGTCGTGGCCTACGACCTCGCCCACGCCGCCGCCGCCGTCGAGACCGCCCGGACGCTGCTCGACTACGGCGCCAAGGGGGACGAAGAGGCGGCCATCGCGTGCGCCTTCGCGGCCGAGGCGGTAGCCGACGTGGCCACCAGGCTCTACGGACGGGAGGCCGCCTGGGGCCTGGATGCCGCGGCCCTCGACAATGCCCGGGGATTCGTGGCCGCCCACCGCGATCCGCTGTTCCTGGCGTCGGTCGACGGTCCCGGCCCCACCCATCTCGACGACGACTTCGAGCTGGTACGGGACACGTTCCGCCGCTTCGCCGACGACAAGATCCGCCCGGTCGCCGAGCAGGTCCACCGGCACAACGCCGACATCCCCGAGGACATCATCTCGGGGCTGGCCGAGCTCGGCGCCTTCGGCTTGTCGGTGCCCGAGGAGTACGGCGGCTTCGCGGCCGGCGGAGAGAGCGACTACATGGGCATGGTCGTCGCCACCGAGGAGCTGTCGCGCGGCTCGCTGGGCGTCGGCGGGTCACTGATCACGCGGCCCGAGATCCTCACCCGGGCCCTCGTCAAGGGCGGCACGGAGGATCAGAAGCAGCACTGGCTGCCCCGGCTGGCCAGCGCCGACGTGATGGCGGCGGTGGCGGTGACCGAACCGGACTACGGCTCGGACGTGGCGGCCATCACCACCGTGGCCACGCCGACTGACGGCGGCTGGCTCATCAGCGGCGTGAAGACCTGGTGCACGTTCGGCGCCCGGGCTGACGTCCTCATGCTGTTGGCCCGCACCGATCCCGATCGCTCGCAGGCGCACCGCGGCCTGTCGCTGTTCGTGGTCCCCAAGCCGCGGGGCGAGGGCCACGGGTTCCAGTTCCTCCAGGAGGCGGGGGCCGATGGCGCCCCCGGCGGCGGCCGCATGGAGGGACGGCCGATCGACACCATCGGCTACCGGGGCATGCACTCCTACGAGATCGCCTTCGACGACTGGTTCGTGGCCGACGCAGGCCTGGTCGGCGGCGACGACGGCGTGGGCAGGGGTTTCTACCTGCAGATGGCCGGCTTCGAGAACGGCCGGCTGCAGACCGCGGCCCGGGCCATCGGCGTGATGCAGGCCGCGTACGAGGATGCCCGGCAGTACGCCCTCGACCGCTCGGTCTTCGGTCAGCCCATCGCCGACTATCAACTCACGAGGGCCAAGCTGGCCCGCATGGCGGTGACCATCCAGGCCGCCCGCCAGTTCGCGTACGCCGTCGCCCGCCTGATGGCCAAGGGCGAGGGCGCGATGGAGGCGGCGATGGTGAAGGCGTACGTGTGCAAGGCCGCGGAATGGGTCACGCGCGAGGCCATGCAGATCCACGGCGGCTACGGGTACGCGGAGGAGTACGCGGTCAGCCGCTACTTCGTCGACGCCCGGGTCCTGTCGATCTTCGAGGGCGCCGACGAGACGCTCTGCCTCAAGGTCATCGCCCGCCGGCTGGTGGAGTCGGCGAGGCAATAGGTTCTGACCGCCTGAGCTCGAGGCAATGGGTTCCGGATGTGGAACCAATGACCTCGGCCGTGCTCCGTGGGAACCCAGCGCCTCGAGAGCGTCGGTGGGCGCCGGACGTGCCCGTCGCCCGGCCCGCCATCTAGCGTCCCTCCGATGCAGGACCTCGAGGGCAAGGTGGCGGTGGTGACCGGGGCGGCGTCCGGCATCGGCCTGGCGTTGGCCCGGCGGTTCGCCGGCGAGCGCATGCGGGTGGTGCTGGCGGACGTGGAGCGGGCCGCGCTCGACAAGGCGACCACCGAGCTGGCCGACGAGTTCGGCGCCGACGATGTGCTAGGGGTCCTCACCGACGTGCGGGACGATGAGGCGGTGGACGCGCTCGCCGCGGCCGCGTTCGAGCGCTTCGGCACGGTCCACGTGCTGTGCAACAACGCCGGCGTCGGGGTCGGCGGGCTCACCTGGACGGTGCCCGCCGACCGCTGGCGCTGGGCCGTCGAGGTGAACCTCCTCGGTGTCACGCGCGGCATCAGGGCGTTCGTGCCCCGGATGATCGAGCAGGGCGAGGGACACGTCGTCAACACGGCGTCCGCCGCCGGCATCCTCACCGGCCCGGCGATGGCCCCCTACTTCGCGACCAAGCATGCGGTGGTGGCGTTGTCCGAGTCCCTGTACTTCGACCTCCAGCTCACCACCAGCGCGGTGGGCGTGTCCGTCCTGTGCCCGGAATGGGTGCGCACCAACATCGCAGACACCGAGCGCAACCGGCCGGCGGACGTGGCCCCGGCCGAGCCGGCGGCGGTGCCCGGCATCGACGTCGACCCCGAGATGGTGCGGGCGCTGATCCAGGGTCTGATCGACGGCGGCATCGACCCCCGCGAGGTCGCCGCTCAGGTGGTCGACGCCATCCGAACCGGCCGCTTCTGGGTCCTGACCCACCCCACGACGGTGGAATCCGCTCGCAAACGCTGGGACGCCATCGCCGGCGACGGCCAGCCCGTGCTCTGGAACGTGACGGCCGGCTGATGGGCCGGCGGCCCAGCACGGGCGCGGCCCTCTCGACCCCGTCCCTTGACAACGCCACCGCTCCGGGCGTTATACATACAGCCCGTATGTATGATAGCCGGTGACGAAGGCCGGCAGTAGAGATCCAGGGAAACCGAGATGGCGGATGTGGTCATGGCTGGCGGAGGCGTGGTGGGCCTGTGTGGGGGCCTGCTCCTGGCGCGTGACGGCCACCGGGTCAGGCTGCTCGAGCGTGACCCGGCGCTGCCGCCGTCGTCGTCCGACGACGCGTGGACCGGCTGGGAAGGGCGGGGCGTCAACCAGTTCCGCATGCTCCACTACTTCCTGCCCTGCTTCCGCGAGATCCTCGAAGCCGAGCTCCCCGATGTCGCGGGGGCAATCGACGGCGTTGGTGCGCTGCGGACGAACGTCATCGACGGCCTCCCGGCGCAAGTCACGGGCGGCACCGGCCCCGGCGACGAGCGGTTCACCGCACTCACCGGCCGCCGGTGAGTGGCGCTACGAGCGCATCGACAGAGCCGGTCACTGGATCCCGCTCGACACGCCCGACGAGCTGACCGCGCTGCTGCTCGACTTCCTCCCTCCGCCCGGCTGACCCGCGATGTTCGAGACCGAGGGCGTCGATCCTGAGCGCTGGCATTGCGGGGTAGGGCTCAGCCGCCTTCGAGCGCGTCGATGGCTGCGGCCAGCGCCAGCGTGCGGCGGGCCTGGTCGACGTGGAGGTTCTCGACCATGCGGCCATCGACGGTGACCACGCCGCGACCCTCCGCCTGGGCCTGCTCGAACGCCTCGATGATGCGACCCGCGCGCTCCACCTCATCGGCCGCCGGGGCGAACACCCGGTTGCAGGGCTCGAGCTGGTTGGGGTGGATCAACGTCTTGCCGTCGAAGCCCAACCGGCGCCCCTGGCGGCACTCCGCCTCGAACCCCTCGGCATCGGCGATGTCGTTGTAGACGCCATCGAGGATGACCCTGCCGGTGGCTCGCGCCGCCAGCAGGCACAACCCGAGCCCCGTCAGCAGGGGCTGTCGCCCGGGAACGTGGTCGGCCTGCAGCGCCTTGGCGAGGTCGTTGGTGCCCATCACCAGCACCGTCAGCCGCTCGGAGGCGGCGCAGATCTCCTCGGCGCGCAGGGTTGCCGCCGGCGTCTCGAGCATCGCCCAGACGGCGGTGCCGTCGGGTGCCCCGCCGGCCTCGAGCGCCTTCTCGATGGCGTGCACCGCGCCCGCCGAGTCCACCTTCGGGACGACCACCGCGCCGGGACCGGCGGCCCCCGCCGCCCGCAGGTCGTCGTCGTGCCAGGGGGTGCCGGCGCCGTTGATGCGGATGGTCACCTCCCGGCGCCCGTAGCGGCCCGAGGCCGCCGCCTCGCACACCCGGTCGCGGGCCTCGGCCTTGGCGTCGGGTGCGACCGCGTCCTCGAGATCGAGGATGAGGGCGTCGGCGGGCAGGGTCTCGGCCTTGACGAGGGCCCGCTCGTTCGCGCCCGGCATGTAGAGGACCGACCGCCGGGGCCGGAGCGCAGGCCCGTCGGCGCCGCTCACCCGTCGGCCCGCTCGGTCGCGGCGAAGCCGTAGGCGGCGGCAAGCTCGGGATCCCTGTCGGCCAGCTGGTGGGCCAGCTCGACGATCACCTTGCATTGCTTGACCGAGGCGTCGTCCTCCATCTTGCCGTCGAGCATGATGGCGCCGGTGCCGTCGCCCATGGCCTCGATCACCCTCTGGGCATGGGCCACGTCGGCCGGATCGGGGCTGAAGACCCGCTTGGCGATGTCGATCTGCCTCGGGTGCAGGCTCCAGGCGCCGACGCAGCCGAGCAGGAAGGCGTTGCGGAACTGGTCCTCGCAGGCGACGACGTCCCCGATGTCGCCGAAGGGCCCGTAGTACGGCAGCACGCCGTTGGACACGCAGGCGTCCACCATGCGGGCGAGCGTGTAGTGCCACAGGTCCTGCTGGAAGGTGGCACGGGGTGCGTCCGGGTCGTCGGGGTCGGGGTCCTGGCGCACCAGGTAGCCCGGGTGGCCGCCGCCCACCCGCGTAGTCTTCATGCGGCGGTTGGCGGCCAGATCGGCGGGCCCCAGCGAGAGCCCCTGCATGCGCGGACTGGCCGCACAGATCTCCTCGACGTTGGCCACGCCCCGGGCGGTCTCGAGGATGGCGTGCACCAGCAGCGGCTCGGTGAGCCCGGCCCTGGCCTCGAGCTGGGCCAGCAGCCGGTCGACGTAGTGGATGTCCTCGGGGCCCTCGACCTTCGGGATCATGATGACGTCGAGGGTGTCGCCCACCTCCGTGACGGCGGTGGTGAGGTCGTCGAGACCCCAGGGCGAATCGAGGGAGTTGACCCGGGTCCACAGCTGGGTGTCGGGCGCGCTCCACTTCTTGCCCACCTCGACCATCCCCGCCCGGGCGGCCCCCTTGTCGACCGCGGGCACGCCGTCCTCGAGGTTGGCCAGCAGGACGTCGACCTGGCCGGCCATGTCCGGCACCTTGGCCACCATCTTCGGGTTCGACGCGGGGAAGAAGTGGATCATCCGGGAGGGCCGGACGGGGATCTCCCGCAGCGGCGCGGGCGCCCCCACCGCCAGCGGCCGGAAGAAGTCCTTGGGGGAACGCATCGAGGCGCGACCCTAACGCGGTGGTGTGCGCACCAGCCCGGCCCGCTCGCCGCGGGCGACGACCTTGACCGCCATCTTGTGGGAGGCCTCGTCGATCATCTCGTCGCCGAAGCGGACCGCGCCCCGCCCCTCATCGCCGGTGGCCGCGGCGAGGGCATCGAGGACCGCCCAGGCACGGTCGAACTGCTCCTGCGTGGGCGAGAACGCATCGTTGACGATCGGCACCTGGTCGGGGTGGACGGTCCACTTGCCGTCGACGCCCAGGGCGCGTGCCCGCCGGCAGTAGTCGCGCAGCCCGTCGAGGTCGCGGATTCGCAGGTAGGGACCGTCGACGACCTGGAGGCCAGTGGCGCGGCCCGCGGCGAGGATGCGGGTGAGCACGTAGTGGAAGTGGTCACCGGGGTATTCGGGGATCTCCACGCCGGCGGTGAGCATCGGCATCTGCATCGATGCTGCGAAGTCGGCGGGCCCGAACACGACCGCCTCGAGCCGGTCCGACGCGGCGCAGATCGCCTCCACCTCGATCAGCCCGGCCGGCGACTCGATCTGCGCCTCGATGCCGAGGTGGCCCACGGGCAGTCCGGCCCGGATCTCGGCCTGGCGCAACACCAGGTCGGCCGCCACGACCTGCGCCGGGCTCTCCACCTTGGGGAGGACGATCTCGTCGAGGCGCGGGCCCGCCCCGGCGACGACCTCGAGGATGTCGAAGGTCGTCCAGCGGGTCGACCAGTCGTTGACCCGCACGGCGACGATCGTGTCACCCCAGTCGCCCCTCGCGACGGCGCCGGCGACGGTGGCCCGGGCGGACTCCTTCTCGGTGGGCGCGACTGCGTCCTCGAGGTCGAGGAGCACCATGTCCGCCGGGAGGCTCTGCGCCTTGGCGATGAAGCGCGGGTTCGACCCCGGCACGGCATGGCACGACCGCCGGGGCAGGTCACGCGACCGTGGCGACATGGCAGGCCCGAGGCTACGCCGCAGCGGTGGCGAGGTCGGCCGGCAGCAGTTGGTCGGTGACCAGGCGCTCGAACCGGGCGGGATCACCGTCGACATATGCCCGGCACAGGCGCAGGCCCTCGGTGTAGCAGTGGCTGTACGCACGCCACGTGGGGTCGGTGAGGAAGGACACCGCCTTCTCGGCCCGGTTGTGCGGCAGCAGGGCCCAGCGCTCGAGGTAGGCAACCACATCCTCGACCGGCCAACCGCCGTCGTGGAGATGGACGGCGGCGTTCGACCGCACCCACGACAGCGCCTCGGCCGATTCGGCCACGGCCGCGGCCACCTCGGCGTCGTAGCGGATGCCGAGCGGCCGCAGATGCTCGGCCACCACCGGTTCCGGACGACGACCCACCACGACCTCGACCCCGAGGTCGGCCAGGCCCTCGGCCATCGTGCACTGCGGCGTGCCCACGAGGAAGATCGTCTCCTCGAGCCAGCGGCGCTGGCGGACGAGGCCGACCTCCTTGCGCGAGTGCTCCGTGTGGTGGCCCGGATAGGCCTCGTGGGCCACGAGGTGGCCCAGCGTCAGCGACAGCACCGGCAGGTCGAGGTTGATGGCAACGCGGCTGCGCAGCCCACCCTCGTAGTAGTTGAAGCCGGACCACGGCTTGTCGGTCTCGAAGATCCACTCGACGTGCTCGCCGTCCGGCAGCCCGAAGAGCCGTTGGGTCCGCTCGCGCCAGTCGTCGGCCAGTGACCGGATGGCGGGCTCGAGCGTGTCGACCGGGACCGCGTGCGCCTCGCGCCAGGCGATGTACCGCTCGCGCAGTGGGGCGCCGCCATCGGGGGCCAGGACCTGGTCGAGGCGCCGGTGAGCGGCCGCGAACTCGTCGTCCGGTACGAGTCCGGGGCGGGCGCCGTAGCACGACTCGACCTCGTCGAGGTAGCCGATGTCGGCCCCCGCCAGCTTGCGGGCGCTGGTGCGGAGGCCCACGGCCTGCGCCCGGATCCAGCGCCGGCGTCCGGCATCGAGCCGGTCGGCACCGTCACCGGCATCGAGGTCGGCGACCAGGCGGCCGGCCTGCCCTGCCAGCTCGGCCGGGGGGCGTGGCGGCTCGGCCGCGGCCCGGTCGGCCAGCTCGGGTGGGCCGTAGTACGCATCGACGAATCCATCGACATGGCGGCCGAGCCGCAGCCCGAGCTCCAGGTAGCGCTCGACGACGTCGGTCATCTCCCCGAGTTGACGCTCAACCGAGCGTCTCGCGGAAGAAGTCGAGCGTCTCCCGCCAGCACTGGGCCGACGCCTCGGGGTCGTGCACCTCGGGCCGCGTGTCGTTGAAGAAGGCATGATCGGCGCCGGGCACGACATGGACGGTGGCGTCGAGCCCAGCGGCCAGCATGTTCTGGTGCATCTGCTCGGCCAGCTCGGGGGTGAAGTACGCGTCCTTTTCGGCGTAGTGGCCGAGGACCGCGGCATCGAGCGTCGACCAGTCGGGCTCCGAGCCGGGCCACGCGAACAGCCCGTACCAGGGGACGGCGGCCTTGATCTTGTCGGGCCGCCGCGAGGCGAGCACCAGCGCCAGTCCGCCGCCCATGCAGAACCCGGTGACACCCACGCGATCGCTGCCCGATACCTCCGCCACCTTGTCGACGGCGCCGGACATGTCCTTGGCGGCCTGCTCGAGGTTCAACGCCATCATGAGCTTGCCGGCCTCGTCGGGCTCGCTGGCCTTCCGGCCGTGGAACAGGTCGGGCGCCAGGGCCACGAATCCTTCGGACGCGAAGCGTTCACACACGTCTTCGATGTGGGGCACGAGGCCCCACCACTCCTGGATGACGACCACGGGGATGCCGCGGCCGCCCTCGGGCACGGCCAGATAGCCCTGGGCGGTGCTGCCGTTGCTCGGGAACTCGACGATCTCTCCCATGCTGGCCGACGCTAACGCGCCCGCTGGGCCCCGGCCCGCCAGGTCAGTACTCGCCGCCGAGCTTGCGGTGGTCCCACGAGACGACGCGGTCGACGTGGACGATCACACCCACCCGTTTGGCGCCAGTGCGTTCCAGGAAGGGTTGCACCTCCTCGGACCACTCGCCGACGTAGCGCTCAAAGACACTGCGGCCGATGGCCATCCTGCCGTCGTGGTCCGGCACCAGCTCGGCCCGACCCACCAGCTCGACGCCCTGCAGCTCCTCGTACTTCTCGCCGGCCTCGACCAGGCAGGTGATCCTCGGGTCGCGCTCGAGGTTGAGGATCTTCTGCGACTTGCCGAACGTCCAGAACGCCGGCTCCTGCCCCGCGAAGCCGTACCACATGGCCACCATGTGGATCGTCCCGTCGTGGTTGATGGTCGCGACGTTCATGGTGTGGCATCCCCGGAGGAACTCGGCCACCTCGTCGTCGGACATGCGGATCAGGTCGCGGCGCTTCATGGCGGGGATTCTTCCAGGTCGTTGAAGCGATCGACCCGTCACGCAGCGGCGCCCCCGGCTCCTATCGCCCCGGGGGCGCGTGCAGCAGCTCGGGTGGGCACGGGCAGGGCACTCGGCGGGGCTCGATGACGCGGTCGATCCTCTCGATCGGAACGACCTCGCCCGCCGCCACGCCAACGCGCGTCACCAGGGCGTCGAACAGCGGTCCCGGCAGGCGCCGGCCCACGGCCACCACCAGCCACACCGCCGCGCCCGCCTGGCGGGCCGCCGCCATCGCCTCGCCCGTCCCGGCGGTGCCGAGGAACCGATCGGGGGCGGCCGCGCCCGCCTCGACGAGCAGGATCCGCTCGGCCGCCTCGCTGCCGGCGTCACGGGCGTCAAGGTCGTCGGTCTCGACGACCTCGAGGTCGTCGCGCATGCCCGCCAGGTCGTAGGCGAGGTCCGAGCCGCCGGCGGCGTCCGGGATCACGGCGACGGCCGCGCCGTCCGGCAGCTCCAGGCTCAGGTCGATCCGGGCGGGGTCGTCGTCCAGCTCGAGGGCGATCGTTCGGGCCTCCGTCCTGGCGTCGTCGGCGGCGAGCAGCCGGGCGCAGGCCCACCAGAGCGCCCCCGCCGCCGGGTGCCGGTCGATCAGCCGGCGACACGAGGTGAGCAGGCTCATCGGGTCGAAGGCCAGTGACCCGAGCACCGACGCGGCCTCGCTCGCCAGCAGCGTCTGCTCGACGTCTCGCGCTCGCGCCACCGCCCGCAGCCGCTCGATCGGATGCACCGGTTCGACCGTAGCCCCCAATCTGCTCCCGGAAACTGCAGCTTGCTACCGTCTCGGGCCGTGGCGACCGACCCCCCTGGTGACCTACAGCTCGCGCCCCTCGACGGTGAGCCACGAACCCTCGACGCCTGGCTGATCACGTTCCACCTGGCGGCGGTGATCCTCGATCCCTACACCTACGAGAGCGCCTGGCTGCTGGAGACGGCCGGTCGCATCCTCGAGGACTTCCGGGGGGCCGACTGCCGCATCGCCTTCGTGGTGACCGCCGACGCCGACGACACCCGCGAGTTCCTCGGCCCCTGGGCGCAGCGGATGCTGACCTTCACCGACCCGGACCGCGACCTGGTCAAGGCCATCGGGGTCAACGAGCTGCCCGCCTTCGTGCACCTGCGGCAGGACCGGTCGGTCGCAGCCCTCGCCGAAGGATGGGACCCACCGGAGTGGCGGAACGCCGTGTCCGAGCTTGCCAAGGCGATGAGCTGGACGCGGCCGAACATCCCCGGGCCCGCCGATCCCAAGCCGTACCCCGGCTCCCCTGCCCTCGGCGCCTGAGGGCCTCGGGTACGCCCCCTACGTGCTACTTGCGGATCCCGCCCTTGGTCATGCCGAGGACGTCGAGGGCGACGTCGAGCTGTTCCTCGGTGAGCAGCCCCTTCTCGAGCGCGAGCTCGCGGACGCTGCGCCCGGTGGCCATGCTCTCCTTGACGATGACGCCGGCGGCGTCGTACCCGATGTACGGGGTGAGTGAGGTCCCGAGCGACGGGCTCGACTCGGCGTAGGTGCGGCAGCGCTCGACGTCGGCCTCGATGCCGGCCACGCAGCGGTCGGCGAACAGCCGGGTCACGTTGCCCAGCAGACGGATCGACTCGAGCAGGTTGCGGGAGATGACCGGCATGTAGACGTTCAGCTCGAAGTTGCCCTGCGATCCGGCGAACGCGACGACGGCGTCGTTGCCGATCACCTGGGCCGATACCTGCGTCAGCGCCTCCACCAGTACCGGGTTGACCTTGCCCGGCATGATCGACGAGCCCGGCTGCAGGTCGGGCAGGCGGATCTCGGCCAGCCCGGTGCGAGGCCCCGACGCCATCCAGCGGATGTCGTTGCCGATCTTGACCAGGGCCGCCGCCAGCCCGCGCAGGCTGCCCGACAGCGCCACCAACGCGTCGCGGGCGCCTTGCACGGCGAAGTGGTCGCCCGCCTCGGCGAGTGGCAGCTCCAGGTCGCGCGCCAGCTGGTCGATCACGTCCGCCGCGAAACCCGGGGGACAGTTGATGCCGGTGCCGACGGCCGTGCCACCGAGCGCCAGCTCACCGACGCTGGCCAGCGTCGACTTGATGCGCCCCGCCGCCTGGGAGACCTGGGAGGCGTAGCCACCGAACTCCTGGCCGAGCGTGACCGGCGTGGCGTCCATGAGGTGGGTGCGGCCCGACTTGACGACGTCGGCGAAGGAATGGGCCTTGGCTCGTAGCGCCAAGCACAGGTACTCCAGCGCCGGGAGCAGCACGGTCTGCGTCTGGTGCGCAGCCGCAACGTGGATCGCCGAAGGGAACACGTCGTTGGACGACTGCGACGCGTTGACGTGGTCGTTGGGGTGGACCGGGCGCCCCAGCCGCTCGGAGGCCAGGCGGGCCAGGACCTCGTTGGCGTTCATGTTGGAGCTGGTGCCGGAACCGGTCTGGAACACGTCGATGGGGAAGTCCGCATCCCAGCGGCCGTCGGCCACCTCGGCGGCGGCGGCGCTGATGGCGTCGGCCATGTCCGATTCGATGACGCCGAGTCGCGCGTTGGCCTGGGCCGCGGCCCCCTTGATGCGGGCCAGCGCCGCGATCAGCGACGCCTCCAGGGGCACGCCCGAGATCGGAAAGTTCTCGACCGCCCGCTGCGTGTGTGCACCCCAGTGGGCCGAGGCGGGCACCCGGATCTCCCCCATGCTGTCTCGCTCCACGCGGTGGACGTCGCCTTCGCTTGTCACGTGATGGACGGTACCCACTGCGCTGGCCCACGACCGCATCCGCACCGGGAGACTCCCACGCCCCCGCTCGGCCGGCGCATGACCGGCCGCACGCGATAATTCGGCCATGGGGATGGCCGGACTCACCTCGCGGCCGCGCTACGTCTCGGTGATCGGCGGCACCGAGGCCGCCGAGTCGGTCCTCGCCCTCGCCGAGGAGGTCGGACGCCTGCTCGCCCAGCGGAACTGCGTCGTCGTCACCGGCGGGCGCGCGGGCGTGGCCGAGGCCGCCTGCCGGGGAGCGGTGCTGGCGGGCGGCTCCACCGTCGGCATCCTTCCCGGCACTACCCGCACCGAGGCCAACCCCTACGTCACCATCGCCGTGCCGACCGGCGTGGGCGAGGCGCGCAACGCGCTGGTGGTGATGGACGCCGCTGCGGTCATTGCCCTGCCTGGCGCCTACGGCACGCTGTCCGAGGTCGCATTCGCCCTGCTGGCGGGCACGCCGGTCATCGTCCTGGGGGAGGCCTGGGACGTGGCCGGCACGGTCCCGGCGCGCACGGCCGCCGACGCCGTCGACCTGGCGCTGGACTTGGCGCGGGGCACGTGACCCGGGCCGACCGCTTCTCAGCGCCCGCAGGTCTGGACGGTCACGGGACCGTCCCCGTTCGGCGCGATCGTCACGTCGGGCCCGGTGCCGCCGAAGCCTTGCTCGGCCGCCCAGTCCTCGAACGCGCCCCGCAACTCGGCCGTCTCGTCGGGGTCGTCGCCCACGGCCGCCAGCGTGGCGCACGGCCGCTGGCCGTCCCGCCACGCCACCACCGAGTCGCCGCCCCATCCCGTAGCCGCCTCGCGGGCTCGGCCGGCGTCCAGTCCGTCCGCCAGCACGACCTGGATCAGGAACTGGCCGGCCACACCCTCGTCCACGATCGGGCCGGGGACCGCCGGGACTGGCACCTCGATCCCGCCCTCGCCGGCTTCGTAGCTGGCCGGGTCGATCACCTGCTCGCTGGTGCGGGGTGGGGCACCGAACGCGGCGTCGAGCGCCTCCTGCCCACCGTCGTCCATCAACTGGACGACGAAGTCCTGCCCCAGGCCGTACGGCGCGCTGATCAGGTCGACCAGCACCAGTGGCACGTCGCCGAGGTCGAGGCCGCCCCCCAACGACAGTTCCTCGGCGGCGGCGTCGAGCTGCTCCTCGTCGCTGAGGCCGGCAAGGTAGGCATCCTCGACGCGGCGGGCGTTGCCCTCCACGAGGGCGCTGAACCCGAAGTCGATCTCGTCGGCGGCGTCGTCGTACTCGGGTCGATCGAGGTCGAAGCGCTGATCGTCGAGAGCGTGCGTGAGCTCGTGGGCGATGGTGGTGCGGACGTACGGCGTGAGCGCCGTCCCCCGGACGACCAGCTCGTCGGTCTCCGGGTCGTAGAAGCCGACCACGCCGGCGCCGAGCAACGCGCGCATGGCCTCCACGAGGTCGACGTCCGGCTCGACCAGCCCGAAGGCCTGCAGGAGGACCTCCGTCTCCCGCAGCTCGTCGACTCCCTCGTCGAAGTCCTCGAGCAGCCGACGCTGGAACTCCCCCTCGCCCGCCAGCTCGACGTCCACCGGCTCGGTGAACGCCAGGCCCCGCTCCGCTTCGACGAAGGCACTGATCTCGTCGACCGCGGCGCGCACCTCGGCCGCGCTGGCCGGCGGCGGGGCGTCGCCGCTCGACCCGTCGTCCTCCGGCGCGTCACCGGTCGGGCGAGCCGCCAGCGGGTCGGTGTCGGCCTCGTCCACGGACGTCCAGGCCGCGGCGACCGAGGCGGCGAGCAGGCCGACGATGACCACGGCACCGGCGATGCCCAACCAACGACGCCGCCGCTTGGGCACCCACTCGGGTTCCGATTCCGACATGGTCCCTCGCACGGTAGCGGCCGAGCTGCGGCGCCCTCGTTTCGGGTGGCCGGAGTCGGGGAACGCGTGGTGGAGCCGACCGCCGAGGAGGCGCGCATGTCCGATCGCGAAGACGACACCGCCGAGTCCGACGAGGAACGGGCGGAGGAGCTCGCCCACGACGCGGCCGAGGAGAACCCCGACCCGATCACCTATCGCGAGGTGCTCGAGGGCGAGTTGGAGGAAGAGGGCCTGTCCGACGAGGGCCGCGAGATCGGCGAGCACGTCGACTAGAACCCTCGTACCCGTGGCCGTTCACGAACTGCGCGGGCGTGCCTGCGGCGCCGCTGGCGTCGGCGCTGGCGAGGTCGCGGCTGATCCGAACCTCACGGACCGAGGCGAGTGCTCGTTTTACGTCACATGAACGTCGCTGTTCCCACGACGCGCCGCGGTGGGGCGCGCAGCCGCCAGGGTGGCGTGCCGACCACGTTGCCGCCGCCGGCCCCCGAAGTCGGACCCGATCACCAGCCATCCCTGCCCCTTGTCGAGCTCGAGGCCCCTCGAGCCCGACGCGAGGTGTTGCCGGGCGTCGTGCACGTCCCGGACTGGCTCGGTCTCCCCGCGCAACAGGGCCTGGTCGAGGACTTCCGCCGGTGGGCACTGCCGCCCGCCGGCCTGCGTCATCCCCGCGTTCCGACCGGCCACGTGATGAGCGTGCAGTCGGTGTGCCTCGGTTGGCACTGGCAGCCCTACGCGTACAGCCGCACGGCGGACGACACCGATGGTGCGCCCGTGAAGCCGCTGCCACCCGAGATCATCGAGCTGGCCCGTGACGCCGTCGAGACCGCCTACGGCGCCTGCGGCCCCGAGGCGGCGGCCTACGCACCCGACGCCGCCATCGTGAACCTCTATGCCCCCGGCGCCCGCCTCGGGCTCCACCAGGACGGCGAGGAGCCTTCCGCCGCGCCCGTCGTCACGATCAGCCTGGGCGACTCGTGCACCTTCCGGCTCGCCGGCGTCGACCGCCGCACCGGGCCGTTCACCGACATCGAGATGCGCAGCGGCGACCTGTTCGTGTTCGGCGGCCCGATGCGTCGCATCCACCACGGGGTGCCCAAGGTGTTCCCGGGCACGGCGCCCCGGGACCTCGGCCTCCCGCCCGGGCGCCTGAGCATCACCGTGCGGGAGACGGGACTGTCATGAGCGCCCCGAGGTCCATCGCCGAACGGGTGGACCGGCTCCGCTGGACCGCCATCGGTGACAGCCTCGACGACGTCGGGGTGGGGCCGACCGGGTCGGTTCTCACCGCCGCCGAATGCCGGTCGCTGGTCGGCGTCTATGACGACGACGCCCGGTTCCGATCCACGATCGACATGGCCCGGCACCGCTTCGGCGAGGGGCAGTACCGCTACTTCGACCACCCGCTACCGGAGATCGTGGCCGAGCTGCGGGCGTCGTTCTGGCCCCACCTCCTGCCGATCGCGCGGACATGGGCGCAGCGGCAAGACCAGCCGGCGCCGTGGCCGGATCGCCTCGAGGACTGGCTCGATCGGTGCCACGATGCCGGACAGACCCGACCCACGCCGCTGATGCTGCGCTACGGCCCGGGCGATTGGAACGCCCTGCACCGCGATCTCTACGGCGACCTGGTGTTCCCGCTCCAGGTCGTCATCGGCCTCGACCAACCCGGTGATGGCTACACCGGTGGCGAGTTCGTCGTCGTCGAGCAACGTCCCCGGGCGCAGTCGCGCGCCACCGCCAGCACGATCCCCCGGGGCCACGGCCTGGTCTTCACCAC
>JBKPHE010000077.1:0-2088 GCA_046744485.1 Actinomycetota bacterium | reverse complement strand
GGAAGGTCTTCGGCCGTCGGGCGCCGAAGGGGCAACCACCCCGGAACCTCTCAGGCACCAGGGACCACGGGGATCAGGCAGCTCTGGAGCTGCGTTGCGCGGCGACAGAGGGGGTGCATCGTCGCTGGGACCCCTCAGGGCGAGTGACCGAGAAGCGCCAACGACCACCAACCCTCTGGAGCATGCCGTGACCGACCCAGCCGCCTTCCCAGGGGCGTTCCCGGACCGCCACATCGGCATCACGGCCGCCGACGCCGGACGCATGCTCGGCGTGCTGGGGCTGGCGTCGCTCGACGACCTGATCGACCAAGCGGTGCCGGCGGCCATCCGCGACGACAAGCCGCTGGCGCTCGACGATGCCATGAGCGAGCCCCACGCCCTCGCCCACCTGCGCCGGCTGGCCGACCGCAACACCGTGCTCACCTCGCTGATCGGCCAGGGCTACTACGGCACGCACACCCCCGGGGTGATCCTGCGCAACGTCCTCGAGAACCCCGCGTGGTACACGGCGTACACGCCCTACCAGCCCGAGATCAGCCAGGGCCGGCTCGAGGCGCTACTCAACTTCCAGACCATGGTCTGCGACCTCACGGGCCTCGAGATCGCCAACGCCTCGATGCTCGACGAGGCCACGGCCGCCGCCGAGGCGATGACGCTGTGCCGCCGGTCGTCGCGCCACGCCGGCGGCGTGTTCTTCGTCGATGCCGAATGCCACCCGCAGACCATCGCGGTGGTGGCCACCCGGGCCGAACCGCTGGGCATCGAGGTGGTGGTGGGTGATCCCTTCGCCGACCTCTCCCCGGCCGACACGTTCGGCGTGCTGCTGCAGCACCCGGGCACGTCGGGCCTGGTGCGTGACCTGCGGCCGGTCATCGAGGCGGTCCATGGTGCCGGCGGCCTGGCTGTGGTGGCCACCGACCTGCTCGCCTGCACCCTGCTGGTCCCGCCCGGCGAGCTGGGCGCCGACGCAGCCGTGGGCTCGGCCCAGCGGTTCGGCGTCCCCATGGGCTTCGGCGGGCCCCACGCCGGCTTCCTGGCCACCCTTCACGCCCACCGGCGGTCGCTCCCCGGCCGACTCGTGGGCGTGTCGATCGACGCCGCCGGGCGCCCCGCGCACCGGCTGGCGCTGCAGACCCGCGAGCAGCACATCCGCCGCGAGAAGGCCACGTCCAACATCTGCACCGCCCAGGTGCTCCTGGCGGTGATGGCGTCGATGTACGCCGTCTACCACGGGCCCGAGGGGCTCAAGGCAATCGCCGAGCGGGTGCACATGCAGGCGACCGCCACCGCCAGGACCCTCGGCGCCGCGGGCTTCGAGGTGGTCAACGACACCTGGTTCGACACTGTGACCGTGCGCGCCCCCGGCCAGGCCGCCGAGATCTTCGAGCGGGCTCGAGAGGCGGGCGTCAACCTCCGCCGCGTCGATGGCGACACGCTGGGCCTCTCCTTCGACGAGACCACGTCCCCGGCGTTGCCGCTGGTCTTGGCGGCCTTCGGTGTGGCCGAGGGCTTCGTGGCCGACGACGACGGGATCCCGGTCCACGAGCGCCGGACGAGCGAGTACCTCACCCATCCCGTCTTCCACGAGCACCGCAGCGAGACCGAGATGCTGCGCTACCTGCGTCGCCTGGCCGACAAGGACGTGGCGCTGGACCGGGCGATGATCCCGCTGGGCTCGTGCACGATGAAGCTCAACGCCACCACCGAGATGGAGCCGGTGACGTGGCCCGAGTTCGCCGACATCCATCCGTTCGCCCCGCTCGACCAGGCCGACGGCTACGTGGAGCTGATCCACGAGCTCGAGGCGATGCTCGCCGAGATGACCGGCTACGACGCCGTCTCACTGCAGCCCAACGCCGGCTCGCAGGGCGAGCTCGCCGGGCTCCTCGCCATCCGCGCCTACCACCGCAGCCGCGGCGACGACCAGCGCGACGTCTGCCTGATCCCGTCGTCGGCCCACGGCACCAACGCGGCGTCGGCGGTCATGGCCGGCATGCGGGTCGTGGGGGGGGGGGGGGGGGGGCCCCCGCCCCCCCCGCGCCCCGCCCCGCCGCCCCCCCCGCCCCCCCCCCCCCCCCCGCGCGGGGG
>JBKPHE010000081.1:0-14043 GCA_046744485.1 Actinomycetota bacterium | reverse complement strand
CGCCTTCACCGCTGCCGACTTGAAGGTGCCGCGGATCTTGTTGACGACCAGCGTGGCCAGCGCCTCGCCCTCGACGTCCTCGGCGATCACCACCAGCGGCTTGCCGGCCTGCATGACCTTCTCGAGCACGGGCAGCAGGTCACGCACGTTGGAGATCTTGGAGCCGACGAGGAGGATCTGGGCGTCGTCGAGGACGGCCTCCATCCGGTCGGGGTCGGTGACGAAGTAGGGCGAGATGTAGCCCTTGTCGAAGCGCATGCCCTCGACCAGGTCCATCTCCATACCGAAGGTCTGCGACTCCTCGACCGTGATGACGCCGTCCTTGCCGACCTTGTCGATGGCTTCGGCGATCATCTCGCCGATCTCGGGATCGGCGGCCGAGATGCCGGCCACCTGGGCGATCTGGTCCTTGGAGTCGACGTCGACCGCCACGTCGGCAATCGCCTCGACGGCCTCGGCCACGGCGGCCTCGATGCCCCTCTTCAGGGACATCGGGTTGGCGCCGGCGGCGACGTTGCGCAGGCCCTCGCGCACCATCGACCATGCCAGCACGGTGGCGGTGGTGGTCCCGTCGCCCGCGACGTCGTCGGTCTTCTTGGCGACCTCCTTGACCAGCTCGGCCCCGATGTTCTCGTAGGGGTCCTCGAGCTCGATCTCCTTGGCGATCGACACGCCGTCGTTGGTGATCGTGGGAGCGCCCCACTTCTTGTCGAGGACGACGTTTCGGCCCTTGGGGCCGAGGGTGACCCGGACGGCGTCGGCCAGCTTGTTCATGCCGGACTCGAGGCTGCGACGGGCCTCCGTGTCGAAAGCGATGATCTTCGGCATCCCTGAATCCCTCCGTTGGGCACGGGGTTAGCACTCGATTGATGTGAGTGCTAGCCAGTCAAGCACCTGGGATCAGCACTCGCAACACGTGAGTGCTAACCCGATGTCAGCGGGAGCGGGGCTCAGCCGCCGGCGACGGCAGGGATGATCGACACCTCGGAACCATCGGGGACGGGGGTGTCGAGGCCGTCCAGGAACCTGATGTCGTCGTCGGCCACGAACACGTTGACGAAGCGCCGCAGGTTGCCGTCGTCGTCGAGCAGCCGGTCGGCGAAGCCAGGATGAACCTTGTCGAGGCCGGCGAGCACGTCCCGCACGTTGGATCCTTCCAGCGACACCTCGGACTTGCCCGCCGTGAGGGTGCGCAGCGTGGTCGGGATGCGGACGGAGACGCTCATGAACTGGTCCTTGGTGGTCTGAGGGCCCGGCGATCGTAGCCAACGGCCCGAGGGCGACCGGCATTCCGGCGCCGCTGCAACCGCTGTGCCCGACTGCCGGAAGCCGGCACATTCGGACGCCACTTTCACCGCCGGGCGGCGAGGACGTCCGCGGCGACCGCCTCGATGCACGCGAGCGTGTCGGCGTGGGCGCGCTCGCGGCCGAACCGCTCCACAAGCGACACGATCTCGAGGCCCTTGCCTGGGGGTTCCAGGTCGTCGACGACCTCGCCGACGACGGCCACGCACGGGACGCCGAGGGGCGCCGCCAGCCCGACCACGCCCCCGACCACCTTGCCCTCGAACGACTGCTGGTCGAGGAATCCCTCGGCCGTGATCACCAGGTCGGCGCCCTCGACCACGTCATGGAGGTCGAGCTCGTCGGCGACCGCCTCGAAGCCCGGCACCAGCGAGGCGCCGGCAACTGCGAGCCCGCCCGCGAGGCCGCCGGCGGCGCCGGCGCCGTCGAGGTCGCGCACGTCGACCCCGTAGTCGGACCGGTAGACGTCGGCCAGGCGGTCCAGCCGGCGCCGGAGCAGCTCCACCTGGGCCGGCGACGCGCCCTTCTGCGGGGCGAACGCCTCGGCGGCGTCGACGAAGCGGGTACGGACGTCGCACAGCGCCACGAGGTCGAGCCCGCCCAGCCGGTGCAGCGGGTACAGGGCCCGTAGCGCCCCCAGCCCCCCGTCGGTGGTGGCCGATCCGCCCAGGCCCACCAGCACACGCCGGGCCCCGCTGTCGATGGCGCTGCCGATCAGCTCACCGGTTCCCACGGTCGATGCCGCGACGGGGTCGTTGCCGTCGGGGCCACCGACCAGCGCGAGCCCCGATGCCCGCGCCATCTCGATCACCGCCATGTGCCCCTCGAGCCGCCACTCGGCCCGGACGGGATCGCCGAGGGGCCCGGTCACGGATGTGCTCCGGTTGGGCCCGCCCAGCACCTCGAGCGTGCCCTCGCCACCGTCCGCCAGCGGAACCTCGTCGCAATCCCATCCGGCGGCCGCGGCCGCGCGCCCCAACGCGGCCGCCACGTCGCGGGCGGTGGCGGTCCCCCGGAGCTTGTCGGGCGCGGCGACCACACGCATGCCCGGACAGTGTGGCCCAATCGGTCGTGCAGGCCGGGCGCCCGGGACCATCTAGCCTCGACCACCCGTGGATCGTCCCGTCGTCATCGTGTCCAACCGCGGCCCTCTGTCGTTCCGGCGTGACGAGCGGGGCCATCTGGTGGCGACCCGGGGGGCGGGGGGACTCGTCTCGGGCCTCCGGCCGGTCGTGGCCGACACGGGCGCGAGCTGGATCGCCGCCGCGATGTCCGACGGTGATCGCGAGGCCGCGGCCAAGGGCCTGATCGACGCCGAGGGCTTCCGCGTCCATCTCGTGGCCGTCGACCGCGAGGCGTTCAGGCTGGCCAACGACGTGGTGAGCACCCAGGTCCTGTGGTTCGTCCACCACGGGCTCTACGACCTGCCCCGCGCACCGGCGTTCGGGCGCGACCTGCGTGACGCCTGGCTCGCCTATCGCCACGTCAACGAGGCCTTCGCCGACGCCGTGGCCGAGGATGCGCCCGAGGGCGCCGCCGTGCTCGTGCAGGACTACCACCTCAGCCTGCTGGGCGTGGCCCTGGCCGAACGCCGCCCCGACGTGGCCACGGTGCACTTCAGCCACACCCCTTTCGCGACCCCGACGTGGCTGGGGGTGCTCCCCAGCCACGTGAGCGGCGAGGTGTTGTCGAGCCTCGCCGCCCACCGGGCCTGCGGGTTCCACTCCCGGCGCTGGGCCGACGACTTCCTGGCGTGCTGCCGCACCAGCCTGGCCCTGACCCCGGCGACGTTCGTCTCGCCGCTGCCCGCGGACGCCCCCGACCTGCGGCGCGCCGCCTCGTCGCCGGCCTGCGAGGGCGCCCTGGCCGAGATCGAGGACGAGGTCGGCGACCGGGTCGTCATCGCCCGTGTGGACCGCATCGAGCTGTCCAAGAACCTGCTGCGCGGGTTCCAGGCCTATGACGACCTGCTCGACCAGCGACCCGAGTGGCGCGAACGGGTCGTGTTCCTGGCCTCGTGCTACCCGTCGCGCACCGGCGTGCCCGCCTATGTCGAGTACCAGCGGGACGTCGAGGCCCTGGTGGACCGGATCAACGAGCGCTGGGCCACTCCCGGATGGACGCCCATCGTGTACGACACCACCGACGACTACCCGCGCTCGGTCGCAGTCCTGCGGCGGGCCGACGTGCTACTGGTCAACCCCATCCGCGACGGGCTCAACCTCGTGGCCAAGGAAGCCGCCATCGTCAACGAGCGCGACGTCGTCGTGTGCCTGTCGACCGAGGCGGGCGTGTGGGACGAGCTCAGCGACGCGGTGGTGCAGGTGCAGCCGTTCGACGTGGCCGGGACGGCCGACGCCCTGGCGAAGGCACTGCGCATGGATGCCGGCGAGAAGCGGTCGCGGGCTGAGCTGCTCCGGCAGCTTGCGGTGGCGCGCCGCCCTGCCGACTGGCTGTCCGACCAGCTCGCGGCCGCGGTAGGCGAGCGCTAGTGGGCACTCGGCCGGTCCCGGGCCGGCAGCGGCGTCGGTGCTCCCGCCGCCAGTTTGCGCAACAGGTCGAGGACGGCGTGCGGCCCGTCCACGATCACGTCGGCACGCTCGATCAGGTCCCCGGGGGCTTCGGCGCTCGCCACCGCCACCCTGAGGACCTCCACGCCCCGCGCCTCCAGCCGGTCGAGGGTGTCGAACGCCGGCAGGTCACCCCGGTCGTCGCCCACGAAGCACACCGCCTCGACGCCGGTCACCAGGTTCTGGACCGCGGTCCCCTTGTCGACGGCGACGGGTGGGTGCAGCTCGAAGGACATGCGGGCCCGGCGCATCACCAGTCCCGATCTCTGCGCCTCTGCCGCCGCCCACTCGCGCACGGCCGGCCCGAGCCCCGGATGCTCCCGGTAGTGGAGAGTGAGCGACAGCCCCTTGGGCTCCACCGCCATGCCCACAGGTCCGTTCTCCTTGGCCCGGCGGGCGGCGACCGCGACCGCGTCACGCCAACCGCCTGCGCCCGCGTGATCCGAGCGCACGCCGTCGCGGACGGTCTCGAGGCCGTAGATCCCGGAGATGACCACGCCTGCCGGCAGCAGCGGCTCCAGGAACGAGGCCGGGCGCCCCGACACCACCGCCACGATCGCGAACCGCGCCGCCAGCACCTCGAGGACCTCGTTGGCACCGGCCAGCGGCCGAGCGTCGGCGGGCACATCGACGATGGGCGACAGCGTGCCGTCGAAATCGAGCAGCAGGGCCGCCTGGCCGGGCCGATCGATGAACGGCGCCAGCACGTCGCTCATGTGAGGGTCGATTCCGCCGGTCGCTCGTGGGCTCGGCATCCACCGCCCGCGCGACGCGCATGATCCGCGGAATCGACCCTCAGATCAGCCCCCGGCGAGATCGGTGCCGAGCAGCACCACGAGCTGGGCTCCGCCAGGATCGACGGGCGGTTGGGCGGGCATGGCGACCACGCCGTCTGCAGGGGCACCGAGCGCCTCGGCCAGGGCCCGGGCCTCGCCCTCGAACCCGTCGACGAAGAGCACCTGTGTGGCGTCGAGCTGCTGGCCCTCGGGGCCGTTGGTCGGGTCGACGGTCTGGTACCCGGCGCTGGTGAGCTGCTGCGTTCGCTCGCCGGCGGCGCCCTCCACACCGGAGACGTTGGCTACCCGCACCACGATCTCGGCCGGTTGGCGCACGGGTGCCGCCGTGGTGGTCGTCTCGCCCCCGTCCTCCGCCGTCGTCGTGTCCGTCGCTTCCCCGCCGGCGGCCGTCGTCTCGGAGGGGCCGGCGGCGATGCCGTCGGACGGCGCGCTGTCCTCGAGGGCCCGTAGCAGGAACAATCCCAGCACGACCGCCGCCGCCAGGAGCACGATCCCTCGGGTCGGGCTCGACCGGGTGGACGGTCCTTCGGTCGGTGGTCGCTGCGTCTGCATGCGGGGGCCTCCTATCGCCCGTGCCCGAATCCGGTGCGGCCCACGAAGCGGGCCCGGCGGCGCTGGCGCCGCATCCGGCGCAGCCGGTGCACGACCAAGGGGTCGTACTCCACGGCGTCCGGATCGTCGAGCAGGGCGTTCAGCAGTCGGTAGTAGCGCGTCGGCGACAGGTTCAGATGCTCGCGGATTGCGGCGCTCTTCGGCGCCGGGAGCATCCACCAGCACCGTTCGAGGTCGAGGATCGCCCGGTCACGATCGGTCAGGGACACAAGTGCGTCCTCGTCGGCGTGACGTGGATGGATCGGCGAGTCGGCGGCGCCGCGATGGGCGGGTCGCCCCGATCAAGGCGAGGACGAAGGCGCACACCGTGCGGTGCGGTCAGGACGAGCACGCCGCCAACGGCGACGCTGACCGGCGAGGCGTGCGTGGGCCGTCGGCGAGGATGCACTCAGACAAGGCTGGCGTGGCCACCTATCCAATGCAAGCACCCTCCGTGGGTGGCCGGATGAGGGCGGCGATATCGTCGCGCCGCCGCCCGAGTAGCTCAGCCGGCAGAGCAGGCGCCTTGTAAGCGTCAGGCCGCGGGTTCGATTCCCGCCTCGGGCTCGGGAAGCCCCGGCGCGATCAGCGCCGCCGGGCAACCTCGAAGCATGCGAGCGCGGCTGCCGCCGACACGTTGAGCGAGCCCAGGCGGCCGTGCATGGGGATGGCCACAAGCTCGTCGCAGCGCTCGCGGACCAGGCGCGACAGCCCCCTCCCCTCGGCGCCCAGGACCACGCACACTGGACCGTCCGGACCGGCCAGGTCGTAGAGCGACCTGGCCGCCTGTCCCTCCAGGCCGACCACGTGCACGCCGGCGTCGCGCAGGCGCGCCAGCGCCGCCGGCAACCCCCCCACCACAGCGATGGGCAGGTGCTCCACGGCGCCGGCTGCCGCCTTGGTGGCCGCCGGAGTGACGTGGACGGCCCGGTGCCGCGGCAGCACCACGCCGGTGACGCCCGCGCACTCGGCGGACCGCAGGATCGCGCCGAGGTTTCCGGGATCGGTGACGCCGTCCAGGGCGACGAGGAACGGCACGACGGCCGCGTCGCGGGGGGAACCGCTGACGGCCGCGTCGTGTGCGCTCCGGCGCCCGGTGGCCAGGTCGTCGAGATCGGCCTCCGGGAGCGGCGCCGCGAGGGCGAGCACGCCCTGGGGCGCCTCGCTCCGCGCCTGGGCGGAGAAGCGCCCACGCCCGACGACGTTCAGGGGCACCCGGTTGGACTCGGCCAGCTCGCGGATGTCGCGCAGGATCGGCGCGTCGCCCGCGTCGTTCTCCATCCACACCTCGCGGACCCGGCGAGTGCCCGCCAGCAGCAGCTCCCGGACCGCTTGGCGGCCCTCGACCTGGTCACCGCCCAGTCCCCGGCCGGACGAGCTGACGCGACCCCGCCGGCCGGCGGGGAGGGACGGGGGCCGGCCTCGGCCCGTCAACCTGGTGGGTGGCGGCGCGCTGCGCCCGGGGCGCCCGATCCCCCCACCGCCCCCGCTGGGGCGTCCACGGCGCGGGCTCACGTCGACCCCCCGCCGACCGCAGCGTCGCGGGCGACCAGCGCCACCGCGAAGCAGGCGATCCCCTCGGCCCGTCCCAGCGCCCCCAGACCCTCGGGCCGCTTGCCCTTGACCGTCACCGGCGCGCCCACCGCGTCGCCGAGTCGTGCCTCGATGGCCGCTCGCCGGGAGGCGACCTTCGGTTCCTCCAGCACAACCGTGCAGTCGACGTTCTGCGGATACCAACCGGTGTCGTGCAGCGCCGCCACGGCCCTGCGCAGGAGCTCGAGGGAGTCGGCACCCGCCAGCGCGGGGTCGGTGTCGGGGAAGCGCTGGCCGATGTCACCCAGTCCGGCGGCGCCCAGCAACGCGTCGGTGACGGCGTGGGCGATCACGTCACCGTCGCTATGCCCGGCGAGCCCGGGGATCCCCGCGAACGACACGCCGCCGAGGACCAGCGGACGGTCGGTGTCGCCGGAGAACGGATGCACGTCGAAGCCCTGCCCGATCCGGATTGCGGGCCCCCCCGTGGTGGTCATCGTGTCGCGCCGAACCGGAGCAACGCCTCCGCGATCGCGAGATCGATCGGCCGGGTGACCTTGATGTTGGCGGGGGAACCCTCCACGACGACCACCTTGCCACCCGCGGCCTCGACCAGCGACGCGTCGTCGGTCGCCTCGGGCTCACCGGCGTGGGCCCGGCGCAGCGCCGCGGCCCGGAACGCCTGGGGTGTCTGGACCGCCACCAGTCCGCCGCGATCGACCAGCCCGCCCGAGCGGCGCCGCAGCGTGTCGGTGACGTCGACCGCCGGCACGGCGGCGTCGGCACCGTCGCGCACTGCCTCGACCACCCGGGCGAACAGCTCCGCACCCGCCAGGGGGCGAGCGCCGTCGTGAACCACGACGACATCGGCGTCGCCCGGCACCGCCGCCAAGCCGGCCCGGACCGAGCACGACCGAGTTGCCCCGCCCCCGACGACCCGGTCCGCGCCCGCCGCCGGCTCCCCCGCCCGGTCGGGCGGCACCACGACCACCACGCCATCGTCGGGGCCGGCGGCGGTGGCCCGGGCGGCGGCAAGCGACCAGCCGAGCACCGGGCGTCCCGCGAGCTCCTCGTACTGCTTGGGCCGTCCGAACCGGCTGCCCGATCCGGCCGCCACGACGATCACCCACACCGATCGCATGACCGGCCGGAGGCTACCGGTCGCAGGATCGGCCGGAAGAACCCGGCATGAAGATGGTGCGGATGCATCGAAACACCCGGATCGGCTTCGTATGTGCGGACGCTCGGTCGGCTCGTCGTTATCGTTCCCCGTGATGAGCGCCACCGACCTGCTCGCCGACGTCGACCTGTTCGCCGACCTGACACCGGGCGAGCTCCTCCAGCTGGCCGACGCCAGCACGACGGAGGACCTGCGGCGGGGCGATGTCGTGTTCCACGAGGACGATGCCCCCGACAAGATGTACGTCGTCGTGAGCGGGCGGATCGCCATCGCCAAGCGCTCGATCGACGGACGGGAGTCGGTGGTCGCCCTCATGGAGCGCGGCGACCTGTTCGGCGAGATGGGGTTGTTCGAGGGGCTGGGCCGGTCGGCAGAGGCCCGAGCCCTGGAGCCCTCCCAGGTGCTGGCCATTGGGTTCGACCCCATCCGGCAGGTTTACGAGAACCGGCCGGAGCTGTTGTGGGGCGTGGTGGCGCTGCTGGCCGGGCGACTGCGCACGATGGACGTGGCGCTGGCCGACTCGGTGTTCCTCGACGTCACCGGCCGCACCGCCAAGCGGCTGGTCGAGATGGCCGCCGGGTCCGACGAGTTCACCCTGCCCGTGACGCAGGAGGAGCTGGCCGCCATGGTCGGTGCCTCCCGGGAACGGGTGAACAAGGCGATCGCCAGCTTCGTGCGCCTCGGCTGGATCGAGCAGTCGGAGCGTCGTTACCGCATCACCGACCGCGAGCAGCTCGAGCGCCGGGCGCGGTAGCGGTCAGGCCGAGCCGCCGAGGAAGGCGAACACCCGCCGCCAGGCGTCGGCGGCATCGTCCGGCCGATGTGCGGGCCGGGTGGGATCGTGGACGAAGCCGTGGTCCGCGCCCTCGTAGCGCACCACCTCGACGCCCGCGGCTTCGAGCGCCTCGGCGTCGGCCGGGGACACCCAGGGATCCGCGGTGCCGACGATGGCCAGGGTGGGACAACGCTCGGGTGAGGCCACGGCGTCGAGCGGTTCGCCCTGCGTGGGGCTGCGCCACTGCTCCGGCACCCGGGCCATGCCGTAGAAGGCGGCCGCCCGGTCGAACCGCCCGCTGCCGGAGGCCTTGAGCGTGTACATGCCGCCCATGCAGAAGCCGATGACCGCCACCGGGTCACACCCCGTGGCGTCGGCCGCGGCGTCGGCGTCGCCGAGGATGCGGGCGTCGTCCAGGGAGCCACCCGCGGCCAGTCGATCGGGCAGCGACAGCGACTCCCGCCCTGCCCACAGCTCGAACGCGCACACGGCCCATCCCTGCTCCCGGGCGAGGCGCGCCACGAGGTCGTCGAACAACGGCCGCAGGCCCAGGACGTCGGGGATGACCACCAGCCCCCGCGACGGGTCCCGCCCGTCCGGCCGGGCGATCTCCGCCGGCGTCCCCGAAGGCAAGCCGATCCGCATGTCCGGGGGTTCTACACGATCGACGCAGACGCGGCCGTTCCGGCGCGGCTAGTGCCGTGGCTAGGTGTAGCGGTCGAGGATGCTCGACTCGGCCAGGCGAGACAGGCCCTCCTTGATGGCCCGGGCGCGTGACTCGCCGACGCCGGCCACGTCGTCGAGGTCGTCGATGGTCGCCCGCATGATCTTCTGGAGGCTGCCGAAGCGGCCCACGATCCGCTCGATCACCGACTCCGGCAGGCGGGGGATGCGAGCCAGGAGGCGGTAGCCCCGGGGCTGCACGTTGGCGTCGAGGTCGACGACGGTGCCCGGGAGGTGCAGGGTCTCGGCCACGCCCCTGAGGTCGAGCAGCTGCTCGGTGCTCATGTCCGTGAGCGCGGCCAGGGCCTTCTCGAGCTCCCATTCAGACTCGGGATTGAAGTAGTCGAGGATCACCAGGCGGCGATCGTCGTCGACGCCGCCCATCAGCTCCTCGAGCTGGAGCTTGACCAGCCGACCGTCGACGCCGAGCTCCACGATGTCGCCGGCGATCTCGTCGGCGATGCGCCGGACCATCTCGGTGCGCTGCAGCACGTTGACGACGTCGCGCACGGTCACCAGGTCCTCGACCTCGAGGGCGGACAGTGAGGCCGTGACGCTGTCGAGGCGCTGGCGGTAGCGCTCGAGCGTCTGCAGCGCCTGGTTGGCCCTGGTCAGGAGGCGCGGGATGTTCTCGAGCGGGTGCTTCTCGTCGTTGACGTAGACGGCGATGATCGACATGTCCTCCGACACCGAGATGACGGGGACGTTGATGGAGCGAGCGACGCGCTCGGCGGTGCGATGGCGGGTGCCGGTCTCGGAGGTTGGCACGTTGGGGTTGGGCACGAGGTGGACGTTGGCGCGGGCGATGCGGCTGGAGTCGCTGGCCAGGATGATGGCACCGTCCATCTTGGCGAGCTCCGACAGCCGCTGGGGGCTGAAGGCGGCGTCGAGCAGGAACCCACCCGAGCAGATGTTGAGGACCTCGGGACTGTCGCCCACGACGATGAGCGCGCCCTTGTTCGCCTGGAGGATGCGGTCGAGACCCTCACGCAGCGGGGTGCCCGGAGCCACGGCCGCTAGGGCGGCCATGAGCTCTGCGCTGGGCCGGGCTACCACGTCGCAATGCTACTGCCCTGGCTGGGAGGGCCTGCGGTGGGCCGGGACGACGAGTCCAGCCCGCTCGTGTCAGCACGTCGCGTGCGGACGTGCGGTGCGTCCGGCAACGACGAACGTTGGCGGAGCCCGGGGCGGTGGCTAGAGGGCCCCGGGCACCAGGGCCTCGGGCGTGCGGCGGCGTTCGTCACTGCCTCGCCCGTCGACCCCCGACGGTGCCGCGGGCGTCACCCGGGTGACGCGCAGTGCGTCGACGATCGACGACGCACGGGCCACGCGCATCCCCGCGGGCGGGTCGGGCGCCGACCGGGGCACGACGGCACGCGAGAAGCCCAGCCGCGCGGCCTCGGCCAGCCGCCGCTCGGTGCGGTTGACCTGGCGCAGCTCGCCGCCCAGGCCCACTTCACCGCAGGCGACTAGGTCGGCCGCGAGCGGGCGGCCCAGCGCCGACGAGGCCACGGCCAGGGCGACGGCCAGATCACCACCGGGCTCGGGCACGCGGACGCCACCCGCCACCGCCACGTGCACCTCGCACCGCCCCAGCGGCAGCTCGGCGTGCCGTTCGAGCACCGCCAGCACCTGGGCCAACCGGCCTCCGTCGATGCCCTGGGCCGTGCGCCGCGGCGACGGCGCCGGGCTGGGAGCCACCAGCGCCTGCACCTCGACCAGGAGCGGCCGCTGGCCGTCGAGCACCGGTGCCACCACCGACCCGGCCACGCCGGCCTGCCGGTCGGCGAGGAACAGGGCGCTCGGATCGGGCACGCCGACGAGGCCCCGCTCGCCCATCTCGTACAGGCCCAACTCGTGTGTGCTCCCGAACCGGTGCTTCAGCGCCCGCAGCATCCGCAGCGCATGGTGGCGCTCGCCCTCGAAGGCGAGGACGGTGTCGACGAGGTGCTCGAGCACACGGGGACCGGCCAGGCCGCCGTCCTTGGTGACGTGGCCGACGAGCACCACGGTGACGCCGCGGCCCTTGGCGGCGGCGACGAGGCGGTGGGCGCAGCCCCGCACCTGGCCGACCGACCCGGGCGCGGAGCTCATCGCCGGGTCGAAGACGGTCTGGATGGAGTCGACGACCACGACGTCGGGCCCCAGCACGTCGACGTGGCTCAGGACCTGCGGCAGCGAGGTCTCGGCCACGAGCCAGAGCGACGGCGGGCCCAGCCCCAGCCGCTCGGCGCGCAACGCCACCTGCCGCGCCGACTCCTCTGCCGTGACGTAGAGGCACGTGCACCCGCGCGTCGCCTGGTCGGCCAGGGCCTGGAGCAGCAGCGTGGACTTGCCGACGCCTGGCTCGCCGCCGAGCACCGTGACCGACCCCGGCACGAACCCTCCGCCGAGCACCCGGTCGAGCTCCGCGTCGCCGGTGGGCACCGGCTCCGTGGCGTCGCCCACCGCCTCGGCGATGGGGATGGGTACCGACAGCGGGCCCATTCCGCCGGCGCCTCCCCACCCCGTGTCGAGGCCCAGGCCCGCCGCGGTCGGCCGGACCGGTTCCTCGACCAGGGTGCCGGAGGCCTCGCAGGCCGTGCACCAACCCATCCACTTGGGTGCTTCGGCGCCACAGTCGCTGCAGCGGTAGACGGTCCTTGCCCTGGCCACCACCGCACCCTACGGAGCGGGTATGACAGCTTACGGTTGGTCAGCCGGGGGGCCGGATGATCTTGAAGTTGATCCCGCTGGGGTCGGCCGCGCGGGCGAAGCGCCCGTACGGGCTGTCCACGGCCGGCTCGACGATCGACCCGCCCAGCTCGACGATGCGTGCCAGCGTGGCGTCGGTGTCCTCGACGCCGAAGTAGATCGACCAGTGGGCCGGCACGCCATCGGGTAGGAAGGCGCTGGCGTCCATGACGCCGGCCAGCGCGGTCTCCCCCTCGCCGAGTGTCGTATAGCGAAGCTCGGGCGTGTCGCTGGCGACACGCGCGTCCCAGGCGAACACCTTGCGGTAGAAGTCGACCGAGGCGTCGTAGTCGCGAGTGAAGAGCTCGAACCAGTTGGGGGTGCTCGGCTCGCCGTACACGCCGAAGCCCTGATGGGTACCGGGCTGCCAACCTCCGATGACGGCCCCGCCGGCGTCGCTCACCACGAGCATGGTGCCCAGGTCCATCACCTCCATGGGTTCGACCATGACCTGGCCGCCGCCGGCCTTGGCGGCGTCGGCCGTGGCCTTGGCGTCCTCGCAGGCCAGGTACACCGACCAAACGTCTGGGGCACCCGACTGGCCGTCGTTGGGCATACCGCCAGCCACCCGCACGCCGTCCTTATAGAAGGTGAAGTAGCCGCCGAGCTCCTCGGCGGGATCGTCGGATGTCCAACCGAACAGCTCGTGGTAGAACGCCCGACCCTTCTCGACGTCGGACGTGAACAGCTCGATCCAGCAGGGGGCGCCGACGGGCGCAGACTCACGGGTGGGCATGGGAGGCTCCTCGGGGACGGTGGGAACGTTGTCGTACGTTGGACCGGCCGGCACGTCGGAACTCATCGCTGGCGGGCCGGCGGGCGCCCGACGACGCCGGAGCACTCCCACCAGCAGCACGCCCGCCAGGGCCAGGCCGCACGCGATGGCCACGGCCGCGAGCGCCAGCACCCACCAGTCCCGGACGTTTCCCGCCGCCGCCATCTCCACCGGCCGGCCGCCGAGCTCCGGCGTCCAGACGGCGGCCGTCGAGTCGCCCGGCAGGTCGGCCGAGATCTCCAACGAGAACATCTCCGACAGCGGCTGTCCCAGCTCCTCCTCGATGGCGGTCGCGTCCCGGCCCAGCGCCTCGCCCTCGAGGGCGGCGGCCAGGCCCTCGTCGCCGAGCGCCTCGAGCCCGCCGCTCAGGTCGGCCGTGCCCTCGAACGTGAAGCGCGTCCGGCCGAAGCTGTCGTCCCGATCGACCCGCAGGTCGCGCAGCGGACCGTCGGTGCCGGTGATCTCGCCCAGCACCCGCCCGGCCTCCTCCGGCGTCCCAAAGGGCTTCGTCGCCTGGATCCAGACGAACCCGTCGTCCGCCCGACCGGTGGGCCCGCTGACACGCCAGCCGGCCGCCACCAGGTCGTCGGTTCGCACCAGGCTGGCGAGATCGGCGTCGGTCGACCGGCCGTCGTCGTCGAGGTCGGGCAGCCGCCCGACCGCGTCGGCGTCCAGGCCCACGGCCACCTCGACGGTCCCCGAGCCGTCGTCCGCCACGTCGACGGCCACGGTGGTCCGCACCTGGCAGGCCGTCGCCGTGAGCGCCACGAGCACCCCGAGCAGCGGCAAGCGAAAGGGCCGCCCCGAGGAGCGGCCCTTCGCGATCATTCGGTTGATCCCCCCGCCTCCGTTCAGTGGCGCTCCAGCCTCAGCCCTCGGTTGGCGGCGAGCCGCCGGCCTCGGCTAGCTCCATGGGCGGCGGGCTGAACCCCTCGACCGAGCGGAAGGTGATGACCTTCTCGCCCGTCTCGGGATCGTCCTCGGCATCGACCACCACGATCTCGCCGGCCCGCACCTCCTTGAGGAGGAGCTTCTCGGACACCGGGTCCTCGACCTGGCGC
>JBKPHE010000194.1:0-7959 GCA_046744485.1 Actinomycetota bacterium | reverse complement strand
ACGTAGATGGGCCGGTTGGCGACCTGGCCGTCGCGGATCTTCACCACGATCGCGTCGATCAACAGGACCGGATAGACGCGGTCCAGGGGCCGGTTCTGCCACCACAGGAGGTCCTCGACGACGGCGTCGGTGATCCGGCTGCTGGTGTCCCGGGACACCTCGGTGCCGTAGATCTCGGCCAGATGGGCCTGGATGTCACCGCTGGTCATGCCCTTGGCGTACAGCGAGATCACGTTCCCGCTCAGGCCGTCCAACCGGCGTTGACCCTTGCGCACCGTCACCGGCGCGAAGCTCGAGTTGCGGTCCCGCGGGACCCGCAGCTCGACCGTGCCAACCTCGGTAGTCACGGTCTTGGGGTAGCGGCCGTTGCGGCTGTTGCCCGACCCCCGGCCCACAGCGGCGTGGGGTTCGTAGCCCAGGTGGTCGGTCATCTCCACCTCCAGGCCGGTCTGCAGCACCTGGCGCACCAGTGCCGTCAATAGCCCGTTGTCACCGGTCAGCTCGACACCCTCGCTGCGGGCCCGCTCCACCAGTTCGGCGGCCCAGTCCCGCATCGCCGGCTCATCGCCCACCGGCGACACGCTACGACCCGACGCCCTCGGCGCCGGCTCCGACAGCTCGCCCGACGAAACAGAATCAGAAGAAGTTGTGGTCACGGTCGTGATCCTCTCCGGCCCGCGACCCTCGGTCGCGGACCCTTGGATCACGCCCCGTTACACACACCATCGGACAGTCCCAAACGTCGCACCCGGCGGGCGCGGGCTAACACGTCCGAGCCAGTGGGCGCGGCCCGGGTCTAGTCGTCGGTAGAAGCCCTGCTGGGTGGTGGGTCGTTGGGCGTCGCGGGGCGCTGGGCCTGGACGTAGTGGAGCCAGGGCCGCCGGTCACCGCTGCCGGTGACGTCGAAGCCAGCGTGC
The DNA here is from genome assembly GCA_046744485.1 of Actinomycetota bacterium. Lineage (GTDB taxonomy): Bacteria > Actinomycetota > Acidimicrobiia > Acidimicrobiales > VFJN01 > DASQUK01. The sequence continues at coordinate 7,042 of JBKPHE010000194.1, read as the reverse complement.
GCGATCAGGTCGGCGAGGTCGCCGGTCGGGCTGTGTTGCGTGGCGCGCTCGGTGTGCCCACCCATCACGGGGTTGTCGAGGCGCGTGTGTCGTGGGCGGCGTCGGATGTCGGCGATGAGCAGGCGCCCACCGGGCCGAAGCACCCGGCATGCCTCGCGCAGCGCGGTGGGCCGCCCGTCCGGGGGCAGGTGGTGGATGGCGAGGCTGGAGATCACGACGTCGAAGGAGGCGTCGAGGTAGGGGAGAGCTTGGGCGCTGGCGAGCTGAAAGGTGCAGTTGGCCGATGCCCGGCGGGTGGCGTAGTCGATGACCGGCCGGGACGGGTCGATGCCGACGACGTTTCCGTTGGGCATGACGGCACGGGCTGCTCGGCGGCTGAGGTAGCCGGTGCCGCACCCGATGTCGAGGATCTGGTCGCCGGGTGCGGCGCCACTGCGCGCGACCAGGTCGTCGTAGACGCGACGGCGGCGGCCGAGGAACCCGATCGCGGCGCCGTACTCATAGAGGCGGGGTCGGCGGATCAGCCCGTCGCTGTGGCCGTGGAGTGTCTGCATGATTCTCATCGCTCGGTGCCCATCCCGCGGCTCGGATGCGCTAGCCGCGGTGGACGGGCCGGCGGTGGGGTTGGCCTGGTGGGTGTGGGGGTGGTGTTCGTGGCTCATGGGTGTGGGGCGTGGGATGGGTTGTCAGTCGGCGGGGCCCACGATGCCCGTGAGGTGGAGGATCACCAAGGTGGCGACAAGGGCGGTAACGATGGTCACGGCGAACACGGTGGCCCAGTTGATGGTGGTGGGGGGTTGTTGGTCGTCGTCTTGTTGGGGATGGGTGGGTAGTTCCATGGCGTGTCTCCTGGCGGTCGGGGGTGGTCAGGCGTCGCGGGTGGCGGCGATGCGGATGCCGGCGGTGGCGATGGCGGCGGCGTAGGCGGTGAGCACGGCGGCGCCGGCGAGGGGGGAGAGGAGATCCTCGAGGTTGGTGCGGACGATGGCTTGGCCGGCGGCGACAGGGAGCCAGCGGCCGATGTCGGGCACCAGGCTGACCAGGGTGTGTTCGATGGTGGCGAGCCACGCGAGGGCGCTGGCGATGGCGAGCACCTGGTTGCGGATCAGCACACCGAGGGCGACACCGAGGATGGCGAACAGGGTGGTGTAGACGAGGGCCCCCGCCAGGATCAGCCACACCTCGGCGTCGCCGAGCGGGAACGTGGCGCCTTCGATCGTATAGAGCAGGCTGGCGATGCCGAGGCAAGCGAGCGAGGTGATCACGCCGGCGGCCAGACCGACGCCGGCACCCAGGGTCAGCTTGGCGGCAACGACCCGGTGGCGTTGCGGGGTGGTGAGGTAGGTGTCGGCGGCGGTGCCGTGCCGGTATTCGCCGGCGGAGATGATGATGCCGACGACGAGCACCAAGATGGCGCCGGTGCCGGTCACCGACAGGGTGTCGCGGATGCCGTCGGTGGATTCGAGCTCGGCGGCGCCGTCGGCGGACAGGACCGCGCCGGCCACCGCGGCGAACGAGAGGGCCACGGCAGCCGGGATGCTGCCGTAGAGCAGGCGGGTGGTGCGCAGCTTGAGCCACTCGGCGGCGATGAGATCCTTCATTGTCCGTTGCCTCCGATCACGTCGAGGAACATGGCCTCGAGGCTGTCTCCCGTGCTCTGCTTGGCGAGCTCGGTCACGGTGACGCCGGCCCGGGCGGCGATACCCCCGATCTCGCCGGTGTCGCGGCCGATGACGGCGATCGCGCCGTCGGCAAGCACCTGGTGGTCGGCTCCGGCGGCGCGCAGCGCGGTGAGCATGGGGTCGATGCGGTCGACCCTGACCATCACGCGTCCGGTGGTCAGGTCGGCGATGTCAGTCTCGGCGACCAGCTTGCCGGCACGAATGATGACCACGCGGTCGACAACCTGTCCGATCTCGGCGAGCACGTGGCTGGCGACCAACATGGTGCGGCCGTCGTCGGCCCAGCGGCGGAGGATGCGCCGGATCCAATTGACGCCTTCGGGGTCCAGGCCGTTGGCGGGCTCGTCGAGCACCACCACCTCGGGGTCACCGAGCATGGCGGTGGCGAGGCTCAGGCGTTGGCGCATGCCCAGCGAATAGCCGCCGACGCGGCGATCGGCCGCGCCGCTGAGTCCGACAACCTGCAGGAGGGGGTCGATCCTGGCGCAGTCGAGGCGGGCGGCTCGGGCGATGACCCGCAGATGGTTGCGGCCGGTGCGGGCCGGGTGGAAGCCGCTGGATTCGAGGACGGCTCCCACGCGGCGACGCGGCGAGGCCAGGTCCCGGTAGGGACGGCCATCGATCAGCGCCGCACCAGACGTGGGCTCGGCCAGACCCAGCAGGCACCGAAAAGTCGTCGTCTTGCCGGCGCCGTTGGGTCCCAGGAAGCCGGTCACCTTTCCGGCCGGGGCGGTGAAGGTCAGCCCGTCGACGGCCCGCTGGTCACCGAAGGACTTGGTCAACCCGCGAACCTCGATCACGGTTCGTTCCGTTCTCGCATGTATTCCATTACCGCCATTGCACAAAAGGCCCGCCTGGAGCGAAACACCCGGTGGGGGGAACTTGCCGGTCCCCGTTGCGTGGACACGGATCACCCTGCGGGGGGATTTCTGGGTGGGGCCGCGCCGGTACCCTCGCCAGTGGTGGCATCGACAACCCCGGTACGCAGGCGCTTCGTAGCCCGGCCCCACCCGGACACGCTGCTCGACGTCACCATCGCGGCCATCGCCCTGGCCGGCACGCTGGCGTTGCTCTCCCACGGCGGCATCCGCCCCGAGGTGGATGAGTCCGGATCCCTCGATGCGATCGGTGTCGTGCTGGCCGCCGGCACGACGCTGCCACTGGTCGCCTGGCGGCGTTCTCCGCTGGGCGTGTTCATCGTCACCGCGGCGGCGAGCGCGCTGCTGGTTGGCCTTGGCTATCCGCTCGACCTGGCGCTGGGTCCCGCCGCCGCACTGTTCCTCGTCGCCGCCGGCCGCCCGCAGGCCAGCCCATGGACGGTGCGCAACACGATCACGGTGGCCGGGTTGCTGGCTGCCTATCTGGGCGCGGCCGCGGCCGCACAGGGGACCTTCCCGGGCGGCGAGCTGCTCCACAGCGGCCTGGCCTGGGCGGTCGCCTGGTTCGCCGGGGAACGCACACGCCTGCGCCGCGCCCACATCACCGAGCTCAACGAACGGGCCCTACGCACCGAACGCGACGCCGAACGCGAGCGCCTGCTCGCCGCCGCCGAGGAACGGGCCCGGATCGCTCGTGATCTCCACGACTCCGCCGGCCACGCCATCAGCGTGATCGCCGTGCGCGCCGGCGCCGCCCGGCTGCGGCACCACCAGGACCCCGACCGCTCACTCTCGGCCCTAGAAGCAATCGAGAACCTGGCGCGGCAAACCGTCAACGAGATCGACCAGATCGTCGGCACCCTGCGCCGAGACGAACTGGCCAACGGGACCGTCAAAGCCCCGCCTGGGCTGGCCTCGCTGGACACCCTGATCGCCCACCATCGAGCCGCGGGGCTCGACGTCGTCCTCGCCGCATCGGGAACACCGCAAAACCTGGGCGGCGCCGCCGATCAGGCCACCTACCGCATCCTCCAAGAAGCGCTCACTAACGCCGCCCGCCACGGAACGGGCAGCGCCCACATCCAGCTGGCGTTCGGCGACACGGCGGTCGAGCTCACCGTCACCAACCCCGTGACCGCCCGGGGCGCGCCGCGGTCCCGCGGAGGTCATGGGCTGATCGGCATGCGTGAGCGTGCCACCCCGCTCGGCGGCGACCTCGACGCCGCCCGCGCCAACGGCGCGTTTCGGGTCCACGCTCGTATCCCCTACGGAGGTCAGGGCACGTGACTCGCGTGCTCATCGCCGACGATGACGACCTGATGCGCGCCGGGCTGGCCGAGCTCCTCACCGCCGATTCCACCATCGAGATCGCCGGCCAAGCAGCCACCGGACGCCAAGCAATCGAACGAACTCGCCGGCTGGCGCCCGACGTCGTGTTGATGGACGTCCGCATGCCCGACCTCGACGGCATCGCGGCCACCCGTGAACTGTCACGCACGGCCCCCGGCGCGAGGGTTCTGATCCTCACGACCTTCGAGCAGGACGACTACATCTTTGGCGCCCTACGCGCCGGCGCCTCGGGTTTCCTGCTCAAACGCACACGACCCGAAGAGCTCATCGCGGCCGTGCACACGATCGCCGCCGGCGACTCGCTGCTCTCGCCGTCGGTCACTCGGCGCGTGATCGACCGTATGGCCCAACAACCCACGCCCGAGCTCACCGACCGATCCAAGCTCGACACGCTCACACCCCGAGAGCAGGACGTGCTGAAGCTCATCGCCCGCGGCCTATCCAACCGCGAGATCGCCGCCGCGCTCGTCGTCGAGGAATCCACCATCAGGACCCACGTCAAACGCATCCTGATGAAGCTCAACCTCCGCGATCGCGTCCAAGCCGTGATCCTCGCCTACGAAACCGGCCTCAACCAACCCGCACGCTAGAAACGCCCCCTTGGGCAGTGACCATCTCGGCGTGCTGCGGTTGGCTGAGTCGGAGCGGGCCCTCTCGCTCAATTATCGAGCGATATCAACTGGCAATGGAGCGAATGTGGATCGGTGATCATGGCGGCCGTCCGCCAGCGCTAGGTGCCCGGACCTGCATGAGCAGTTCCCAGGCCAGAAGCAGGGCGACCGGGGGCCAGGCGGCGACGACTCGGCCGACAATCGTGGGCTCCGCGGCGGCGAGGTTGGCGGCGAGGCCGGCACCGATGCCGGCAAGCAGTGATGTCCACGCGAGTGCCCCGGCCGACATCCCGGCTCGGCGTCGCACCAGCATGGACATGGAGGCGGCCACGATCAGGCCGTCGACCGACACGGGGAGCAACCAGGCCCGCCAGTCCTCGCCGGCCAGCGCCGCCAAGGCTCGCTGGTGGTCGTACGACGCGGTGGCAGCGACGAACGCCACCGCGAGCACGGCCAGCGTGGTGATACCGCGCACCAGCGGAGTCACCGGTGTCGGTATGTCGTCGGGAGGTCGCCGTTCCGATGCGGTCCGGTCAGCGTGTGGCGCCCTGCCGTTCGTCTGGGTCCATTCCAGAACTCGCATGCTCTGCGTCGCCGTCGAGCGGTGAGCGTGCGGGATCAGGCGCGGGCCTCGGATAGTACAAGGGCGCGCGGCCCGGCTCCCGTTGCCGACGGCCGCCTCGGCGTGTACCTCGGCTACGCGCAGACGGCCCCAGCGTGGCGACAGCCCGAACCGTCGCTGAGCTCGACGCCGGTCAACGGGACACCCTTGGCGAGCGAGGCCCGATACGCGTCTCTGGCCGCTCCGCGGCGCTCGGCCACCGTGCCCTTACCTGTTGCGGTCGTGTCCATCGCCATCACGGCCGACCGCCCCAAGGGGTCGTCATCACCCACCGCGTCTGCCGCCCGAGCGGATGATGGGCTGACCATCGACCGCGACGCCGGGCGCAATGCACTCAGCCGCCACACGAGTCGTCGCCACCGGTTCGGCCATGCGGTCGCTCGCTGGGTGGTCAAACTCGGCAAGCCAGTCGAGGATGCGGCGCCCATGTTCGGACAGAGCGTCGACATCGATGGCCGCGGTGGTAACGATCCGCCGACGCCGGTCGGCCGGGTGGAACGCCCGCCGAGCGTGGCGCTCAGCCTCAGCGCGGTTGAGAGCCCGCAGGGCGTCGGCTCCGGCCGCGTCGGATGTACGGTTCATGCCCAGACCTCCCACGACCGGGGCGAGAACTACGAGGCCCCGTCAGAACCCGGCTGCATCAGCGGATAATTTCGAGGTTCTCGCTCGCCGCTGAGCTGCAAACTCCTGGTCAGAACAGCGTTTCGGCCGTCCTGGTTTGCAAGCAGGGGGTCGTGGGTTCGAGTCCCATCGTCTCCACCACGAAAGTCCTGGTCAGAGCGTTACGGCTCGACCGACGGCTCGGCTGGATCGGCCGGCGACAGACGTGGTGCTCGCCGTGGACGAGCCGGCCCCCGTCTGCCCACCATCGCGACCAAGTCTCGCTCAGCGCACTGATGCGGTGTTGCGCACAGCGCGCCTTCGGGCTGAGCGCGACGCCGTCCAAGCCATGGCCCCGAGGCCCTGGATGGTCTCCGGTCACTGGAACTACGGCTCCAACTTGAGCACGTCGGACAACGAGGGCCGCGAGCGCGCGGCATCGGTCGCTGATCGATCTCGATCGGACCGCACGTCCCTAACGGCATGTCTTCTGGGACACGGTGGCCGTCTCCGCGCTCCTGGGGGGGGACCCCGGCGGCCTCTGCGGATGGCGCTGGACTGCTCCCTCTCGTGTGCGTCTGGTCACCCCCAGGCGGGAGTGGCTCGGTGGTGAGTCGGCGCGTCGATTCTGAAGGCAGCGGCGGCGTCGGGCTTGATGTGAGCGAACATGCTGCGGCCGTTCCAGGTCGGGAAGGCTCTGACGAGCCATGACGGACCGTGGAGCTGGATCCGGGAGTCGCGGGTGGCCTCCGCCCAGGAGAGTTGCCCGGCGTGCCACTTGACGAACGCCTCGGCGTCGGCGGTGATGAAGAGGTCTTCGTCCAGACCGGGATAGGTCTTGCAGATCTCGGCCTCGCCGTGTTCGAGCAGCAGCCAGTAGCGCTCGTGGGGCCGGAAGCCGGTGAAGTCCAACCGGACGACCACGCGCTGGTCCGGGAGTCGGTCCCGGCGGAGCGCGTTGCACATCGACCACAGCGCCACGAACGGATCGAGGTTCTCGGGGACGATCTCGAGCCAGCGAGCTCCCCACTCGCCGAGGGTCTCGCAGACCCTGAACAGATCGTGGCCCGAGCTCGTGAGCTGGTAACGGTGACCGCGCCCCTGAGCCTTCGGTGCCGACTCGACGACGCCAAGGCGTTCGAGCTGCTTGAGCCGCTGCGCGAGCAGGGTCCGGGAGAGTCCGGGCGCACCCTCAAGGATCTCGCCGAAGGTCGCGCAGCCCAGATGCAGGTTGCGGATGATCAACGGCGTCCAACGCTCAGCGAAGATCTCCGCACCACGGGCGATCGGGCAGTACTG
>JBKPHE010000100.1:0-13486 GCA_046744485.1 Actinomycetota bacterium | reverse complement strand
ACCTGCTCGAAGCCGTCCTCGACGGGCCCGTGGAGACGCTCACTGCAACGCGGCTGTGGCGGCGCTGTGCCGGCAATGCCCTGTACCTCCGGGAGCTCCTCGGCGAAGCAACCCGTACCGGTCTGCTCCGGCGTCGCGAGGGCCTCTGGTGTATCGACGCCCTCCCGCACGGGTCGGCTCGTCTGGCCGAGCTGGTCGCCGAACGCTTCGGTGCGCTCGACGAGCACGAGCACGCGGCGCTCGAGGTCGTCGCCCTCGGGGAGCCGATCAGCTTGGACATGCTCGAGGAGCTGGCCGACCGCGATGCCGTGGAGCGTCTCGAGGCCGCCGGCCTCATCGCAGTCGACGTCGACGGCGAGCATGTCGTCGCTCGGCCCGCCCATCCGCTGTACGGCGACGTCGTTCGATCGTCGCTTCCCGATTTGAGGCGCCGGTGGCTCACGCGCACCCTGGCCGACGCGCTCGAGCGCCAGGGTGCCACCGCGCGGGACGACTCGATGCGCCTGGCTCTGTGGCGCCTCGACGGGGGTGGCACGCCCGCACCGGGTCTTCTGCTCGCGGCGGCGCGCCAGGCCCACTTCGCCTTCGATGGGATGACAGCGGAACGCCTCGCGCGTGCGGCCTGGGTCGCGGATCACACCTTCGAGGCGGCCCACGTACTCGCCGATGTGCTGTTCGCCCGCGGTGGGTTCGTCGAGCGGGAGAAGCTCCTGGCCGAGCTCGCCGCCACCGCCACGACGGATGACGAACGCGCCGTCGTCGCCGTGTCCCGGGCGCTCGGATGGTTCTGGGGACTGGCCGACGGCGAGACTGCCGAACGTGTTCTGGTCGAGGGTGAAGCCGAGGTGGCCGATCGGGAATGGTGGTCAGAGATCCGGGCCACCCGGGCGACCTTGATCGGCCAGTCAGGCCGCCACCGAGAAGTGCTCGAGCTACTCGCCGGCCTGCCCGATGACGTCGTGAGCGGCCGGGCGCGGCTCCAGGCGGCGCTCGCCGAGGCGTTCGCCCTGCCGGGCGTCGGACGAGGCGAGGAAGCCGTCACCCGCATCGACGACGCCATGTCGGCAGGCGCACAGATCGGCCCGCAGCTGACGCTCTTTCGGGCCAGCCTGCTGCAGTCCGCACGAGCAATGGCCATGGTGGCACTCGGCCGGCTCGACAGCGCAGCCGAGGCCGCGCGCACGGGACTGGAGGCCGCCATCGCCACCGGGAATCGCGCCGCCGAGGGTTTCTTCGGCGCCACGCTGGGATGGGTCCAGCTGCACCAGGGACTGCTCGTTTCGGCACAGCGAACCTACCGCGAGAGCGCGACCGCGTTCCGGGCGAGTGCCCATCGCGGCCCGCTGCGTTGGGCCCTCGGAGGGCTCCTGTTCGCGGCCGCCCTGGCACGCGACAGGGAGGTGGCCGGCGAGGCGGGGCGCGCCCTCGATGCCCTCGGCGTCCACCCAGCGGCCCTCTTCGACACCACGATCAGACAGGCGCGGGCATGGGCGGCGGTGGCCGATGGCGAGCCCGAACAGGCCCGTTCACTGCTCCGCGCCGCGGCCGCCGAAGCGCGCTCCCGCGGGGCCGTGCTGGATGAGAGTGCGGCCCTGCACGATCTGGCCCGCCTTGGCCGCGCCAAAGAGGTCGCGGACCGGCTCCGCTCGCTGGCCGCCATGGCGCAGGGCGACCATCTCGGCGTCCTGGCGGACGACGCCGCCGGGCTCGCCCATGGCGACCCCGACCGGCTCGGCGACGCGGCGGAGCTTTTCGCTGCCTTGGGCTTCAACCTCCGTGCGGCGGGGTCGGCGATGGCCGCTTCGGAGGCCTCGGCGCGGGCCCACGACCAACGCACGGCGACCCGGTGGGCGCGCCGCGCCACCGAGCTGGCCGCACTGTGCGAAGCGCCCGCCACGCCCGAGCTGGTCGGTCCCACCGGGCCGATCCCACTGACGAACCGCGAGAGCGAGATCGCGCTGCTCGCAGCCGACGGGCTGCCGTCACGAGTCATTGCCGAGCGCCTCTACCTGTCGGTTCGCACCGTCGACAACCACCTCGCCCGGATCTATACCAAGCTCGGCGTAACCAGTCGCTCAGAGCTGCCGGCGGTGCTGCGCCGCTGAGGCGATTCGACGACTCGGCGATCCGCAGGGGTCGTCTTCGCCGACTGGCGCTGACCGGCGATTGGTGGGCGGGACCACCGGCATCGATCTGGACCGGAAAGCGGGACGTCACCAGCCGGGATCAGGCGGCGGCGCCTCGATTGGCTCGGCTGGCGAGGTGGGCGATGCCGAGCACGATGCCGCCACCGAGGAGCACGACGGCAGTGAGCCCGGCGAACATCACGACGAGCCAACCACCTTCAGGTAGCTCACCGATGGCGGTGGTTGATGTGATCAGCGCGGCCAACATCCCGCCGCCCGCGGCGAGCAGCTTCCACCAGTGGGCGGTCGTCGGCCGGGGTTGTGTGAGCGGACGAGCCCGGTGAGCGGCGAGCAATCCCAGCAGTCCGGCGGTGACCCCGACGGCGATGCAGGCCAGGAGGACGATGGGATGACCGATGGTCGCCCCGACGATGACAGCGCTCAGCGCGAGCGCGCCGAACAGGAACGGGACGAGGCGGGTCGGTGCGCGGTCCACATGGGCCTCCAGGTGTTGGGTGGGAAGGGTGAGGGCCAGATCAAGCGCGGTGCGGCTCAGCACGCGCCAGGTGGGTTCGTCGCGGAGCTGGTCGGCGACCAGCCCGACGAGGTCGGGGCCGTACTCCTCGCGAAACCGCTTGGGGTAGAGGCGGAGGAGCTGCTGGTAGAACCGGATCGTGCCTGGTGGTTTGGTCATGCCGGTGCTCCGCCGGGAAGGTGACCGGCGGTCCGGTGCACGAGGGCGCGGAGCCGGGTGAGCTCGTCGACCGCGATGAGGCGACCGTTGGGCGTCAGCTCGTAGTAGCGACGCCGTTCGTTGTCGCCGCGGGGCGTCCGGTGGGTGGTCTCCTCGATCAGGCCGGTCTCGACCAGCCGGTTGAGCGTGCCGTAGAGCGTGCCGGGACCCATGCGGACGGCGCCATCGCTGAGCTCCTCGACGCGGCGCATGAGGGCGTAGCCATGAAGCTCGCCGTCGAGGAGGGCCAGCACGACGTGCAACGACGCTGCGGGGAGCGGCTTCGATCGTGGCATGCTCGAATCCTGATATATCGAACTTCGATAGTCAAGGGAGGATTCGGAGGCCCCACGGGGATCCGGCGACGTGGCCGCGTTCGGCGACCTACCTCGCCGCGCCCCAGTGATGAGGCGCGCGGGACGGCCGCGACCTCGCCAGCAGCTCGACAGCGGTGAGACCTATGTCGCGAGAAACGTCGTGACCATCGAGGCGATCCAATCGGCGCGCTCCAGCATGCCGACGTGGGTCGTGCCGGGCAGGATCGCCAGCTGGGAGGTGGGTAGCTCGGGCGCCAGGTCACCGAAGACGCCACCGCCGAGCCGCCGGAACATCTCCACGGCGTGTTCCAGGCGAGTGCCGTCGGAGTCACCGATGAGGATGAAAGCTGGTGCGGCGAGCTCGTCGATCGGCCAGTCGAACGGGGTCATGTCGAGCTGCTTCAACTTCTCGACCAGCGTCGGGAACGCGGTCGGATCGCGCGCCGTCCGGTCATAGCCCTCGCGCCACGGCGTACCGTCGAACAGCTCGGGCGTGATGTTCTCGATGCCGTCGATGACCTCGGCGTACAGACCGTCGCTGGTGTAGGACGCCGACGCGATCGCCAGCTTGCGCACGTGTCGGGGGTGCCGCAGGCCGAGCTGCAGCGCGACGCCGCCGCCGAGGCTGTAGCCGTAGACGTCGGCCTGTTCGATCCCCAGGTGTCCGAGCAGCGCGGCAACGTCGTCGGCGAACTGCTCGTAGGAGAACGGACGGTCGATGTCGGCAGTGTGCCCATGGCCCTGAAACTCGACGGCGATGACCTGGCGGCGCTTCGCCAGCGCCGGGACCAGGTCGCCGAACAGCTCGACGGTCATGTACGCGCCGGGCAACGCCACGAGCGGTTCCCCCGCCCCGTGGATCTCGTAGTACATGTTCAGCCCGTTGACCGGGGCGTAGCCGACGTCGCTCGTCATCGTCCCTTTCGAATCTTCGCGTCCAACCCTAATGGGAACACAACGCCGTCCCCGAGGTGCTGTACGAGGCGACGGGACTCCTGCACGACGGCGACACGTGATCGTGGTCCTGCTGGTCTTCAGGTCGGTGGCGAATCGGGTGCGTCGTCGGCCAAGCCCACCGGCAAGGCTCCACGCTGGGCCCGGACTCGTCACCGTGACCCGCGGACCCCTCACACCTCCCGTGAGACGAGCGCGAGCCCGGCGACGGGAGCGGTGCGGCCTGTCCGCCCCTCGCCGGCGGGCGGGACGCACCGCATCGCTCAGCCGCCCAGGCGGTCGAGCAGCCAGCTCGGTGCCACGACCTCTGCCCCGGAGCCACGGACCCGTGCCCGGAGGGCGCGATCTGCCGACACGAGGACGACGGGGGCGTCCGCGGTCGCCGCGAGGCGTGCGAGTGTGTCGTCACCGTTGCCCGGCGCATGGACGACGGTTACGCCGTCGGCAACGCCCTCATCTACCCCTCGGCGGGCCGTGCCTTCGAGGACCATGACGACGGGCTCCGGCAGCAGCGACGCCGCGGTCGCGGCCCGGACCCGCTCGGTAAGCCGGCGGGTCGCCGTGGCGCGGTCCCGCCACCAGCCGGTCGGGCGCGAGCCCACCACGTTGGCAGTGTCGATCAGCAGCACGATGGACGGTTCGCGGGCTGGGCCGCCGAGGCGGCCGGGTCGACGCGCACGACCGCGCCGCCGGCGTCTGCGGACGCGTAGATGGCGTCCACGACCCGATGGGCCGGCACCGCGTCGGCCAGCGACGGCTGCGCCGGGCTGTCGTCGCGCACCGCCGTGAGGAACGCCGTGGCCGGGTTGACCGTCGTCGTGTCACCGGCGTCGGCGAGCGCGGACGCCAGGTCTCGCCCCGCGAGCACCTTCTCCTCCTCGCCCGTGAACTGCCAGCGCACCGGACCCGTGAAGTCGCCCTCGAGGGCGACGAAGAGGCGCTCGCACAGCACCTCGACCCGACGCAGGCTCGGCCGCTCGAGCACGTCGTGCCACACCGACGTCAGGGTCGCTGCCGGCCCGCCGGCGAAGTCGAGGCGCGCAACCCCCACGTCCTCGATGCCGTCGTGGCCGTGGACGGCCCGAGTCGTGGCGCTCACGGCCGTCACCGGGCCGAGCAGCCACTGCAGGATGTCGACGTCGTGGATCGAATGCTCGAGCAGTGTGCCCCGACCCGCAACGGTCACGTCGGTGCGCCAGGTCGAGCCGTAGATGCCCTGATCGGGGATGTACTGGTCGTCGCGGAACACTACGGCCAGCACGCGGCCCGCCCGCTCGTCGCGCACGAGCTGGCGCACCCAGCGGAACGACGGCAGGAAGCGCAGGACGAGACCCACCTGGTTGACGACGCCGGCACGAGCGACGCTGGCCACCATGCGCTCGGCCGTCGGGGCGTCGAACGCCAGTGGCTTTTCGCAGAACACCGCCACACTGGCCGCGGCGGCCTTTTCGACCAGGCGTCGGTGCTCCGCCGTCCACGCCGTCACGTAGACGGCATCGACGAGCCCGGGCAGTTCGTCCTCGCCCACGACCGTGGCCCCGTACTCGGCCGCGAAGGCGGCCGCGCGAGCCACGTCGGGGTCAAAGACGGCGACGATCTCGTTGTCGACCCGGCTAGCCCTCAGCGCACGGACGTGGAGGCTGCTGACGAACCCGGCGCCGTAGAACCCGACCCGCACGGTCATGGGCCCATCCTCATGGAGGCGCAGGCTAACGGTCCGGGTCGCGGCTCCTGCCCCCCTCGTCTCAGTCGTCGAGGCTCTGGTCTGCCCGGGCGTTCCTGGAGTCGTGCAACTGGACTCCGGCGCTGGGGACGCTATCGGGGGCGGAACCGCAGGTCCGTGAGCTGTCCGGATTCGGCCACCATCGTGCGCCTCAGAGCGACCGGCTGGCCGCCCGGCGACTCGTACAGGCGGATGCCGTCACCCAGCAGGACCGGCGCGAGATGGATCACCATCTCGTCGAGGAGGCCGGCATGGAGGCATTGCCGGGGGATGCTCGCCCCGAACAGCACGATGTTCTTGCCCGCAGCGGCATCGCGCGCCGCTGCCACGGCCTCGGCGAGGCCTGCCGACACGAACCTGACCGCTGGGTGGTGCTCACCCTCCGGGAGGCGGTGCGTGAGCACGAAGACCGGTCCCTGCCAGGCGCCACCGTAGATGCCATCCACGCCCTTGAATCTGCTCGTCGCGATGTCGTACCACCGTCGACCGGCGAGGATGGCGCCGGTCGTGCGCATGATCTCGACTGCGATGGAGCTCCTGTCGGCGGTGGGTTCGGCCTGCTCGCCGCTGTCCTCGGTCCACTGTCCGAACGCCCAGTCCATGCCGTCGTCAGCGCTGGCGATGAAGCCGTCGAGGGACATCGTCACATGCCAGATCAGCTTGCTCACGGCGGACCTCCGTCCTGGGTCGTCGCGCAGTAGACGCCCAGCGCGACCGGAACTCATCGCTTGTGTTGGCGCTCGTTGCGCACTATAGTGCGAACAGCCCATAACCACATTTACAGGAGAGGCCAGACATGTCCCCCGTTGAGACCCTTGCATCGTTGAACCAGACGAGCCTCGAAGCCCTGACGACCGTCCAGGACGGCATCGTCGCCGCCTACAAGCGCGCCGCCAGGCTCCTCCCCACCTCCTGGATCCCGGCGACGCCGCTGGTGCCCATGACCCGGGGTTACGTGGCGCAGGTCATCGAGGAGAGCTACGCCTTCCAAACCAAGGTCCTCGAGGCCAACAAGAGCTTCGCCGTCCGCCTGCTCGACACGGCCTCGCCGGCCCCGGCGCCCGCCAAGTCCGCCAAGGCCGCCAAGACCGCCAAGTAGGTTCGGGGAGCATGAACGCCGCCGAGGCGCTATGGAAGGAGAACCTGCAGCGCCTCGGCGCGTTCATCCGTGCACAACGGCAGTTCCACCGACTGTCACAGCGAGAGTTGGCCAAACTCGCCGACCTGTCCGACACCTACATGAGCCAGCTCGAGCGCGGCATGCACGAGCCTTCCATTCGGGTGCTCCGGGCCGTCGCCGAAAGCCTCGGCGTCAAGGCCAGCCAGTTGATCATGTTCGCCGCCGGTCTCCCCGCGGATGAGGACGACGAGATCAGCACCGAGGAAGCAATCCGCCGGGATCCCCGCTTCACGGACGCGCAGCGGCGGGCGCTGCTCGGCGTCGTGAAGAGCTACGTCGAGTCCAACGAGACCTGAACGCTTCTGGACCGCGCTGATGGCCGCGGGCCAGCGAAAGACCGCCGGAAGGCGACGCATCGTGACTACCAGCCAGCGAACGGCGGCTGGCGGCCGCTCACCTCGTTCCAGTAGTCACGGTGGTCGACGACAAGTCCGTCGGCACGGAAGCGCAGCACGGTGACGCCTGCCATCGTCAGGTCGGCCCCGTCCTCGTTCCAGCTCGCCCACCACTCAACCGCCGCCCGGTCACCCGCGGCCACCGGCGTGCCGAAGGAGCACTCGACGCCGCGCTCGACGTCGAAGTTGCGGCGGAGGTAGTCGCGCACGCCTGCGGTGCCTCGGTCGGGCTCCCGGTGCACCAACGCCCGGTAGTTCACCTCGTCGGCGTACAGGGCGGCGATGGTGTCGATGTCCTTGGCGGGCCAGGCCCGCTCCCATGTCTCCGCCCAGCGCCGGGCGGCGAGCTGTGCGTCCATGAGTGCGGACCGTAGCGCCACCTGCGGCTGGCGGTTGAGGCACGCAGCGGGCGGACGCGTGGTCCGCCCGCAAGGGGAGGCGTCGAGCCGAGCCCGGCACCGGGCCACATCAGCCGGCCCGGCGCTCCAGCGCCGCTTGCCCGGCACGATACGCGTCCGCCTGCGCCTGCCACCGCGCCGCCTCCGTCGGCCGACCCCGCACGACCGCCTCCTGCCCTGCAAAGGCCGACTCCGCGCCGCACCAACGAGGAACGGAGTCGGAGCACGCGGCAGGCGCTGGTCTCAGCAGCGCGTCAGCGCTTTGAGGCCGACGGCTACGCGGGAACGAATCTGGACCATGTCGCCGAGCTCGCCGGCGTCACCAAGGGGGCCCTCTACCACTACGTCCCCACCAAGCGAGCGCTCTACGACGCCGTCGTCGTAGCCATCCAGGACGACCTCTACGCACACTCGGGCCGGAGCGCCGAGAAGGTCGAGACGGCTTGGGACAAGTTCGTCGAAGCGTTCATCTCCTTCATCGAGGTCGCCCCCGAGCCCGGCACCCGCAGGCTGATGCTCGAAGCGGCCGCAATCCTCGGCTACCAGCGCTGACACGAGATCGACGACGGGTGCAACCTGCCCGCCATCACCGCCATGCTCGAACACCTGAACGCCAAGGGCGAACTGGCCTTCGAAGCCACCTCCGAACTCGCACGTGTCCTGCTCGCCATATCCAACGCCCTAGGGACCCTCGTCTCCCTGGACGACGACCCCTCCACCCTCCGCACCGCTGTGGTCCCCATCTGGGAATGCTTCCTCCGATCCCTCAAAGCATCGGGGCCCTCAGCGGTCGGAGCCTCCACGGCGAGGCAGCGCTTTGGCGGCGCCCCGGCCGGATCACGCACCACCCGGCCACACGTTCGAGTAGGTCCCGCCGGACGACGAGCAATGGAGATCGCTGCCCACGGCGAAGTTCCAGACCGTGCCGCGGTCTCCCGTCAACGTGTACGCACCGGGCGAGTTCACGACTTGGCTGCGGGTCTCGGTGTGGCCGTCGGACCACCTCAGCGTGAACGACACGGAGCACCCCGCGGCGACGTCGGAGCACGCCGGGGTCGGTGGGCCGTACGCCGCTGCCTGACCGGGCGGAACGTCGACCGGGGAAGGTTTCCTCCCGACGATGGCCACGGGTACGGCCCGCACGTCGCGCGGCTTGGCAACGACGTAGTGGGGGACATGATCTGTGCCCCTGAGCTCCCGTTTACCGCCTGCGTCGACGGAGGCGGCACGCTCGTGGTCGTCGTGAGCCTCGTCGAGGTTGTCGTCGTCGGTGCCGTCGAGGTCGTCGTCGCCACGACGGTGCTCGACGTCGTGGATGAGCCCTCGGTCGGCGATTCCGGTCGGCTCGTCGTCGGCGACGCCGTATCGCCGCCGCCCTGAGCCACCACGGCCATCCCACCGATCAGCACCACGACCGCGACCATGCCGACAGGAAGAACGACTCGCCGCGCCGGCCAACGCCGACTGCCGACGGGCTCCATCGCGTCTTTGGCGTTGTCTCCGCCCCCAGTGACGTTTCCGTCGTTGCTTTGCGTTCGAGCTTCTGCGCCGTCGCCTTCGCAGCCGTCGCGGCCATCGGCCGAGGTCGGCCCGTGCCCATTCCCAGCCTCCGTCATCGTCGGCGGATGCTACGCGCGCGCCGCGACGTGGATCCCAGCGGGTCGACAGCTCAGCGGACCCAACGGCGGGCGTTGCGGAGGGCGGTGGCCATGATGGTGAGCGTGGGGTTGTGGGCGCCGGACGACGGGAAGACGCTGCCGTCGGCGACGAAGAGGTTGTCGAGCTGATGGAAGCGACCCTCGTCGTCGGTGGCACTGACGGTCGGGTCGCTGCCCATGCGCATGCCCCCCATGATGTGGGCGCTGGTCGGCACGTCGTTGCCGGCCAGCGGGGTGGCGTCGGACGCCGCGTCGGGCACCGCGGTCACGTGGTCGGCGCCGGCCCGGCGCAGGATCTCGGCCACGTAGGGTCGGTAGAACTCCTGGGCCACCAGCTCGTGGGCGCGGGGCGAGTAGGTGATCCGTGCCACCGGGTAACCGCGATAGTCCTTCACCTTCGGGTCGAGGTCGACGGCGTTGTCGCGATAGGGCAGGTCCTCGCCGATCATCTGGATGCCGCACATGCGGTCGCGCAGCACGCTCGAACGCATCAGCTCCTTGAACTCGGTGCCGAAAGGCTTGTCCGGACGCAACAGCCTGAGCAGGTAGCGATAGGTGTTGGCCTCGCCCAAGGGGAACTGGGTTCCGCCCAGCTCCAGCGTCCCGCCTCGGAAGTAGGGCAGGCCGGCGGCGTGTGCCCCGGCCCGGGCTCCAGGGAAGTCGGGATCGGCGAAATCGTCGGCCACGTGGGTCGTGGAGCGGCCGCGGTGGGCGTGCAGCCGCTGGTCGAGGAAGATGCCGGTGCCGTCGGTGAACCAGTGCTGCATGAAATGGGTGCCGATGGTGCCGTACGGGTCGGGTAGCTCGGACAGCTTGGCCAGCCGCACCGTCTCGATGGCCAGGCAGGCGAGCACCACCAGGTCGCCGGACTCGTGGTGCTCTCGAGCCTGGGGGTCGATCCAGGTCACGCCCGTGACCGTCCGGCCCGACGTGGCGACCTCGACAACCCACGACCGCTCCCGGACCTCGGCGCCCGCGGTCACGGCGCGCCGCAATGGTGCCAGCGCTCCTACCCGGGCCAGGATCGGGCAGCCGTGGTTCGAGCACTGCCCGCAGTTGTTGCAGGCCGGCCGGCCGCGGTAGTCGGTGCTGTTGATCGCCATCGGTGCCAGGAACGGGTGCAGTGCCGGTTCGAGCTTCTGGCATCCCTCGGCTGCCACCAGCGACGCCAGTTGCGGAGGACCGGCGGGCATCGGTAGAGGCCTGCTCCGCGGGGCGTGCCGCAGGGTCGGCTCGGCGGGGAGGGCATCGATGTCGCCGGCCACACCGATCAGCTCCTCGACCTCGTCGTAGACGGGCGCGATCTCTTCGTAGGAGAAGGGCCAGTCGGCGACGTCGGCGCCGTCGATCGGGCCGAGCAGGCTGAGCTTGCGGAAGTCGATGTCCCAGAACCGCGGGGTCTTGGCGTCCCAGTGGACGGTGGCCCCGCCCACCGTCTGGGGCAGGTCTTGGACCGCGCCGACGTGGCGGGGCTCGGTGTCGCTGCTGTGCCAGCGGTAGGTCCGGGGCTCGGCGACGGGATCGGGCTGGGCAAAGTGGCGGTCGGCCTTCAGCTCGTCGCTCGAGAACCTCGACCGGGGGGCGGGCTTGGCGAGGTCGTCGAACCAGTTGTCGCCCTTCTCGAACACGACGACGTCGTAGCCGGCCTCGGCCAGCACCATGGCGGCAACAGCGCCGCCGGCTCCGCTCCCGACGACGAGCGCCTTGCGGCCGGCCATGTCAGGGCCCTCCCGACGTCGGGCCGGGCAACGGCGGCGTCGAGGGCGTCGGTGGCCCCGGCGCGGTCGATGCGACCAGTTCGAGCAGGTCGGCGACGATGCCGGTCGCGATGATCGGGTCCGGTCCGTCTGAGCTGGTGACCTGGTCCGCCTCGTAGCCCCGGGGCTGCACGTCGCCGGGGAACTCGATGGACTGCCACATCGCCCCACCGGCATTGCCGCCATACTCCGGCATGCCGTAGCAGCCCTCGATCGTGTGCTGGAACAGCAGGTCGGTGAATCCACTGGTGCCGGCCGGCAGGTGCCGCACCCGGGGATTGCGGGCCAGAGCCGCGTCCCGGTCGGCTGGCGATGCCGCCGCGAAGTCGCCGCCGGCGAGGGCATCGAGCTGGCCCAGCCCATCGCGGTAAGCCGCCACGAGATCGTCGAGCCGCGCCCGCCAGTGCTCCTTCACGGCGTCGTTGAGCGGCAGGAAGTGGGCCATGTCGTCCCGCTTGCTGCCCCCGCGGTCGCTGAAGGGGCCGCCTGCGAAGACCTTCGGAGGATCATCCTGGAGCGCGCTGAGGAGCATCACGATGTAGTCGGCTGCGTGCGCCTCGCGGGCACCGGGATGCCCCGCCTCGCCCGGATCGTCGTCGGGGCCCGGGACGAGGCGAGCCGCCGCTGCTTCGAGCACGACGCGCTCGTGCTCGGTCAGAGCCGGACGCGAGGCCCGATCCGGCGACGAGCCGGAGCCGGGTGAGCAACTGGTCAGGTCAACCCCCACAGCCAGGGGCGACCGCCAAGCAAGCCTCCGCTCTTCAACCGCGCCCGCCCGATGAGCATGGCAGCCAAATCTAACAAACGTGTCATGTCTGGAACGTCGTCGTCGGCTACCTCAGACCTCCGCTCCGCATCCCCACCAGCGCGTCCACGACGACAGTTGCGTCCTGCGAGCCTGGGGCAGCAACGACGTGACGGCCATCAGGATCAGGCGAGCACGTGCGCGGCGAGCGTCAAGGCCTCCGGGTCGACCGGTTCGGGAAGCGCAACCGCGCCGGCGCCGGCCAGCGGGCGGGGGCGGCGCGGCCAACGCGTCCCGGCGGTGCCGCCTCGCCCCCGATGGACCAGCAGGCCCCCCACGGGATCGGGCACCGCGTCGAGAGCGGCACACAGCGCCGCCGCAGCCAGAAGGCGTTCCCAAGCGAACTCGTCGGGCAGTTCCAGCTCGAGCACGACCCCCCAACTCAGGTCATGCCACATCCACTCCGAGGCGCCGTGCGTATGCGCCGCAGCGACGACCGCATCGCCGTAAGCGTCCCGCCAGGCGCGGGCCGACGACGACCCGTCGCACACCTCGATCGAGAACCACTCGGCCACCGGCGACGATCGTAGGCGTCGACCGTCGGGCTCGCTTCCACGGGGCTTCCCCCTTGCTGGCGGGACGGCTTGGACGTCGATCTCGAGGCGGATCTCGTTGGAGGCCAACACGCCCCGTTGTCGAGGATCACGTTCCAGGTGAGGCCCCAGTCCTCGCGGTTGAGGGTGCCGCGGGCGCTGAAGATCACTCGCCTTCCACTGCGACGGGTAGCGGTGCCGTCACTTCCCCGTGGCCGCAAGCACTCCGACGAGTTGCGATGTCTGAGCCTTGCCCGCCAACGAGGGGTGAGGTACGCCGAGGGCCACCGCAGGGATCGGGGGATCAGTGGCGATCGCCGTGTCCGTGCAACCGGAGCGTGTCGCCTGTCTCGAGCAGAGTCTTGAGGTTGGCGATCACCTCCGGCCAACCTCCGGTTTCGGGTCGTCTGCCGCTGACCGCCCGGAGCATCTCGCTGTCCGCGACGGCGGCCTCATGGATGACCGTGAGCTTCGCGGCGGAGCCGATCGGTTCGATCTCGAAGGTCACTTTCGAGAGGGGCTCGGTGCGCAACTCGGCCAGGCGTTGGTCGCTCCATCCGAAGCGTTGGGCATGCTGGGGTTGGTAGTTGTGCCAGGTGTACGACAGACGGCGGTTGGGGATCGAGTCGAGCACCACCGTGTCGGCGTCGTCGGCCTCGCCTCCCCATCTCACGGTTGACCCCGGGTGCCAGTCGGAGTGGAGCTCGACACCCCAGTACTGGCGCATGACCTCCGGGGTTGTCAGCGCAGCCCAAACCTTGTCAGGGCTCGTGTTGATGTAGGTCGAGTACACGAACGTGTCGGGCACGTCGTCATCCTCCAGGGCGCGTTTCAGGTCCGCCAGGATCTCGGCCCGGCGCCGGTGGTAACGGCTGATCCAGCGGTCGCCGATGTCGGTGATCGGTGC
>JBKPHE010000188.1:0-13268 GCA_046744485.1 Actinomycetota bacterium | reverse complement strand
CGACGCCGCCAGCCGCGGCCGCCGGGGGCACGGCAACCGGAGACGAGCCGCCGCCGCCCGCTACCGAGACGGCAGCCGGCAGCGTCGAGGAGGCCGAGGCCCCCGCAGCGGAGGCCCCTGCGGCCGCCACCGACGCCGTGGCCAGCGAGACCGCACCCGACGAGCCCGCCGCCGACGAGCCCACCGCCAGCGAGACCGCCGCCGACGAAGCCCCGGCGAGCGAGGCCGCCGCTAGCCAGACCGGCGGCGGCGACAGCGGCGCTGGTGCCTCCGACGAGGCCGAGACACCGACCGAGACCCCGATGCGAACCTCCCCCGAGTCCCAGGAGTCCTGAGGCCCTATGGCCGACTTCACCGCCAAAGACGTACAGGCCCTGCGCCAGGCCACCGGCGCGGGGATGATGGACGCCAAGAACGCCCTCCAGGAGGCCGACGGCGACACCGAGCGCGCCAGGAAGCTGCTGCGCGAGTGGGGCCTGGGCAAGGCCGACGACCGCGCCGACCGCGTGAACGCCCAGGGCGCCATCGCCATCGCAACCAACGACCACGCCGTGGGCCTGGTCGAGCTCAAGTGCGAGACCGACTTCGTCGCGAAGTCCCCCAACTTCGTCGCGCTCACCCAGGCGCTGGCCGATTCGGTCGCCGCCGGGGGCGAGTCCGCCGCCGGCGATCACAAGGACGCCGTCGACGACCTCAAGGTCACCCTCAAGGAGAACATCGAGGTGGGCCGGGCCGTCCAGGTGACCTTCGGCGACGGCGAGGCCGTCGGCACCTACCTCCACCGCCAGGACGGGCGGGGGGTGAATGGGGTCGTGGTCGTCCTCCGGGGCGGCACCGAGGAGCTGGCCCACGACATCGCGGTCCACATCGCCTTCGCCAAGCCGCAGTACCTCGCCCGCGAGGAGGTGCCGGCCGAGGTGGTCGAGGACGAGCGCCAAACCCTGCTCAACATCACCAAGGCCGAGGGCAAGCCGGAGGCGGCGTGGCCCAAGATCATCGAGGGTCGGCTCAACGGCTGGTACAAAGAGCGCGTGCTCCTCGAGCAGCCCTTCGTTCGCGACGAGAAGCAGACCATCGCCCAGGTGGCGGCCGGCCGCAACGCCGAGGTCGCCCGCTATGCCCAATTGTTCATCGGCGGCTGACAGCGGCTGAGGACAGGCACATGACCCTTCCCGCAGCCGAGGACACCGGATACCACCGGGTGCTGCTGAAGCTGTCGGGGGAAGCCTTCGCCGGCGACGTCGGCTACGGCATCGACGGGCAGTTCGCCGACTACATCGCCACCGAGATCGCCGATGTCCGTGCCAACCAGGGCGTCGACGTGGCGGTGGTCGTCGGCGGCGGCAACATCTGGCGGGGGATGACCGGCGCCGGGGCGGGCATGGACCGCGCGCAGGCCGACTACATGGGCATGCTGGCCACGGTCATCAACGCCCTCGCGCTCCAGGACACGCTCGAACGGGTGGGCCAGCCCACTCGGGTGCAGACCGCCATCCACATGGCGCAGGTGGCCGAGCCCTACATCCGGCGACGCGCCATCCGCCACCTGGAGAAGGGCCGGGTGGTGATCTTCGCCGGCGGCACCGGTAACCCGTTCTTCACCACCGACACGGCCGCCGCGCTGCGGGCGGTGGAGATCGAGGCCGACGTGATGCTGCGGGGCACCCACAGCGGGGTCGACGGCCTCTACACCGACGACCCCCGCACCAACCCCGAGGCCACCAAGCTCGACAGCGTCAGCTACCTCGACGTGCTCAACCGCGGGCTCAAGGCCATGGACTCGACGGCCATCACGCTGTGCATGGACAACAAGTTGCCTATCGTCGTGTTCGACCTGCTCGGTAAGGGCAACATCGCGTCGATCGTCGGGGGTCAGGCGGTCGGTACGCTGATCGGCTGACGGCGCCGGGGGCATCGGCGTCGGTCGTGACGGCAGGAGAGCCCGGTGAGTGTTGAGATGATCTCGATGGTGCTCGACGAGGCGCGAGACAAGATGGCGAAGGCCGTCGCGCACGCCCGGTCCGAGTTCACTGGTGTGCGCACGGGCCGGGCGGCGCCGGCCCTGGTGGAGAAGATCCCGGTCGACTACTACGGCACCGAGGTGCCGCTCCAGCAGATCGCCGGCTTCACGGTGCCCGAGGCGCGCATGCTGGTCATCAGCCCCTACGACAAGAACTCGCTCGGCGCCATCGAGAAGGCGATCCAGCTGAGCGGCCTCGGCCTGGCCCCGAGCAACGACGGGCAGATCATCCGCCTGAACTTCCCGCCGCTGACCGAGGAGCGTCGCAAGGAGCTCGTGCGCCTGGTCAAGGCGATGGCCGAGGAGGGGCGGGTGAGCATCCGTCACGCGCGGCGCGGTGCTCGGCACGACCTCGAGGCGCTGGAGAAGGACGGCGATATCTCTGCCGACGATCTGGCGCGGGCCGAGAAGGAGCTCGACAAGCTGACGCACCACCACGAAGCCGAGGTGGATACGGCCCTCGAGCACAAGGAGCAGGAGTTGCTCGAGGTCTGATCCCCCCGCCCCTCCACCACCTGGGCACCCCACGGGTGCAGGATGGGGTGGTCGAAAAACGGGACGCACGACCACAGACGGTGGGCACTACGAGAGGAAGAGCCTTGTGACTGACAGGGAAGAGCGCCGGCAGCAGCGCCATCGCGATCCCACTGAAGGTGTCCGCCTCATCGGTGCCGACGAGGCCGCCGAGGCACTCGAACGCGACGACATCAGGCACCGGCTTCGCGACGACCAGCCCCGCTTCGGGGATCGGCCCACCTCGGCCGAGGTCGGCGGGTCCCGGCCGGCTCTCCGCTTCCCGCTCGGTTCCTACGACGATCCGGCCACGATCGAGCGACCGCCCGTCGTGCCCGTCCAGCCGCCCACCGAGGCGCCCGAGCTGTCGCACTGGGCGGGTTCGGCCGCAGAGGAGGTCCCGAAGATGAACCGCCGCGACCCGCGCCAGGGTGACGATCCCTGGTCGACCCTCGCCGACTCCGATCCCCGCTGGCGGGACGACCCTCGTTCACCGGCGGGCGGGTCCGGCGGCCCGCCCCCGCGGCGGCCCACGGGGCCACCAACGGAGCAGACGCGCCCAAGGCCCCCCGCGACCGGCGAGGGCTGGCCGGACCCCGGCCAGTCGCAACCGGCCGACCCGCGCCAGGCGGGCCCGGTGTCGTACGAGGACGACGTCGAGCCACCGCCGGGCCGGTCGGTGTTCGCCGACGCCGACGAGCAACCGACCTACGAGGACGCCTACGCCGACGAAGCGTACGCCGATGAGTACGACGCCACCTACGACGAGGCCTACGACGAGGCCTACGGGGACGAGGTGTACGGCGACGAGACCGGCGGTGGCTACGGCCCCGACGCCCGCGGCGTCGTCACGGCACCTCGCCGCCGCGCACGCCGGCGGGCTCGCCGGCGGATCACTGCGGACCGCGACCTCCGCGTGGCGGTCGGTGTGGCCGTGGCCTTCGCGGCCGTGGCGCTGCTGCTGTTCAAGTTCGGGGGAGAGGTCGGCGGCATGATCGTCGGCGTCCCCGTGCTCGGTTACGCCGCCTACGAGTACTTCGTCGCTGCCAACAAGGCCGGGCACGAGGCGTTGCTGCCGGTCGGGGTGGTGGCCACCGTCGGCTTCGTGATCGCCGCCTACAACTACGGCGAGCAGGCGCTCCCAGTGGTCATGGTCCTGTCCGTCGCGGTGTGCTTCCTGTGGTACCTGGTGCGGGCGAGCGCCGACCGGCCGGTGCCCAACATCGGCGTGACGCTGCTGGGGATCGGCTGGATCGGGCTGTTCGGCTCGTTCGCGGGGCTGCTGCTGGCCGAGCCGGGCGGCAACGGCGTGGCGTTCCTGTTGGCGGCGGTCATTCCCACCATCGCTTACGACGTCGGTGCCCTGTTCGTCGGCCGCAGCGCGGGGTCGCGCCCACTGTCCGATGCCAGCCCCAACAAGACCATCGAAGGCCTGCTGGGAGGCATGGTCCTGGCCGTCGCCGCCGGCGTCGTCTTCGCCACGGTCGCCGGAGGCGTGTTCCCCTTCGACGAGGCCGGCGAGGGCCTCAAGCTCGGGGTGCTCGTGGCGCTGGTGGCGCCGCTCGGCGACCTGTCCGAGTCCTTGGTCAAGCGCGACCTCGGTGTCAAGGACATGGGCAGCATCCTCCCCGGCCACGGGGGCCTGCTCGACCGCTTCGATGCCCTGCTGTTCGTGCTCCCGGCCGTCTGGTACCTGGCACGGGTCTCCGACTTCTTCCTGACCTGAACCACGTACCCTGGGCGGGTGCCACTGACGACGGTCGCGGTCGCCGGATCGACCGGGTCGATCGGGACCCAGACCATCGACGTGGTGCGGGCCGAGCCCGACCGGTTCGAGATCGTGGCGCTGGGCGCCTGGTCGTCGGCGGACGCGCTGGTCCGCCAGGCACGCGAGCTGCGTCCCAAGCTGGTGGTCGTCGGCGACGACCGCTGCGCCGCCGCCGTCCACGACGGGGTGCCGGCCGGCACCGAGGTGCGGGCGGGGGAGGCCACGCTGGCCGACCTGGGCGCCGTGGCCGACGTGTGCGTCAACGGCGTGGTGGGCTTTGCCGGCCTGCGGGTGACGCTGGCGGCGCTGGCAGCCGGCCGGCGTCTGGCGCTGGCCAACAAGGAGTCGCTGATCGCCGGGGGACCGGTGGTGCGCTCGGTGCTGGGCCGCCCGGGCGCGGGCCACATCGTGCCGGTCGATTCCGAGCACTGCGCGGTGCACCAGTGCCTCGCCGCCAACGCCAGCGGCGACCCGTCCCGGGTGGCTCGCATCGTGCTCACCGCCAGTGGGGGACCCTTCCGGGGCCGTAGCCGGGCCGAGCTGGCGGACGTGACGATCGACGACGCCCTGGCCCACCCCACATGGTCGATGGGGCCCAAGATCACCGTGGATTCGTCGACGCTCATGAACAAGGGCTTGGAGGTGATCGAGGCCCACGAGCTGTTCGACGTCGGCTATGACGCCATCGACGTGGTGGTCCACCCGCAGTCGATCGTGCACTCCATGGTCGAGATGACCGACGGATCCACAATCGCCCAGCTCTCCAACCCCGACATGCGTCTGCCCATCGGCTACGCCCTGGCGTGGCCCGATCGCATCGCCACGCCCTTCGGCCGCATCGACTGGTCGACGTGCGGCCGCCTCGACTTCCAGGCGCCCGACCACGACGCGTTCCCCTGCCTCGGCCTGGCCTACGAGGCCGGCCGCCAGGGCGAGACGGCGCCGGCGGTGCTCAACGCCGCCAACGAGGAGGCGGTGGCCGCCTTCCTGGCAGGCCGGATCGGCTGGGTGGCCATTCCCGACGTACTGAATGCCGTCCTCGCCCGGCATGATGGAGGGAGTGCCGATGGGGTCGACGCTGTGATCGACGCCGACCGCCATGGTCGGGACGCCGCCCGGCAGGAGATCGAGAGGATCAGTGGATGACTGACACGGAGCGACGCCCGGCACCGCCCAGCGGCCCGCGGTCCGCGCCGGATCCTCCCGCCTACGAGACCGGTGGACTTCGCCTCGCCCTGCTGATCGCCGCCGTCGCCCTTGCGGGCGTGGCCTTCGGGTGGCCGGTGCTGGTGGTGATCCTCGGGATCGTGGTCATGATCTTCCTCCACGAGCTGGGCCACTACCTCACCGCCAGGTGGGCGGGCATGAAGGTGACCGAGTTCTTCATCGGCTTCGGGCCCAAGATCTGGTCGTTCCGCCGGGGCGAGACCGAGTACGGCTTGAAGATCGTCCCTGCGGGCGCCTACGTCCGGATCATCGGGATGAACAACCTCGACGAGGTCGACCCCGGCGACGAGCCCCGGACGTACCGGCAGAAGTCCTTCCCCAAGCGCCTGCTGGTGGTGAGCGCCGGGTCGCTCATGCACTTTGCCCAGGCGTTCGTGCTGCTGGTGGTCCTGCTCGGCGTCGTGGGCTTCCCCGGCCGAAGCATCGCCAACCCACCCGACCGGGCTTCCGCGTGGGAGATCGATACGGTGCTCCGCAACAGCGCCGCCCAGGAAGCCGGCCTGAAGAAGAACGACCTCATCGTGGCGGTCGACGGCCAGCCGGTCTCGCGCTACGACGAGCTCTCCGACGCCCTCGCACGCGCCGAGGTCGGGCAGGATGTCCAGCTGACGGTCGAGCGCGGCGGGGTCGAGCAGACGGTCGATGCCCGGCTGCGGCCGCGCCCCGAGGACGAAGGCGGGGAGACCGGGTCGCCCTTCCTCGGGGTCGGCACGTCGAAGCACTTCTCCGACAAGCCCATCGGCCTGGGGACCGCCGTCGTGCGGGCGCCGGGCGAGATGGTGCGGTTCACTGGACAGACCTTCGGCGCCATGGCGGGGTTCTTCAGCCCGCGGGGCATCAGCGACTTCGCCAACAACGTGGGCGAGGCCAACAACCCCGATTCGGGCTCCGGTGGTGGTGGTTCGGGCTCGTCCGCCGATGACAACGACCGCCTGATCTCGATCATCGGGGTCGTCCAGCTCGGCTCGCAGGATGTCGAGAACCGGGCCGCGTTCCTGTTGGCACTGTTCTTCAGCCTCAACATGTTCATCGGCATCTTCAACATGCTGCCGCTGCTCCCGCTCGACGGCGGCCACGCTGCCATCGCCGTCTACGAGCGCATCCGCTCCCGCCCGGGGCGGACCTATCACGCCGACTTCGCCAAGTTGCTGCCTCTGACGTACGCCGTGGTCATGGGCCTGGTCGTCCTGGGGGTGACCGCGATGTATCTCGACATCGTCGATCCGATCAGCGGGTGACCCCGGCACCCTCGCACGTGCGGTAGACCACGCCCATGGAGCTCGGACAGTCCTCGTATCCCCGTCGCAAGACCCGCCAGATCATGGTGGGCGACGTGCCGGTCGGCGGCGACGCGCCCATCACGGTGCAGTCGATGACGATCACCAAGACCGCCGACGTCGAGGGCACCCTGCAGCAGGTCTACGACCTGGCGATGGCCGGCTGCGACATCGTCCGCTGCACCTGCAACGAGATCGAGGCCGCCGAGGGCCTGGCCCGCATCGTGCCCCGCTCGCCGGTGCCGATCGTGGCCGACATCCACCACAACCATCGCATGGCGCTCGCCGCCCTCGAGGCCGGCGTCCACTGCCTGCGCCTCAACCCGGGCAACATCCGCAAGCCCGAGCACATCAAGCTGGTGGCGCAGGAGGCCAAGGACCGCGGCGTCCCCATCCGCATCGGCGTCAACGGCGGCTCGCTGCACCCCGACCTGTACAAGCGGCACGGCGGCAGGGTCACCCCGGAGGCCATGGTCGAGTCCGCACAGATGGAGCTGGCGTACTTCGACGAGGTCGGGTTCGAGGACGTCAAGATCTCGGTGAAGGCATCGTCGGTGCCGCTCATGATCGAGGCGTACCGGCAGCTCTCCGATGCCGTCGACCATCCGCTGCATTTGGGGGTCACCGAGGCTGGGCCGATGCCGGGCGGGTTGATCAAGGCCACCGCCGGCATCGCCACCCTGCTGGCCGAGGGGATCGGCGACACGATCCGCTACAGCCTCACCGCCGATCCCGTCGAGGAGGCCCGGGCCGGCCGGGCGCTCCTGGAGGCGATGGGGCTGCGCGAACGCAAGAACATCGACCTCATCGCCTGCCCCTCGTGCGGCCGGGCCGAGATCGACGTGATCGAGGTGGCCCGCCAGGCGCAGGAGGCGTTCGGCGAGCGCGAGATCCCCCTGCAGGTGGCGGTGATGGGCTGCGTCGTCAACGGACCCGGCGAGGCCCGCGACGCGGACCTCGGCATCGCCGCCGGCAACAAGAAGGGCCACCTCTTCGTCCGGGGGCAGAACGTGGCGGTGGTTCCCGAGGACCAGATGGTCGACGCGCTGGTGGAGTGGGCCACGTTCATCACCGACCACGGCGTCGACGCCGCCTTCGAGCGGGCACGGTCCACCCGCGAGCAGGCTCGCCGCGAGGCCGAGCGCGACCGGGCGGCGCTGGCCGGCGCCCATGGGGACGACGTCAACCGGAGCGAGCAGCGGGTGGAGCTCATCCGCAGGTTGGGTCGGGGGTAGGCGGGCTCATGGCACGACAGGTGCGGCGCGGCGAGGGCGGGCTGGGCCGCGTTGGGCTCGTGCTGCTCGCGGTGCTGGTCGTCTGGCTCGTCGTCTCGTCGGTCCTGGGCTTCGTCTTCTCGCTGATCCGCATGCTGCTGTTCGTCGCGCTGTTCGCGATCGTCGCCTGGTTCGTGCTGATCGGTCCACCAGATCGCCACGATTAACCGCGAATTTGCAACCACATCGACATGATCGATTGGGTAGATTTCGCCGGTCGTGCGCAGTAACTCGCGATCTCGTGCCTCGTGGCTGGGGCTGGCCGGGTTGGGCCTGGCCGCCGCCGTCTTCGCCGCCTCCAGCGGCGGGCGTTCGTCGCCGCGCGCCGACGCCTCCACGACCGGGTCCGTCGCCGCCAATGCGCCGGCCGACATCCGTGCCGTCGACTTCGGCGAGGTGGCGCCGCCCGGGTCCGCGTGCGCCGAGGGCCTGCGCTTCACGCCCCCTGCCGCCATCCCCGTCGCCCAGGGGCGCAGCCCGGTGCTCGACATCGGCCGCGTCACCCGGCTCGAGGTCGACCCCGACGTCGCGTACGGCGACCTCGACGGCGATGGCAACGACGAGGCCGTCGTGCACGTGGTCTGCACCTACGGCGCCAACGGCGCCGAGGACACGGTGCACGTGTGGACACAGCGCCGTGGGCGGACGGTGCACGTCGCGAGCCTGACCGAGCCGCCCCGCTCGATCGCCGGACCGCTGCCCCCCGCCGTCGAAGACGTGGCGGTCCACGGGCAGCGGGTCGAGGTCACGTGGACCCGGTACGCCGCCGGTGACCCCAACTGCTGCCCCAGTCGGTTGACGAGCGTGACGTACGAGCTCGACGGCGATGCGCTCGACCGCATCGGCAGGCCCGTCACCCGCGCCGCGACCTAACGCCTTCGGGCGGCATCACGGCCGACCGGTACGATCCGTCGCCATGGCGAAGGTGCTTACCGCGCAGGCTGACGACTTCCCCCGCTGGTACCAGGACGTCGTGGCGAAGGCCGAGCTCGCCGACAACGGCCCCGTGCGGGGGACGATGGTCATCCGGCCGTACGGCTTCGCAATCTGGGAGCGCATGCAGTTCGAACTAGACGCCCGCATCAAGGCCGCGGGCGCCGAGAACGCGTACTTCCCGCTGTTCATCCCCCAGAGCTACTTGCGGCGCGAGGCCGAGCACGTCGAGGGATTCAGCCCCGAGCTGGCGGTGGTGACCCATGGCGGCGGCAGGGAGCTCGACGAGCCGATCGTCATCCGGCCCACCAGCGAGACGCTGGTCGGTGAGTACATGGCCAAGTGGGTCCAGAGCTACCGCGACCTGCCGCTGTTGTTGAACCTCTGGAACAACGTCGTGCGCTGGGAGCTGCGGACCCGCCTCTTCCTGCGCACGACCGAGTTCCTGTGGCAGGAGGGCCATACCGCGCACGCCACGCGCGAGGACGCCCGCGCCTACGCAGAGCGGATCCTGCACGACGTGTACGAGGACTTCATGGTCAACGTGCTGGCCATGCCGGTGCTCGTCGGGCCCAAGACGGCCGCCGAGCGGTTCCCGGGTGCAATCAACACGCTGACCTGTGAGGCGATGATGCGCGACGGCAAGGCCCTGCAGATGGGCACCAGCCACGAGTTGGGGCAGAACTTCGCCAACGCCTTCGACATCACCTACTCCGATGTCGACGGCGGCTTGCAGCACTGCTGGACGACCTCGTGGGGGTCGACGACCCGGATGGTCGGCGGGCTCATCATGACCCATGGCGACGATGACGGCTTGGTGGTGCCGCCGGCGCTGGCCCCGATCCAGGCGCTGGTGCTGGTGGTGAAGGACGAGGGCGGTACCGGGGAGAGGGCGGCGGCGCTGGCCGATGAGCTGGGCGCCGTGGGCATCCGCACCCGGCTCGACGATCGCGTTGGGCAGACCTTCGGCCGCCGGGTCACCGACTGGGAGCTCAAGGGGGTGCCGGTGCGGGTGGAGATCGGGCCCCGCGACCTGGCGGCCGACGCCGCCACGCTCGTGCGGCGCGACACCGGAACCAAGGAGCAGGTGCCGTTGGCCTCGCTGCGGGAGCGGGTCGAGAGCCTGATCACCGACATCCAGCGCGAGATGCTCGCCGATGCCTTGAGCCGGCGCGACGCCAACGTCGCCGACGCGTCCGACCTGGAAGAGGCCGCCGCAGCCAGCAAGAGCGGCTTCGCGCGGCTTCCGTGGCGGCTGGTCCGGGGTGAGGGCGAGGCCCGGCTGGCCGCCGACGGCGTCACCGTCAGGTGCCTGCAGCGGCCGGACGGGTCGTTGCCGCGGTCCGAGAACGAGGACGATCTGGTCGCCTTCGTCGGCCGCGCCTACTGAGCGCGGCAGATCGACGACGGATCGGTCGGCGCCGCGCCCTCGCGCGCGGGCCGTGATCGGCCCCTACTCTCCGCTGACGAGTTCCAGCCGGCTATACTTCGGGGTCCGTTCCGTTCGATCCCATCGAGCGAAGGCGTGGGCTTGGGCCCACGCCTTTCGTATGACAAGAGGAGGTGTAGCAGCAGATGAGCGTCACAGACCGTGTGCGTGACCTCGTGCTACCGCTCCTCGACGATCGCCATCTCGACCTGTACGACATCGAGATGCAGGGCCCCGTCCTGCGGGTCGTCGTCGACAGCCCCCCGGGCAGTGGCGGGGGCCTCGACCTCGATGTGCTGGCCGACACCACCAGGGCGGTGTCGCGGGCGCTCGATGAGGCCGATCCGATTACCGGCCGCTACACGCTCGAGGTCACCAGCCCGGGGCTCGAGCGCCCGCTGCGGCGCCCCGAGCACTTCGAGCGGGCCGTGGGTGAGACGGTGAAGATCCGTGTCGTGGCGGGCTTCAGCGACGAGCGTCGGGTGGAGGGTCAGCTCGTATCGGCCGACGGCTCCGGCGTGGTCGTGCGGACCGGAGTCGCCGACGACGGGACCGCGGTGGAGCGACGGCTCGCCTACCACGACATCGAGCGGGCGCGCACCGTGTTCGAGTGGGGCCCCGCGGCGCCCCCCTCCGGCAAGCGCAAGAGCGACGAGAAGAGGGAACGCAGGTAATGAGCGAGCACGAAGTGCGAGCGAATCAGACACACAGTGCGTTGCTCGCCGCGAAGCGGCGATCGCTCATTGGTGTACCGGAGGTACGGCGATGAGCGAGATGATGGAGGCGCTGCAGGCGCTCGCCGCCGAGAAGGGCATCTCGGTCGACACGCTGATGGCCGCGCTGGCCGACGCACTCGAGTCGGCCTACAAGCGGATGCCCGGAGCTCACGAATACGCCTGGGTCACGATCGACCCCACCAACTTCGACATCCGCGTCTATGCCCAGGAGATCGACGAGGACGGCGAACCCTACGGCCCGGAGCTGGACGCCACGCCCAAGGACTTCGGCCGCATCGCCGCCCAGACGGCCCGCCAGGTCATGACCCAGCGGATCCGCGAGGCCGAGCGTGAGCTGCGCTACGAGGAGTACGCCGGCCGAGAGGGTGACATCGTCACCGGGACCGTGCAGCAGGGCGACAGCCGCTACACGCTGTTGAGCCTCGGCCCGGTGGAGGCCCTGTTGCCGCAGGCGGAGCAGGTGCCCCACGAACGCCCGGAGCCCAACAGCAGGCTCAAGGCCTACATCGTCGAGGTCCGACGCACGTCCAAGGGACCCCAGATCGTCGTGTCGCGCACCCATCCGGGCCTGATCCTGGAGCTGTTCAAGCTCGAGGTGCCGGAGATCGCCGACGGCATCGTCGAGATCAAGGCCTGCGCCCGCGAGCCCGGGCATCGCACGAAGATCGCCGTGTGGTCCAACGACCCCAACGTCGATCCCGTCGGTGCGTGCGTCGGCGCCCGGGGTGCCCGGGTGCGCCAGGTGGTCAACGAGCTGCGGGGCGAGAAGATCGACATCGTCCCCTTCTCCGACGACCCCTACGAGTTCGTCGCCAAGGCGCTGTCGCCGGCCAAGGTCAAGGAGGTACGCATCGACGAGGCCACGGGCGTGGCGGAGGTGATCGTGCCCGACTACCAGCTGTCGCTGGCCATCGGCAAGGAGGGCCAGAATGCCCGCCTGGCGGCGCGCCTGACCGGCTGGCGGGTCGACATCAAGAGCGAGACGCAGCTCGTCGAGGAGGAGGCGTACGGCCAGCAGGACTGGGCCGAGGGCGAGTGGGTGGTCGACCCCGAGACCGGCGAGCAGGTGTGGCAGCCCGCGGAGGGCGGACCCGCGGTGTCGGCGGAGGAGTGGGAGGCGGCGCTCGCCGAGACGCCCGGAGGCAACGGCGAACCCACCGCCGAAGACTCCGAGGCGGCGGAGGCCCCGGCTCCCGGCGCGGACGCCCACGCCGAGGAACCGGAGGAGGCCGAGGCGGAGGGGTCGGCGGAGGACGCCGCAGCCGGCGATGCCGTCGAGGTGCCGGCCGAGGGTGGCGCCGAGCCCCGCGCCGACGAGGAGTAGTCGATCTCGCCGATCCGCACGTGCGTGGGGTGCCGGCGGCGGAGGCCCCAGAGCGAGCTGGTGAGGTTCGTGCGCTCACCCGAGGGATCCATCGTCGAGGGCCGTACACTGCCGGGACGCGGCGCCTGGCTCTGCAAGGACGCTCTCGCTGCATGCCGGGAGCGCGCCGAACGGAGAAGCGCATTCGCCCGAGCGTTCCGGTGTTCGTGCCGGTAGCAGGGTCTGCGCGAGGATAGGGGACCGCGATTTGCACCGGTCGGTGCGTGGATCGCGCCCAAGAGAAGACGGAAGGGCTGGTCTCAGAGAACTTGGCAGCAAAGATCCGGGTCCACGAGCTCGCCAAGGAGCTCGGGCTCACCAACAAGGAATGCCTCGATCTCTGCCTGGCGTTGGGCATCGGGGTCAAGACGCACTCCTCAGGCATCGAGGAGGCGCAGGCCGACCGCGTCCGCCGTCGCGCTCAGCGCGACGGCCTCGTGCGCGACCGCCAACCCGAGGCACCCAGCGGCAAGGCCGCCACCGACGGAGCCGCCGACTCGGCCGACGGCGAAAAGGCCGCCGGCAAGAAGGCTCCGGTCAAGAAGGCGACGGCCAAGAAGGCCACCGCCAAGAAGGCCACCGCCAAGAAGGCTGCGGGCACGAAGAAGGCTGCGGCGGCGACGCCCGCACCGGACGCCGAGACCGCGCCCGAGACGGTGGCGCCTGCACCGCAGCCCGAACCGGCCACTGCCGCCGAGTCCGCCGAAGCCCCGGCGCAACCTCGGCC
>JBKPHE010000208.1:0-7084 GCA_046744485.1 Actinomycetota bacterium | reverse complement strand
CGACGGCATGAAGGAGCGAGTCGAGCCCTGTGTGAAGATCGCTGGATGGCATGAGTCGTCGCAGCTCAGGCGCGCCGGCGCGTCGCCATATCAAGTGGCATGGGACGCGCACCGTTGCACCACATGGCTCGCTTGTGGTAGCGGCGGCGCAAGGCGTGGTCGTCCTGTGGGTCGGCCGAGTCATCGCGCTGTCTGGCTTCAGCTCGTCGCTGGGGGTGAGCTGCGCAACGACCTGTCGATCCCCTGCGCCCGAACCGATCGACCCGCGTGAGAGCCACAGCCCGGTGTCAGACCGTTCGGTGGGCAATGCCCGCAGCTGCGGTGCCTCGACATGAAGTCCAGGCCAACAGTGCGGACGCGTCGCCTGCTACCGGGCCGAAGTCGTCATCGCCACCATCGCCCTCTGGCTCCGCGATTCACAGGACACGCCCTAGTTGCTGTGGCCCGCGGCGAACGCCGCCAGGCGCCGCCGCTTGAGGATGCGTCGCCGCTCCCGCTCTGAACAGCCGCCCCAGACCCCATGGTCGATGCGGTTGACCAGGGCGTGCTCGAGGCACTGGTCCTTGACCGGGCAGGTGGCGCAGATCCGCCGCGCGACCTCGACTCCCACGCCGTCGCTGGGGAAGAACGTGCTCGGGGATTCGTGGGCGCAGTTGCCGCGTGCCATCCACTCGGTATCCATCAGTCCTCCAGAAACGGCCTGCTGCCTCTTAATACGGAACCACGGGGGATTCGGTTCCCGACTTTTGGTGCGTACCGTTAGTCAACGCGCCTGAGAGTTACCTGAACGTCCGCGGGGGACCGGTCCGCCGGGTGCGACCGCTAGTCTGGAGCGCCATGTCCGAGGTCGCACCCGAGGTCGAACCACCCCGCGCCCACGCCCGCGTCGTGTACCTGGGGCCGGTGGCGCCGCATTGGGAGGTCCAGTCCGACTTCGGCGATCGGCAGATGATCGACGATTTCCGTTCCCGGGTGATGGCCCGCCTGGTGCTGCTGCCGCCACACGACCCTCAGTTCCGGCGCAACCGCGAGCGGGTGGTACGCGATGCCGAGCGCGAGCACATCCTCCTCGACTGGGACCTCGGCTATCCCGAGGACGAGGAGTCCTGAGGGCGGGCCCACGGCCATCACGCAAGCTACGTGGCGAGGTCCGGACAGGCACGATGACCGTCGCTACCCTGGCGGCGTGCCCGACCCGCCAGACACGCTGACGACGGAGGGCCAGCCCCTCGCCGAGCGGTACCGCAACCGCGAGCTGTCCTGGCTGGATTTCAACGAGCGGGTGCTGGCCATGGCCGAGGACCAGCGGGTCCCGCTGTTGGAACGGGCCAAGTTCCTGGCCATCTTCGGCCAGAACCTCGACGAGTTCTTCCAGGTGCGTGTCGCCGGCCTGAAGGATCAGGTGGCGGCCGGTCTGGCCAGCACCAGCCCCGACGGCCGCACCGCCGCCCAGCAGCTCCTGGACATTCGTGACCGCCTGGACCGGCTGCTGCCGCGCATGCAGGCGGCGTTCCTCGACCAGGTGGCGCCCGCGCTGGCCGCGGCCGGCATCCGGCTCTCGTCGTGGGCCGATCTCGACGAGGAGGACGAGAAGTTCCTGGTCGAGACGTTCGAGGAACGCATCTTCCCGGTCCTGACCCCGCTGGCGGTCGACCCGGGCCACCCGTTCCCGTACATCTCCAACATGTCGCTCAACCTGGCGGTGATGGTGCGCGACCCGGCGGAGCGGGTGCGGCGCTTCGCCCGGGTCAAGGTGCCGTCGCTGCTGCCCCGGTTCGTGGTCCTGCCCGACGGTGAGCGCTACGTGCCGTTGGAGCAGGTCATCGCCGCCCACCTCGACCAGCTCTTCCCGGGCATGGAGATCGAGCAGAACCATGCCTTCCGCGTCACCCGGAACGCCGACCTGACGCTCGAGGAGGAGGAGGCCGACGACCTGCTGGCCGCCGTGGAGCTCGAGCTGCGACGGCGGCGCTTCGGGCGGGCCGTGCGGCTGGAGATCGACGCCGCCATGTCAGACGAGGTGCGCGAGCTGCTCCAGCGGGAGCTGGTGCTGGCCGACGACGACGTGTACGAGTCCGTGGCCCCACTCGACCTGGCGGGCCTGTGGGCGGTGCACGGGCTCGACCGCCCGGACCTCAAGGACCCGCCCTACACGCGGGTCACGCCGGCACGACTGTCGTCGGACGAGGGCGAGCGGGTCGACACGTTCGCGGCGGTGGGGCGGGGCGACATGCTGGTCCACCACCCGTACGAGAGCTTCCGGACCTCGGTCGAGGAGTTCGTGCGCCAGGCGTCGACCGACCCCCACGTGCTGGCGATCAAGATGACGCTGTACCGGACGTCCGGCGACAGCCCCATCGCCCGATCGCTCATCAGGGCCGCCGAGCGGGGCAAGCAGGTGGCGGTCATCGTCGAGCTCAAGGCGCGGTTCGACGAGGGCGCCAACATCGAGTGGGCCCGGGCCCTCGAGACCGCGGGCGTGCACGTGGCCTACGGGCTGATCGGGCTCAAGGTCCACGCCAAGACGCTGCTGATCGTGCGCGAGGAGGCCGACGGGTTGCGGCGCTACTGCCACATCGGCACCGGCAACTACAACTCCCGCACGGCCCGCACCTACGAGGACCTCGGCCTGCTCACGTGTGACCCGGACATCGGCAGCGACCTCACCCAGCTGTTCAACGAGTTGACCGGCTACGGCCGCAACGTGGACTACCGGCGGCTGCTGGTCGCGCCCCGGATGCTGCGCTCGGGCATCGTCGAGCTGATCCGGGGCGAGGTGGCGGCGGAGCGGGCCGAGCCGGGGCAGGGCCGCATCACCATGAAGATGAACAGCCTGGTCGACACCGAGCTGATCGACGAGCTGTACGCCGCCTCGCAGGCCGGCGTCGAGGTCGACCTGATCGTGCGGGGCATCTGCTGCCTGACCCCCGGGGTGCCGGGGTTGTCGGAGACGATCCGGGTGCGGTCGATCGTGGGCCGCTACCTCGAGCACTCGCGGATCTACCGGTTCGCCAACGGTGACGCGCCTGGCCGGCCCCGGGTGCTGATCGGCTCGGCGGACCTCATGCCCCGCAACCTCGACCGCCGGGTCGAGGTGCTGACGCCGGTCGTCGAGCCGGAGTTGCAGCAGCGCCTGGACGAGGTGCTGGAGGTCGAGCTGGCCGACGACGTGCTGGCGTGGACGATGGGTCCCGACGGCCGCTGGACCCGCGTAGCCCGGGGGGGCTCGATCGAGACCCACGCCAGGCTCCAGGAGCTCACCACCGAGCGCGGCGTCACGGTGCCGGCGACGGTCGCCACGCTCTGATCGTCACCTCGCAGGGCTCCGCATCCGCTTAATTGTCAGTGCGCACTCGTAAGTTGCGCGCATGGACGCAGCGTTGCTCGTCGTGGGCATCGGGGCCGGGCTCGCCACCGGGCTGGCGGTCGCGGTTGCGATCGCTCGCTCGGTCGCGTCGTCGGCCGCCCACTCGGCGGCGCGGGCGACGGCCGACGCGGCGGCCGATCGGTTGCGGTTCGACGCCGGTGCCGACCGCGAGGCGATGGTGCGCGCCGCCGTGGAGACCGTGGTGGCCGTAGCCGGCGAGCGGTTCGGCGCGCAGGCCGACGCCGGCGCGCGCGATCTCGAGGCGCGTCAACGGACCTTCGAGCAGCGGGTCGGCGAGATGCGGGGTCGCGTCGCCGACGAGATCGCGCTGCGCAACGCCGCCGTCGAGCAGCGCATGGGCGACGTCCGCAGCGAGCTCGCCAAGGTGGCCGAGCTGGTCACCAGCCTCCAGCGAGAGCGGGCCGAGCAGCAAGGCCGGGTCGAGTCGCGGCTCGCGGAGGTGGCGGCGGTGGGCGCCCGGCTGGCCGACACCACGCAGTCGCTGCGGCAGGCGCTCGCCAGCCCGCAGGCCCGCGGCCAGTGGGGCGAGCGCATGGCCGACGATGTGCTGCGGGCCGCAGGGCTGGTCGAGGGCATCAACTACCGCAAGCAGTCGCGCATCTCGGGGGCGGGCACCATTCCCGACTTCACCTTCATCCTGCCTGGGGGCCGGGTCCTGCACATGGACGTGAAGTTCCCCATCGACAACTACCTCCGCTACCTCGAGGCGCCCACCGACGGAGAGCGCGACCGGCACCGGGTGGCGTTCGTGCGCGACGTTCGCGCCCGGGTCAAGGAGCTGTCGGGGCGCGTGTACATCCACCCCGACGACACGGTCGACGAGGTGCTGCTGTTCATCCCCAACGAGGCGGTGTACGCGTTCGTGCATACCCACGACCGCGACCTCGTCGAGGTGGCGCTGCGGCAGAAGGTCGTGCTCTGCTCGCCGAGCACGTTGTTCTCGGTGCTGGCGGTCATCCGCCAGGCGGTCGAGCAGGTGCAGCTGCAGCGCACGTCCGACGAGATCCTGGCCTGCCTGGCGGCGTTCGAGCAGCAGTGGTGCAAGTTCACCGACGCGCTCGACAAGGTCGGCCGCGGGCTCGACACGGTCCGCCGGGGTTGGGACGACCTGGCCGGGACCCGGCGCCGCCAGCTCGAGCGCCAGCTCGACCGCGTGGGCGACCTGCGCTCGCGACGCGAGCTGACGGGCGACGCCGGGTGCGCCCGCAACGCCACGACCGAACCGGGCGGACTCATGGCGGCCGCCGAGGGCGAGGGGGAAGTGCTCCGCCGGGCGGCCGGCGACGTCCGCGAGCTCCCGCGGCCGCCCGACCTACCCGGCACGGCCGCCGCCGGGTGACACGGTCGTCATGTCCAGTGCTATTACTTCCACGGGGGCGAGCGCGTCAGATCGGAGGGTTCCAGATGCGCCGTTTGCTGATCGCCGTCGTCGGCGTCCTTGCGTTGGTGGCGGCGGGATGCGACCTGCAGAAGGTGGTCCCGCCGGGGGACGCACCACTCCGCTACCGCGACGCCGTCTTCACCGGCGTCACCACCACCAACAACGTGACCTACGGCAGCGCCGTCGACCAGCAGGGCCAGACGGTCACGCTCAAGCTCGACGTCTACGCGCCCATCGGCGACACCGTGACGGACCGCCCCGCCATCGTCTGGGTGCACGGCGGCTCGTTCGCGTTCGGCAGCAAGACGTCGCCCGAGATCGTAGATGAGGCCACCACCTTCGCCAGGAAGGGCTTCGTCAACGTCTCGATCAACTACCGGCTCTCCACCAACGGCTGCACGACGGTCACCGCGGAATGTCTGACAGCCATCGTCGACGCCAAGCACGACGCGCAGGCGGCGGTGCGGTTCCTGCGGGCCCATGCCGACGACTACGGGGTCGACGAGGGTCGCATCGCCATCGCGGGCACCTCCGCGGGTGCCATCACGGCGCTCAACGTGGGCTACGGCCCCGAGGACGTCGGCACCAGTGGCAACCCCGGATTCCCTTCGACCGTCCGTTCCGCGGTGTCGCTGTCCGGAGCGAGGATCCTGACCACGCCGGACCCCGGCGAGGCGGCCGCACTGCTGTTCCACGGGACGGCCGACACGCTCGTTCCCTACCAGTGGGCGCTCGACACCGTGGCCGCGGCTGAGGCGGCCGGGCTCCAGGTGTACCTGACCACGTTCGAGGGCGCGGGCCACGTGCCCTACACGCAGAACCGCACGACGATCCTCGATCACACGACCAACTTCCTGTACTGGACCCTCGACCTGACCCACGCCGCGCGCTGAGCGCGCGGTCTGGTGTCCCGGCCGGTGTCCCTGGTGCCGGATCGGTTGCCGAGCAACCACGTCGGCGCCAGGAAGCGACCGTCGGGGTTGGTCGCTCGGGGCCGGGAGGCTATGAACGGCGGCACCGTGTCGGCTCGACCCCCCCGTCCTCAGCGATCCAGGCAGCCGAAGCCCGAGGTGCGCGCCGCCGGCGGCGTGATATGGCGCGAGATCACCGTCGCCGACGAACACGGCGCCACCCGGCCCAGCGGCGAGATCGTGCTGATCCACCGGCCGCGCTACGACGACTGGTCGTTCCCCAAGGGCAAGCTCAACCGGGGCGAGGCCTACCAACGGGCGGCCCTCCGCGAGGTGCGGGAGGAGACGGGGCTGGTGTGCGAGCCGCGGGAGGAGCTGCCATCCACCGTCTACACGGACGGCAAGGGCCGCACCAAGCTCGTCCGCTACTGGATCATGCGGGTGGTCGGTGTCGAGCCATGGGTGCCCAACGACGAGGTCGACCAGCGCCGCTGGGTGCCGGTCGACGAGGCCGGCCGATTGCTGACCTACGCGCACGACCGGGAGATGCTCGCCGGCCTGGTCGACATGCTCGCCACCTGAGGGCGCGCATCATCGTCTGAACGAGACGTTCAGCCATGGGTCAGCTGACGTTTGCCTGACGGCTAGGGGCGAGACGCCTGCCGGCCCTAGCGTCGCCCGCGTCCGCAGACTCGCGAGCAAGGGGAAATGCTCCATGTCAACGCTCGACCGCCGATCCTTCCTCACCCGAGGGGCGGCCGCTGCCGCCACGGCCGCCGCCAGCACGACCTTGTTCCAGACGCTCAACAGCGCCGCCGGGGCTGCGCCACCGGCGCCGAGCCACTGGGACCCCAAGGGCCGCAAGGGCCACGGAGGGTACGGCGCGCTGGCCCGCGTCGCCGACCAGAACGGCGACGAGATCCTCGCCCTCCCCGACGG
Organism: Actinomycetota bacterium; assembly: GCA_046744485.1. Lineage (GTDB taxonomy): Bacteria > Actinomycetota > Acidimicrobiia > Acidimicrobiales > VFJN01 > DASQUK01. The sequence continues at coordinate 465 of JBKPHE010000208.1, read as the reverse complement.
GTTCGAGTACGTCACGTTCTCGAAGATCGGTGAGACGATGAGCGACGGCACGCCGGTGCCGGTCGCCCACGACGGCATGGCGGCGTTCAAGGGGCATGACCGCAGCACCACGCTGCTGATCCGCAACCACGAAGTCCGCACCGCCCCCGGCACGGTCGCGGGCTCGGCCCAAGCGCGCGAGGACCTCAAGTACGACCCGCTGGGCGTGGGCGGCAACGTGACGCTTCTCTTCGACACTCGGCGTGGCCGCCTCGACCGGCATTTCGTGAGCTTCGCCGGCTCGATCGTCAACTGCGCCGGCGGCATCGCTTACCGCGACGTCGGCTGGATCACGAACGAGGAGACCGTGGCCGGTCCCGGCCGGGGCTGGGGCCAGAAGCACGGCTACAACTTCCTGGTCCCCACGACGGCCGACGCTCCGGAAAAGGCGCCGGCCCTCACCGCCATGGGCCGGTTCGCCCACGA
>JBKPHE010000198.1:0-14468 GCA_046744485.1 Actinomycetota bacterium | reverse complement strand
GTCCAGCGTCACGAAGTCGGCCGGGCGGCCGGCCTCCAGCGGCGACGTTGACTGATCATCGTCGGCGCACCACCCGAGTGCCCTGTATCCGCCGGCGGTGGCGGCTGCGAGCAACGCCGCCGTCGCCAGCCCGCCGCGGCGGCGGTGCAGCAGCCTCCCGTGGAGCTCGACCAGGCGGGCCTCCTCGAGCAGGTCGACCACGGCGTGGCTGTCAGTCCCCAGCGACAGCGGGCAGCCCGCCGCCGCCAGGCGTCCGGCGGGGCCCACGCCGTCGCCGAGGTCGCGTTCGGTCGTCGGGCAGAGGCACGCCCCGGTGCCGGTCGCACCCAGCGCCCCGACGTCACCGTCTGTCGGATGGGTTGCGTGCACTGCGGTGGTGTGGGGCCCGAGCACGCCGGCCGCCGCGGCCAGCTCGGTGGGCGTGCGACCGGTGGCGGCCAGCGCCTCCTCGTTCTCGGCCGGCTGCTCCGACAGGTGCATGTGCAAGGGCGCGCCCCGACCGCGGGCCCAGCCGGCCACGACGCCCATCGACCGTTCGTCGACGGCGCGGACGCTGTGGATCGCCGCCCCCAGGCGCCAGCCGCTCCCGGGCGGCGCCGTCAGGTCCTCCACCCGGTCTGCCCACCGCTCCACGTCACCGTCGCCGAACCTGACCTGCGCACCGGCCAGGCGTGACCCGCCCCCGAAGCCCGACCGCAGGTAACACGTGTCGAGCAGGGTGAGCCGGACTCCCGCCTCGGCCGCAGCCGCGACCAGCACCCCGCCCATGACGTTGGGATCGGCGTAGGGCCGACCGTCGGGTCGATGATGCAGATAGTGGAACTCGCCCACGGCGGTGATCCCCGCCAGGGCCATCTCGGCGTACGTGGCCCGGGCCAGCTCGAACAGGCCATCGGGATCGACGACGGCGGCGAGCGCGTACATGCGGTCGCGCCAACGCCAGAAGTCGCCGGCACCCGCCTGGGCACGACCTCGGAGCGCTCGGTGGAAGACGTGCGAATGGACGTTGGCCAGCCCCGGCACCACGATCCCGCCGAGGTGGACGGCCCGCGCAGGTGGGTCCTGACCGGCCGCCACACGCGCCAGCCGCCCGTCGCCCGCCTCCTCCAGCACCACCCCGGGCGCCAGTTCCTCGCCGCCGAGCCACGCGTAGTCCGCGAACCAGGTGGTCATGAGGTCACCTCATGACCAGCCGACCGTGCGACCGCTAGGGAGCCGGGCGGCGATGGGGTCCGGGGGCGCAGTCCCCGAGGAACCATGGTCACGGGCCGGGGGGCGCCATCGGGAGGCGTATGCCGTGTTGCTCGGCCATGTCGCGGGCCTCGTCGTAGCCGGCGTCGGCATGGCGGACCACCCCGAGCCCAGGGTCAGTGGTGAGCACTCGCTCCAGCTTCTCGGCGGCCAGGGGGGTGCCGTCGGCCACGACCACCATGCCGGCGTGCAGGGACCGGCCGATGCCCACCCCGCCGCCGTGGTGGAAGCTCACCCACGAGGCGCCGCTGGCGGTGTTGAGCAAGGCGTTGAGGATCGGCCAATCGGCGATGGCGTCGCTGCCGTCCAGCATCGACTCGGTCTCGCGGTACGGCGACGCCACCGATCCCGAGTCGAGGTGATCCCGGCCGATCACGACCGGCGCGCTGATCTCGCCGGACGCCACCAACTCGTTGAACCGCAGGCCGAGCCGGGCTCGTTCGCCGTAGCCCAGCCAGCAGATGCGGGCGGGCAGGCCCTGGAACTGGACACGCTCGCGGGCCATCCGGATCCAGCGGCCCAGCGTCTCGTTCTCGGGGAACTCCTCGAGCACGAGTCGGTCGGTCACCTCGATGTCGGCCGGGTCGCCCGACAGTGCCGCCCAGCGGAACGGTCCCCTGCCCTCGCAGAACAGCGGGCGGATGTAGGCGGGCAGGAAGCCCGGGTAGGCGAAGGCGTCGTCGTAGCCGGCGGCCTTGGCCTCGGCCCGGAGTGCGTTGCCGTAGTCGAAGACCTCGGCGCCCCGCCGGGCGAACGCCACCAGACCGGCGCAGTGGCGCACCATCGACCGGCGGCTGCGGGCCAGGTAGTCGTCGGGGTCCAGCCGGCGGAGGTCGGTGGCGGCCTCCACGTCGAGGCCCACGGGCACGTACGAAAGTGGATCGTGCGCCGGGGTCTGGTCGGTCACGATGTCGACGAGGTCGGCCAGCGCGGCGCTGTCGGCCAGCGCCGGCACAACCTCGGCGGCGTTGTCGCAGACGCCGATGGAGAGCGGCTCCCCGGCGGCCTTGGCCGCCGCGGCCAGCGTCCAGGCCTCGCCCATGCTGGCGGCGACGCGGTCGAGGTAGCGGTGCTGGCGCCGGCGCTCTATCCGGTCGGGGTCGACGTCGACGCAGATGGCCACTCCCCCGTTCATGGTCACGGCCAACGGCTGGGCGCCGCCCATCCCGCCCAGCCCCGCGGTGAGGGTGACCGTGCCCCGCAGCGATCCGCCGAAGCGCTTGGCGGCGATGGCGGCGAAGCACTCGTACGTGCCCTGGAGAATGCCCTGGGTGCCGATGTAGATCCACGATCCCGCCGTCATCTGGCCGTACATGGTGAGGCCCAGGCCCTCGAGCCGGCGGAACTCGTCCCAGGTGGCCCAGTCGGGCACCAGGTTGGCGTTGGCGATGAGGACGCGGGGCGCCCACTCGTGGGTGCGGAACACGCCCACGGGCTTGCCGGACTGCACCAGAAGCGTCTCATCGTCGGCCAGGCCGCGGAGGCTGGAGACGATGGCGTCGAACGCCTCCCATGACCGGGCGGCGCGTCCGGTGCCGCCGTAGACCACGAGGTCGTCGGGGCGCTCGGCCACGTCGGGATCGAGGTTGTTCATCAGCATGCGCAGCGCCGCCTCCTGCACCCAGCCGCGGCAGGTCAGCTCGGCGCCTCGCGGCGCCCGGACGACGCGCGGGCCCACCGGCGCGGCGCTCATGGCAGGGCCCCGATCACCCGCTCGGCGGCCGCGACGGCCGCGCCGCTGCGTATCAGATCGTCGGCCGCCGCCAGCTCGGGGGCCACGAACCGGTCCGGCCCCGGCCCGTCGACCTGGCGGCGCACCACGTCCACCACCGCTGCGGTTGCCGGCGCCGGGCCCAGCGGCCGGCGGAGGTCCAGTGCCCGGGCCGCCACCACCAGCTCCACCGCGAGGATCTGCGCCAGGTTGGCGAGGGCCGTCCGCAGCTTGCGGGCCGCCGCCCAGCCCATGGAGACGTGGTCCTCCTGCATGGCCGACGTCGGGATCGAGTCGGCGCTGGCGGGTACGGCCAGCCGCCGGTTCTCTGCCACCAGGGCGGCGGCGGTGTACTGGGCGATCATCATCCCGGAATCGACGCCGGGGTCGGCGGCCAGGAACGGGGGCAGCCCGTGCGACCGGGCGGGGTCGAGCAGCCGATCCAGCCGGCGCTCGGCCATCGACCCGAGATCGGCGGCCACGATGGCCAGGAAGTCGCACGCATGGGCCAGCGGCGCACCGTGGAAGTTGCCGTTGGACTCCACCCGTCGGTCCGCCAGCACCACCGGGTTGTCGATCACCGCCGCCAGCTCGCGCTCGGCCACCGCCTCCACGTGGGCCAGCGTGTCACGCGCCGCGCCTGCGACCTGGGGCGCGCAGCGGAGCGAGTACGCGTCCTGGACCCGGGGATCGCCGGTGCGGTGGGAGGCCACGATCTCCGAGCCCGCCAGCAGCCGAGCCATGTTGGCGGCGCTGGTCGCCAGTCCGGGATGCGGCCGCAGGCCCGCCAGGTCGGTGGCGAAGACCCGGTCGGTGCCGAGCGCCGCCTCGACGCTCATCGCCGCGGTGAGGTCGGCGGCGGGCAGCAACCGGCCCAAGTCGTGGCAGGCGAGCACCAGCATGCCCAGCATCCCGTCGGTGCCGTTGACCAGGGCCAGCCCCTCCTTGGCGGCCAGCTCGACGGGCTGCAGCCCCGCTTCCTCCAGCGCCCGAGCCGCCGGCAGGGAGGCTCCCGCCCCGTCGTTCGGCGCCGCGCCCACCACGCGGACGTCACCCTCGCCCATCAGCGCCAGGGCCACGTGGGCCAGCGGGGCGAGGTCGCCACTGCAGCCCAGGGACCCGTGCTCCGGCACCAGCGGCGTTATCCCGCGGTTCAGCAGCGCCACCAGCAGGTCGACCACGGCGGGGCGGACGCCGGAGAGCCCCTGGGCCAGCGTCCGGGTACGCAGCAGCATCATCGCCCGGACCACCTCGTCTTCGACCGGCCGGCCGAGGCCGGCGGCGTGCGAGCGGATCAGCGACCGCTGCAGCGCGGCGCGCCGGTCCACCGGTATGTGGCGGACGGCGAGGGCACCGAACCCGGTCGACAGGCCGTAGACCGGGGTCTCCTGCGCCACGAGCTCCTCGACCGTGGCACGCGCCCGGACGATCGCCGCGCGGGATTCGTCGTCCAATGCGACCCGGGCGCCGCGGCGGGCAACGGCAACGACCTCGGCGGCGGTGAGCGGCGAGGATCCGATGGCGACGACGTCGTGGGTGTCCACCGCACCGACGGTACGACGTGCTGGTGGGCCGGGGTGGATTTGAACCACCGAAGGCGTGCGCCGGCAGATTTACAGTCTGCTCCCTTTGGCCACTCGGGCACCGACCCTGGAAGGGAACACGCTAGCGGTTCGCCGGAACGGCCCACCATACGGAACCTCTGGGTAGCCTCCGCCTCATGCCCAGCTTCGACGTCGTCTCCGAGATCGACATGCAAGAGGTGCGCAACGCCGTCGACCAGGCGTCCCGGGAGATCGCCAACCGGTTCGACTTCAAGGGCACCAACAGCTCGGTGGAGCTCGGCGGTCACGAGATCACGCTCCACAGCGTCAGCGAGGACCGCCTGAACGCGCTGCGCCAGGTGCTGGAGGAGAAGCTGGTGCGGCGCAAGGTGTCGCTCAAGGCGCTCGACTACGGCAAGGTCGAGGAGGCCTCGGGCGGCACGGCCCGCCAGCACGTCAACCTGGTGGCCGGCATCTCCCGTGACAAGGCCACCGCCATCAACAAGTTCATCAAGGGGCTCGGCCTCAAGGGCGTGCAGAGCCAGGTGCAAGGCGAGCAGCTGCGGGTGAGCGGCAAGAAGCGCGACGACCTGCAGTCGGCGATCCAGGCGATGCGGGAGGCGGACTTCGGCATCCCCCTGCAGTTCAGCAACTTCCGGGACTGACCTGCGTCGGCGTCAGAGCCCGGTGGCGCCGTCGATCCGCTCTCGCAGCAGGTCGGCGTGGCCGTTGTGGCGGGCGTACTCCGCAATCAGGTGGACCATGACACGGCGCAGCGAGACCGGGTTCCCCGTCGCCGCATGGGTGCCCGTCTCGTCGAGCGACGACGCATTGGCGATGATCTCTCGGGATCGGTCGCACTCCGCCCGCCACACCGCCAAGGCCTCGGCGACGTCGCCGTCGAGGTCGTCGAAGTCCTGGTCCGGGTCGTCGTCCGAGTAGTAGAGCATCGGCACGTCCTCACCCGCGAACTGCATGCGGAACCACCAGCGCTCCACGCCGGCTAGGTGCCGGGCCAGGCCGTGGAGGCTCATGCCGGAAGGTGGGACGCCTCGCTCGGAGAGCCGCTCCGGCGGGATGCCCGCGCACTTCAGCTCGAACGTCTGGCGGTGCCAGTCGAGGTAGGCGGTCAGGATTTCGCGCTCGTCACCGACGAGTGGCGGCATCCCCCGGGCGTCGTCGGCCCACACGGGGGAATAGTGCTGCGGCGGGGGTGTGGCCATGGACCGGTGGGACGCCGCGGCCCTAGCGCCATTCGCCCCCGCGGAGCCGGGCGACCCGGTCCTCGGTGGCAGGGTGCGTGCGCCACAGGTTGCCGAAGCTCATCTTGCGCCCGGCCAGCGGGTTGACGATGAACGCCGAGGCGTGGGCCGGGTCGATGTCCATGGGGATCTGCCGTGCGCCGGCCTCGAGCTTGAGGAGCGCCTGCGCCAGGGGCTCGCCGTCGTTGATCAGGCGAGCGCCGCTGCGGTCGGCCTCGAACTCTCGGCTGCGGCTGAGCGCCATCTGCAGCAGGCCGGCGGCGATCGGCGCCAGCAACGCCAGGGCCAGCAACGCAAAGGGGTTGCCCCCCTCGTCGTCGCGGCCGCCGCCGAAGATGGCGGAGAACCGCAAGAAGGTGGCGATGGCCGTGATACCCACGGCGATGGCAGCCGCCACCGAGCCGATGAGGATGTCACGGTTGCCGACGTGGCTGATCTCGTGGGCGAGGACGCCGCGGAGCTGGTCCCAGTCGAGGATGCGCAGGATGCCCTGCGTGACGGCCACGGCTGCGTGCTCGGGGTTGCGCCCGGTGGCGAAGGCGTTGGGCTGCTGGTCGGGGGTGACGTAGAGCTTGGGCATGGGCATGCCCGCCTGCTGCGTGAGCTCGCGCACGATGGCGTAGTACTCGGGCATCTGCTCCTCGGTGACGGGCACCGCGCGGGCAGCACGGATGGCGAGGGTGTCGCTCTTCCAGTAGGAGAAGCCGACCAACACGAGGCCGATGGCGAGCCCGATGAGGGCGCCGGTGTAGCCGCCCAGGAGCTGGCCGATGATCACGAGCAGACCGCCGAGCCCGGCGAGCAGGACGAAGGTCTTGAAGGTGTTCTTCACGAACCGCAGGGTAGCCCCGGTTCCTGAGAGCCAGCTGTGCGCGAGGTGGGAGCCGGCCCGAGACCCTCAGTCGTAGTAGCCCGAGTGGATGTAGATGCAGGGCACGCCTTGGCCGTGGAACATCTGCACGTTGCGGCGGTCGTCCTCGAAGGCCAAGCGCAGGTCGAACCTCCAGGCCCGGAGGTCGTCGACGGCGTCCAGCTTGAACTCGCGCGAGGCCGAGTAGTCGCCGTGGTCCCGCATGATCAACAGGTCCCATCGGAGCTCGTAGCGGTCGAGCCAGGCCAGGGTCTGGGGCCGGACCCGCAGCGGCCGGGCGGTCAGCAACACGATCTGCAGGTCGTCGTCGAGCACGTCGAGCAGCCGCGCCACCTCGTCGATGAGCGCGTCGTCCCCGCAGGCCGCGAAGAACGCCTCCCAGTCGCGCCGGGGCCAATCGAGGAAGTGCTGCCGGCGCGAAGCATCGGACAGCACACCGTCCATGTCGAAAACCACGGCAGGGCCACCGCCGTCGACCGGACCGTCGCGCCAGCGCCAGTGCTCGGGGGTGCGGTGCACCGACCTAGCTTGGCGCGGTGACGGTGCCGTGACCGAACACTCGCCTGCCCTCACCTACACCTCGTACCTGGCGCTCGACGACGTGCTCGGTGCGCAGCACCCGCGCTCGGACGAGCACGACGAGATGCTCTTCATCGTGATCCATCAGGTGTACGAGCTCTGGTTCAAGCAGCTGCTGCACGAGCTGGTACACCTCCAGCGCCGGCTCGAGGGCGGCGACACCCCGCATGGGCTGACCACCCTGAAGCGCATCCTCACGATCCTCAAGGTGGCGGTCGCCCAGAGCGACGTGCTCGAGACGATGACGCCCCGCCAGTTCCTCGGCTTCCGGAGTCGGCTCGAGGCCGCCAGCGGCTTCCATTCGGCCCAGTTCCGAGAGCTCGAGGCGGTTTTGGGACGGCGCGATCCCCGGGTCTTCGAGCATTACGACGATCCAAGCGACGCCCGCACGCGCATCGCCGCGGCGATGGCCCGGCCGTCGCTGTTCGACTCGTTCCTGCGCTATCTCGCCACCCAGGGCTACGGCGTTCCCGCCGAGGTGCTCGCGCGGGACGTGTCCCGGCCCCTCGAGCCCTCGGCCACCGTCCAGCGGGTGCTGCTCGCGGTCTACCGCGACGACGGCGAGCCGTCGCAGGTGGCCGAGCGGCTGGTCGACCTCGACGAGGGCATGCAGGAGTGGCGTTACCGCCACGTCAAGATGGTCGAGCGGACGATCGGCTCGAAGCCGGGCACCGGCGGATCGCCGGGAGTGGCCTACCTGCGGACCACCCTGTCGAACGCGGTGTTCCCCGACCTGTGGGCCATCCGGAGCGAGCTGTGATCATGCTCGACGACCTCGCCCGCTCTCCCAACGCGCTCGCGCCCCACTACTCCCGCTTCCGCGTGGCCGACAGGTTGCTGCTCACCGGGCACTCCCACCAGGCGTGGCCAGACGTCGCCCGGGAAGCGCAGCTGGAGGCGTACGACGACGCCGCCGCGCTCGTGGACGGCAAGTGGGACCGCGCCTTCGCCCGGGCGGACGCCGTGCGCGCGGGGCTTCGCCGGCTGCTGTGCGACCCCGGCGGCGACATTGCGCTCGGCGCCAGCACGCACGACGTCGTCGTCCGCTTCCTGTCGGCCCTCGACCTCGAGGGCCGCCGGCGCCGGCTGGTGACGTCGACCGGCGAGTTCCACACGCTGCGGCGCCAGCTCGCGCGGCTGGCGGAGGCGGGCATCGAGGTCGAGTGGGTGGTTGCCGAACCGGCTGCAACTCTGGCCGAGCGCCTGGCCGATGCCGTCGACGAGCGCACGGCGGCGGTGCTCGTGTCGGCTGTGTTGTTCGAGACCGCACGCGTCGTCCCCGAGCTGGACGGCCTCGCGGCCGCGTGCCGGCGCATCGGCACGGAGCTGCTCGTGGACGCCTACCACGCCCTCGGCGTCGTGCCGTTCCCAATCCATGGGCTCGGGCTGAGCGACGCCTGGGTGGTGGGGGGCGGCTACAAGTACCTGCAGCTCGGCGAGGGCAACTGCTTCCTGCGCCTGCCGCCCCACGCCGAGCGGCTCCGACCCATCGTCACGGGCTGGTACGCCGACTTCGACACCCTGCCCGACCGGCCCCGGCCGGATCCGGTCGCCTACGGCCCGGGCGGGCGGCGCTTCGCCGGGGCCACCTACGACCCGACGAGCCACTACCGGGCGGCGCGGGTCTTCGGCTTCTTCGACCAGCAGGGACTGACGCCTGAGCTCCTCCATCGGTCCTACCGGCACCAGCTCGAGATCCTGGTGCGGGAGTTCGACGCCTTGGGTGTGCCCGATGAGTTGATGACGCGCGACCGCGCCACGCCGCTGTCCGGCTTCGGCGGGTTCCTGGCGCTGCGCACGCTGGACGCAGCGGGACTGCGGGAGGCGCTGCAGGACCGGGGCGTCAGCGCCGACTCGAGGGGCCAGTTCCTGCGGCTCGGCCCGGCGCCGTATCTGTCCGACAGCCAGCTCGAGGCGGCGACGGCGATGCTCGGCGAGGCCCTTCGCGACGGACGTCGCTCGGGCACGTAGGCGGCCTAGGCGGCCTCAGATTCCGCCTGTTGCACGGCGACTGTCTGCCCACGGCCCGCACGGGCGGCACGATCCGCGGAATCGACCCTCAGTCCTCCTGCGGTTGGGCCGCGGCCCGCTTACGGATCTCGTCGACCACGGCGGGATCGGCGAGCGTCGTCGTGTCACCCAGGGCCCGACCCTCGGCCACGTCGCGCAACAGCCGCCGCATGATCTTGCCGGATCGGGTCTTGGGCAGCTCGTCGGTGAAGATGAGCAGCTTGGGACGGGCCGTCGGGCCGATCTTCTCGGCGACGTGGGCGCGCAGCTCCTCGCCCAGTTCGGGCGTGGCGTCGACGCCCCCGCGCACCGTCACGTACGCGACGATGGCCTGGCCGGTCACCGGATCGTTGGCGCCGCACACGGCCGACTCCGCCACCGCCGGGTGGTCGACCAGGGCGGATTCGACCTCGGTGGTGGAGATCCGATGGCCCGACACGTTCATCACGTCGTCGACGCGGCCCAGCAGCCAGAAGTAGCCGTCGTCGTCGATCTTGCAGCCGTCGCCTGCGAAGTAGCGGTCGCCGTAGCGGGCCCAGTAGGTCTCCCGGTAGCGCTCCGGGTCGCCGTAGATGCCCCGGAGCATCGCGGGCCACGGTTGGGTGAGCGTGAGATAGCCGCCACCGCGTTCGACCTTGCTGCCCGCCTCGTCCACGACCTCGGCCGCGATGCCGGGCAGCGGGAACGTGGCGGAGCCGGGCTTGAGGGTGGTGGCGCCGGGCAGCGGGGCGATCATGATCGCGCCGGTCTCGGTCTGCCACCAGGTGTCGACGATGGGGCAGCGACCCCCGCCGATGTGCTCCCAGTACCACATCCAGGCCTCGGGGTTGATGGGCTCGCCCACCGATCCCAGCAGGCGCAGCGAGGACAGGTCGTGCTTCTCGGGCTCCTGCGTCCCCCACTTCATGAAGGTGCGGATGGCCGTCGGGGCCGTGTAGAGGATGGTGACGTCGTAGCGCTCGGCGATCGACCACAGCCGGTCCCTGGCCGGCGTGTCGGGCGTGCCCTCGTAGATGACGCTCGTGGCCCCGTTGGTGAGCGGCCCGTAGACGATGTAGCTGTGGCCGGTCACCCAGCCGATGTCGGCCGCGCACCAGTAGACGTCGGTCTCCGGGTGGAGGTCGAACACGTACTTGTGGGTGAACGCCACCTGCGTCAGATATCCCCCGGTGGTGTGCATGATGCCCTTGGGCTTGGCGGTCGTCCCCGACGTGTAGAGCAGGTAGAGCAGGTCCTCGCTGTCCATGGGCACGGCCGGGCACTCGGCGTCGGCCTGCGCCATGAGGTCGTGGTACCAGTGGTCGCGGCCCTCGGTCATGTCGGGCGGCCCGGCCTCGCCGGCGTCCGCATGGCCCGTCACCCGGCGCACCACCACGACATGCTCGATCGACGGCGACGCAGCCACCGCCACGTCGGCGGTGGGCTTGAGGAGGTGGGGCTGCCCCCGCCGGAAGCCGCCGTCGGCCGTGACCAGCACCTTGCACTCGGCGTCGTTGATGCGGCCGGAGAGGGAGTCGGCGGAGAATCCCCCGAACACCACCGAGTGCGGCGCCCCGATGCGGGCGCAGGCGAGCATGGCCACCGGCAGCTCGGGGATCATGGGCATGTAGATCGCCACGCGGTCGCCCTTGCCGACTCCCAGTGCCTTGAGCACGTTGGCGAAGCGCTGAACCTCCTCCAACAGGTCCCCGTAGGTGATGGTCCGCGTGTCGCCCGGCTCGCCCTCCCAGTGGTAGGCGACCTTGCTGCCGTTGCCGGCCTCGACGTGCCGGTCGAGGCAGTTGTAGGAGACGTTCAGGGTGCCGCCCACGAACCAGCGGGCGAAGGGCTGGTCCCACTCGAGGATCGTGTGCCACTCGTCGTCCCAGGACACGAGCTCTGCGGCCTGCCGGGCCCAGAATCCCTGCCAGTCGGCTGTGGCCTCGTCATAGATCTCGGCACCGGTGACGAGCGCGTCGGCCTTGAACGAGGCGGGTGGCGGGAAGGTGCGATCCTCGACCAGGAAGTCCTCGATCGCGGCGCCCACGGCGCTCGCTCCGGATGCCTGTTCGGCCATCGCCTCTCCCCCTCTGTGGTGTGGTTGGTGGCTGGTCGTTGGTGACACTGGATGGGCCCGACGAGCCTATCGGCCGTCACTGGGGCGGTGGCCGGGCGGCGTGGGACGTGCCATGGTGCAGGAATGCCGACCCAACCCGCGCGCCCGACGCTGACGAGGACGCGGGTCCTGGAGGCGGCGCTCGACCTGGTCGATCGCGAGGGTGTTGGTGCCCTCAGCATGCGCCGCCTGGGACGAGCGCTGGGCGTGGAGGCAATGTCGCTGTACGGCTACGTCGAGAGCAAGGAGGACCTGATCGAGGGCGTGGTCGAGCTGATCTTCGGCGAGATGCCGCTCGTCGTGCCGGGGCCCGAGCCCTGGCAGGAGCGCATCCGGCGGCATGCCGGCATCTACCGGTCCGTGCTGCTGAGCCACCCCAACGCCGTTCGCTTGGTGGCCGGCCGGCCGCTGGTCACGGAGGGCACGGCGGCGTTCGTCGACTCCGCGATCCGCGAGCTCCGCGCGATCGGCCTCGATGTCGAGACCGCCGACCGGGTGCTGGGGGTCATCGCCAGCTTCACGCAGGGGCACGTGTCGGAACAGACGGGGGCCGGGCGCCGTACCTCGTCGCCCGGCGAGGTGCTCGACCTGAGCCGCTTCCCGGACCTGTCCGAGCTCGACAAGCTGGGGAGGATGACGCCCGCTCGCTACGACGCCGAGTTCGAGCTGGGGCTCGACTTCATCGTCGCCGGCGTCGAGGCACTGCTGGCGGCGAACCCGGTAGAGCGCACCTGAGCCAGGGGCGTCCTCAGCCGGACCATTCGAGGACCCGGAAGCGGCCGAGGCCGGCCGGATCGAGCAACGCTTCCGACTCGCTGGCACGACTGCGGGCCCTGAGGGCGGCGAGGTCGCCGACGTGGGCGCGCTCGCTCCACTCGCTACGGCCCTGCGCGACCAGCTCGTCGATGTCCCAGGCACGGAGCCAGTCTGCCTGGCTCCGGTCGAGCTGTGGTCGCTTGACGGTCGCCAGCTGGTCGACCGCCACCTCACAGGTGACGTCCTGTTCGCCCAGGTTTTCGAGCAGGCCCGCGCCATGGCGGTGGCCGCGGTACGTCCGGACCCACCGGTCCTGGGGCCGGCCGGCGAGCTCCGCCGTAGTGGCGGCGTAGTCGATGACCACCACGCGACCCCGGGCGCCGGCTACCGCCAGGGCGTCTCGCAACCAGGCCTGGGCCGCATCCTGCAGCGGAACCCGCGCGCCGGCGACCGGATCGGGCACCAGGCGGTCCAGCAGCTCGGCCCGTTCATCGTCCAGCGGCACGAGGAGCTGAACGAACCCGGCCGGGGGCGCAGGACCCCGAACGTCGCCTAGGTCCACCCGCACCTCCCACCACTCGCCCGCGCCGCGCTCGGCCAGGCCGAAGGGCAGGTTGTCGACCAGCTCGTTGGCCAGCACCACGGCCGGGCCCTTGACCCGGGGCAGCTCGGCCAAGCTGACGCAGATGGGCCCGCGCGCCGCTTCCGGCACCGGCGCCTCGGTGTCCGGGTCGACCGGGGCGAAGGCGAGAGCGGGGTCCTCCAGGCGCAAGCTCTGCGCATGCAGGCGCCGCTGGGCAGCCGAGCGCTCGACCAGGACGTAGCGCAGCGCTGGCGTGCAGTCCGGGGCCGCGGCCAGCACCGCACGGCACAGCGACCCGGGGCCGGCGCCGGCGTCGACCACGACGAACGGGTCGGGCGATCCCATGTCCCGCCACCAGCCGTCGAGCGCCCGGCCCACCACCGCGCCGAACAGGGGTCCTACTTCGGGGCTGGTGAGGAAGTCGCCCTGCCGGGCACCGGACCGGCCGCCGGTCTCGTAGAACCCACCGGTTGGGTCATACAGCGCCACCTCGAGCACCCGCTCCAGCGGCCGCGGCCCGTGTCGACGGATCTCGGCGGCGATGCGCTCGGTGACGGTCACGGGCCCCGCTAGGGGCCGATGTTCGCCACGAAGCTGGCCATGTCGCCCAGCTCGGTGGCCCACTGCGTGACGCCGAACACCAGCGTGAACACGGCGGTGATGGCCAGCGCCGCGGTGAGCGAGACCGGTACCCGCACCGGCGTCTTGTCACCGCCCGGCGCCGGGTTCATCCACATCTCCTTGGCGATGTTGGCGTAGTAGGCGAGCGCGATCACCGAGTTCACGGCCATGACCACCGCCAACGCGTAGGCCCAGCCGGTGTCGGCGTCGATCACGGCCCGGAACGCGACGAACTTCGCCAACCACCCGGCCAAAGGTGGGATCCCGGCCAGGGAGAACAGGAACAGCGACATCAGCACGGCCAACGAGGGCGCGTAGTCGAACAGGCCCCCGAAGCTGCTGACCTCGGCGCTGCCGGTCTTGCGGGCGACGGCCATGACCACCGTGAAGGCGCCCAGGTTCATCGCCGCGTAGATCACCAGGTAGGTGACGATCGACGTGAGGGTGTCGTCGCCGATCTGCCCCACCACCGCCAGCGGCGCCAGCATGAACCCGGCCTGCGAGATCCCCGAGTAGGCCAGCATCCGCACCACGTTCGACTGGCGTAGGGCCACGACGTTGCCGATCGTCATCGACAGGGCCGCGAGCACCCACATCAGCGGCCGGACCACGTCGGGGCGCTCGGCGAAGCCGATGATCACCAGCTGGAGCAGGGCGACGAACCCCGCCGCCTTGGACGACACCGAGAGGAACGCGGTGATCGGGGTGGGCGCGCCCTCGTACGTGTCGGGCGCCCACGTGTGGAACGGCACGGCGGACACCTTGAAGCCGAACCCGGCGACGCAGAACACGATGGCCAGCGTGATCGCCGGGACGCTCTCGGGCCCCGCCAGCGCGGCGCCGATGTCGGACAGCTTGGTGCTGCCGGCCACGCCGTAGAGCAGCGACATGCCGTAGAGCAGCACACCCGAGGCGAACACGCCCATCAGGTAGTACTTGGCGCCCGCCTCATTGCCCTTCGGGTCGCGCTTGCGCCAGCCGGCGAGCAGGTACGCCGGGACCGACAGCAGCTCCAGGGCCACGAAGATCGTCACCAGGTCGCGCGCCGAGCCCATGACCGTCATGCCCAGGATCGACGACAGCAGCAGGACGTAGTACTCGCCCTCGGCGTAGTCGCCCTCGGCGATGTAGTTGGTCGACTGGAGGACGGTGACGTAGCCGGCCACCAGGAACAGGGCCTTGACC
>JBKPHE010000104.1:0-6580 GCA_046744485.1 Actinomycetota bacterium | reverse complement strand
ACACCACACTGAGCAGCGAGGCCCAATCGCGGGAGGCCACGGCGGCTGACGCGGCCGGGGCGGCGGCGGGCGCGGTCCCGGCCGCGGTGGTCATCGAGCTCGACCATGTGACCAAGCGCTTCGGCGAGTTCGTCGCCGTCGACGACGCCTGCTTCGACATCGCCGGCGGCGAGTTCTTCTCGCTCCTGGGCCCGTCGGGCTGCGGCAAGACGACCACCTTGCGGATGATCGCCGGGTTCGAGGAGACGACGGAGGGGGCGGTCCGGCTCGAGGGCACCGACGTCTCGCGCACCCCGCCCTACAAGCGCAACGTCAACACCGTCTTCCAGCACTACGCGCTGTTCCCCCACATGACGGTGTGGGAAAACGTGGCCTTCGGACCGCGCAGCCGCAAGCTGTCGAAGGCCGAGACCGCCAAGCGGGTCGACGAGATGCTCGCGGTGGTCCGGCTCGACGACTTCGGCCGACGCAAGCCGGCGCAGCTGTCCGGCGGCCAGCAGCAGCGGGTGGCGCTGGCCCGCGCCCTGGTCAACTATCCGAGCGCCCTGTTGCTGGACGAACCGCTGGGCGCGCTCGACCTCAAGCTGCGCCAGGTCATGCAGTTCGAGCTCAAGCGGATCCAGCGCGAGGTGGGCATCACATTCGTCTACGTGACGCACGATCAGGAAGAGGCGCTCACCATGAGCGACCGCATCGCGGTCATGAACGCCGGGCGCGTCGAACAGATCGGTACCCCCGTCGACATCTACGCCCGCCCGACGAGTGTGTTCGTCGCGGGGTTCATCGGCCAGGCCAACCTGTGGCCCTGCCGCGTCGTCGGGACCGCAACGCCCCCTGCGGACGGGTCACCGGCGTTCGACGTCGAGGTTCTCGGCACCACGATGGCGTCGGCCTGTGGCGACGTCCGCATCGAGATCGGCAGCGCCGCAACGCTGATGGTAAGGCCCGAGCGCGTGCGCATCACGACCGGGCAGCCGAGCGGTGTCGGCGCGGTGCGGGCGACGGTGACCGACCTCACGTTCCAGGGACCGCTGGTGCGCCTGCTGCTGGCTGTGGGCGACGGCTCCGCGATCGTCGCCCAGATCGGCCACGAGGTCGATCTGCCGCTGCTCCGCCCCGGCGACGAGGTGTGGGCGAGCTGGCCCCCCGACGCGTCGCTGGTACTCCCCGCAGCCGAGATCCCCACCGCCGAGGACCTCGAGGAACTGTTCGACGACGTCTGACCACGTGCCAGTCGTCGAGACCGCCATGTAAACCGCCGCACACTGAGGAGTCGCCATGGCTGGGAGCAAGAGACCCCGACCGCATCCGGAGGATCCATTCGCTCGGTTCGTTGCGCTGCGCAGCAGCCGGCGTCGCTTCCTGGGACGAGGCACAGTCACCGTCGCAGGCCTCGCGCTCGTGCCGCCGTGGCTCGCGGCTGCCTGCGGTGGCGACGATGACGACGACGACACCGCCGCCGCCGGCGGCACCACCCAGAGCTCGAGCGACACGCTGCGCATCTCCAACTGGCCGCTGTACATCGCCGAGGGGTTCGTCGACCAGTTCCAGGACGCCTCTGGGATGACCGTCGACTACAAGGAGGACTTCAACGACAACGAGGAGTGGTTCGCCAAGGTCCGGGACCCGCTCGAACAGGGCCAGGACATCGGCGCCGACCTGGTGATACCCACCGACTACATGGCCGGGCGGCTGATCGACCTGGAATGGCTCAACCAGCTCAACGACGAGAACATCCCGAACAAGTCCAACCTGCGGCCCGACCTGCTCGAGGCCGCCATCGACGCCGGGCGCCGCTACACCCTGCCGTACATGTCGGGGATGGTCGGGCTGGGGTACAACCGCCGGCTCGCCGGGCGAGACATCACGAGCATCGACGACCTGTGGGATCCGGCATTCAAGGGGCGGGTGTCCCTGTTCTCGGACAAGCAGGACGCGCTGGGCATGGTCATGCTCGCCCAGGGCGACGACCCGTCCGACCCGAGCACCGAGGCCGTGCAGAAGGCGTCGGACAAGGTGGGGGAGGAGAAGGCCAAGGGCCAGATCCGGCGCTTCACCGGCAACGACTACATCGACGACCTGGCGGCCGGGAACCTGGTCATCGCCCAGGCGTACTCGGGCGACGTGGTGCAGCTCCAGGCCGACGACCCCGACCTCGACTTCATCGTGCCCGAAGCCGGTGGCACCACCTTCGTCGACGTGATGGTCATCCCGGTCACGACCCGCAACCAGCTCGGCGCCGAGGAGTGGATGAACTACGTCTATGACCGGGCCAACTACGCCCAGCTCGTCAACGAGGTGCAATACGTGCCCGTGCTGAGCGACATGACCGACGAGCTGGCCAAGCTCGACCCCGAGGTGGCCAACAACCCGCTCATCAACCCGCCAGAGGACGTGGTTGCCCGGCTCCACTCGTGGCCGGCGCTGTCCGATGAGCAGGACGCCGAGTACACGACCATCTACGCGGAAGTCACCGGGGAGTAGGCAATAGTGGCGGGGGTGGCCACCAGCGGGCGGCGACGCAGCCGCGTCGGGCCGTACCTGCTGGTGGCTCCCGCCCTCGTCTACCTCGTCATCTTCTTCGTGGTGCCGATCTGGTCGCTGTTCCGCACCTCGTTGTCGAGCAACGCAGGCTCGGTGTTCCTGCCCGAGCTGAAGTTCGGCTGGGACTGGTCCAACTACGGTGACGCGCTCACCGACTTCCGCCACCAGATCATCCGCTCGTTCTGGTACGCGGGCGTGGCCACCCTGGTGTGCCTGGTGATGGCCTATCCGCTGGCCTACGTCATCGCGTTCAAGTCCGGCCGCTACAAGAACCTGCTGCTGGGGCTGGTGATCCTGCCGTTCTTCGTCACCTTCCTGGTGCGCACGCTGGCGTGGAAGACGATCCTCGCCGACGACGGCTGGGTGGTCGACGCGCTCGACACCGTCGGGCTCCTGCCCCGCGAGGGTCGCCTGCTCAGCACGAGCTGGGCCGTGATCGGCGGGCTCATCTACAACTTCGTACCCTTCATGGTGCTCCCCCTGTACGTGAGCCTGGAGAAGATCGATCCCCACCTGCTGGAGGCGGCCCGCGACCTCTACTCCGGGAGCTGGCGCGCCTTCCGCAGGGTGGTGCTGCCGCTCTCCATGCCCGGCCTGTTGGCGGGAAGCCTGCTCGTGTTCATCCCCGCCAGCGGCGACTTCATCAACGCCGACTACCTGGGCAGCACACAGACCCGGATGATCGGCAACGTCGTCCAGCAGCAGTTCCTGGTGGTGAAGGACTATCCCGCGGCGGCGGCGCTGAGCTTCCTGCTGATGGCGATCATCCTGGTGGCGGTCCTCGCGTACACGTGGGCCCTCGGTACCGAGGAGCTTGTGTAGTGGCCGCGCCCACCATCGAGGCCCGTCCGGCGGGCGACGTCATCGGCGCGCCGCCGACGGCGGGACGTCGCCGGGGCAGACCGCGCCGGCTCGGCGACTTCGTCCTGCGCCTGGTCGCCGGGCTGGTGCTCGTCTACCTGTTCATCCCGATCGCGGTGATCGTCGCCTTCTCGTTCAACGACCCGGCGGGGAAGTTCAACCTCACCTGGCAGGGCTTCACGCTCGACAACTGGGCGGACCCGTTCCGTTACTCCCAGCTCACCGACGCCCTCTGGACCAGCCTGCAGGTGGCGGCGCTGTCGACCGCCGTCTCGATCGTGCTGGGCACTCTCGTGGC
Source organism: Actinomycetota bacterium (assembly GCA_046744485.1). Taxonomy (GTDB): domain Bacteria; phylum Actinomycetota; class Acidimicrobiia; order Acidimicrobiales; family VFJN01; genus DASQUK01. Next base: position 2,877 of record JBKPHE010000104.1, on the reverse strand, counting down.
GCTGGCGCTGGTGCGACAGCGCTTCACCGGCGACAAGTTCGTCGAGACGTTCCTGGTGCTGCCGCTCACGGCACCCGAGGTGGTGATGGGCGCCTCGCTGCTCACGCTGTTCCTCGACCTCGGCTGGAACCGCGGCTTCGGCACGATCGTGATCGCTCACATCGGCTTCGAGGTCAGCTTTGTTGCGCTCACGGTGCGGGCCCGGGTGCGTGGCCTCGACTGGACGCTCGAGGATGCGGCGATGGACCTGGGGGCGCCGCCGCTGCGCACCTTCCTGCGGGTCACGTTGCCGATGATCGTTCCCGGCATCGTCGCTGCTGCCATGTTGTCGTTCGCGCTGTCCCTCGACGACTTCATCATCACCTACTTCAACAGCGGCTCGACCATGACCTACCCCCTCTACGTCAACGCCGCCACGAAGGCCGCGTTACCGCCGCAGATCAACGTGCTCGCGACGGCGATCCTGCTCGTGAGCCTCCTCTTCATCGGCGTGATCACGCTCTGGCAGCGCCGCCGCTTCCGTGCGTGACCCGTGACGATCGACCCCCCCGACCAAGGAGCCCTGCCGTGACCCACTCCGCCGACGAACTCCAGCGGCTCGCCCGCGATCACCTGTGGGGGCACTTCTCGCGGCTGACGCCCGGGGTCGACGGCGTGACCGTCATCGAGCGGGGCGAGGGCTGCTACGTGTGGGACCACCGCGGCAAGCGCTATCTCGACGGGCTGGCCGGGCTGTTCACCGTGCAGGCCGGGCACGGACGCACGGAACTGGCGCAGGCGGCGTCGAAGCAGGCCAGCGAGCTGGCCTACTTCCCCATCTGGACCTACGCCCACCCGACCGCCATCGAGCTGGCCGCCCGGCTGGCGCAGCTCGCGCCGGGCAACGTCAACCGCGCGTTCTTCACCAGCGGGGGCAGCGAGGCCGTGGAGTCGGCCTGGAAGCTGGCGCGCCAGTACTTCAAGGCCATCGGCCAGCCACAGCGCACGAAGGTGATCGCCCGCGACCTCGCATATCACGGCACGACCATGGGTGCGCTGTCCATCACGGGGCTGGCGGTGTACCGCACGCCGTTCGAGCCACTCGTGCCGGGGGCGTTCCATGTCGCCAACACCAACCGCTATAGGTGCCGCTTCTGCGCCTCGGCGCCGGCGTGCACCCTGGCCTGCGCCGACGACATCGAGGTCGCGATCGAACGCGAGGACCCGGCGACCGTGGCCGCCGTCTACCTCGAGCCGGTGCAGAACGCCGGCGGCTGCTTCACGCCCGATCCGGGCTACTTCGCGCGGGTGCGGGAGATCTGCGACCGGCACGGCGTGTTGCTGGTGTCCGACGAGGTGATCTGCGCCTTCGGTCGGCTGGGTGCCATGTTCGGTGCCCAGCGGCTCGGCTTCCAGCCCGACATGATCACGATGGCCAAGGGCCTCACCTCGGGGTACTCACCGCTCGGTGGGGTCATGGTGGGCGACCACATCGCCGAGCCGTTCCTCGAGCCCGGCGCCTCGTTCCTCCACGGCATCACCTTCGGGGGCCATCCGGTGAGCTGCGCGGTGGCGCTGGCCAACCTCGACGTGTTCGAGTCCGAGGACCTCGTGGGCCGGGTGCGTGGCTACGAGCCGGAGTTCCGCTCGGCGTTGGAGTCGCTCGCCGATCTGCCGATCGTTGGCGAGATCCGCGGAATGGGGTACTTCTACGGCATCGAACTCGTGAAGGACCAGGGCCCCAAGGAGTCGTTCGACGACGAGGAGTCGGAGCGGCTGCTGCGCGGTGTGCTCACGCCGAAGCTCCTGGAGCTCGGCCTGATCTGCCGCGCCGACGACCGGGGCGACCCGGTGATCCAGCTGTCGCCGCCGCTGGTCGCCGGCCCCGACCAGTTCGACGAGATCGTGGCGGCCATTCGCACCGCCCTGGTGGAGGGCATGAGCGTGACGGCGAGGTGAGCCGATGACCCTGGCAGTTGGCGTTCCCACGGAGATCAAGGAGGACGAGGCGCGGATCGCCATCACCCCGGACGGGGTGCGCGAGCTGAACACGCGCGGCGTCGACGTCCTCGTCCAGTCCGGCGCCGGAGCCGGGTCGAGCCTCGACGACGACAGCTTTCGCCGGGCGGGGGCCGAGATCGTGGCGGAAGCCTCGGAGCTGTGGGAGCGCGCCGAGCTGATCTGCAAGGTGAAGGAGCCGCAGCCCAGCGAGTTCGCGAACTTCCGAAAGGAGCACGTGATCTTCACCTACCTGCACCTCGCTGCGTACCCGGCCGTGGCGGACGCCCTGCTGGAGCAGGGCGTCACGGGCATCGCCTACGAGACCGTGCAGCTGCCCTCGGGCGAACTGCCGCTCCTGGCCCCGATGAGCGAGGTGGCCGGCAGAATGTCGGTGCAGGTGGGCGCCCACTTCCTCGAGCGCCCGCACGGGGGCCGGGGGGTGCTGATGGGCGGGGCACCGGGCGTGCGCCCGGCCCGTGTGGTCGTGCTGGGGGCCGGCAACGTCGGCTGGAACGCGGCGTGGATGGCGGCGGGCCTCGAGGCCGAGGTCGACCTGCTCGACAAGAACATCGATCGCCTGCGGCACGTCGACCAGATCCAGATGGGGAGGATTACCACCCTGGCGTCGAACCGGGGTCAGGTCGAGCGGGTGATCGTCGAGGCCGACCTGGTGATCGGCGCGGTGCTCGTTCCCGGCAGCCGAGCGCCCGTGTTGGTGACCGAGGACATGGTGCGGTCGATGAAGCGGGGTGCCGTCGTGGTCGACATCGCGATCGACCAGGGCGGCTGTGTGGAGACCTCGCACGAGACCACGCACTCGGAGCCCACGTTCGAGCGCCACGGCGTGGTGCACTACGCGGTCGGCAACATGCCCGGTGCCGTCCCCCACACCTCGAC
>JBKPHE010000152.1:0-5513 GCA_046744485.1 Actinomycetota bacterium | reverse complement strand
TACGGCATCGACGCCGGCTTCCGCGACGTGTCGGGTAACTCGCTGCGTCTGACGCAGCTGATCGACATCGAGCCGGGCTGATCGCCCGCCGGAACCCGTCGACAGCTGATGCGTCACCGCGGCGGCGACGTCCCGGCGTTGACGGGTCCCGGCGGCGCCACAGTCCCTGGCCCGCATGCGTTGACGCGAGCGAGGTGTGGACCCTCCGGCCGCAGCCCTCATCCGGCCGCCGCGGCCCCGGCCGGGCGGTAGGCGCAGATGAGGACGCCGGTCTTCGCCTGCGACACCGACACGAGCTCCAGCCCCCGGGCCTGGCCATCCGACGGGAAGATCGTCTTCCCGCCGCCCAACAGGATCGGCTCGATCATGAGCTGGTACTCGTCGACGAGGTCCTTCTCCACGAGCTGGCGAGCCAGCGAGGCACTGCCCCAGACCTGCAGGCCGCCGTCACCACTCTCTCGCAGCGAGCGGATCGCGTCGATCGCGTCGCCGTCCCCGCCACCGAGGAGTCTCGTGTTGTTCCACCGCGACGACGCCTCGTCCGCCGACAGCGTCCGCGACACGACGTACTTCGGGATGGCGTTCATCTGGTCCGCGTAGGGATCGCCGGCCCGCCCCGGCCAGGCGGCGGCCATGCCGTCCCACGTTCGCCGCCCGAACAGCAACGCCTCCGTGCGTTCCATGACCTCGCCGATGACCGCTCCCATCGACTCGGGGTCGAACAACGGCATCGACCAGCCTCCGTGCCGGAACTCGCCGTCGGTGTCCTCGTCCTTGCCGCCGGGAGCCTGCACGACGCCGTCGAGGCTGATGAAGTCGCTGAGGATGATTCGCATGTCGGGTTCGACGCTGCCACCCCACCGAGCTCATCGCAAGCGGTTGCCTGGAGACGTGCGCCCCGCGCCCGCCCGCTCAGACGTCGCGTCCTGGACGGCGACCGGTCTCTCGGGTCGGGTCGCCGCGATACCCCCGCGGGTACGTGCGACGGAGCTCCTCGTCGGTCGGCCGTTGGCGTTGGCGGGACTCGGGCGGAAGCAGCTCCATGAGGGCGGCCATGATCCGCTTCGTGTCTGTGTCCGGGTCGTCGTAGGTCAGTTCCACCGGCGGGCCGACTCGCACGGTCACGCCGGGGCGGCGAAGCGGGTCGATGCGAGGCAGCCGGGCGTTCCTCGGCCAGACCTGCTCGGTCCCCCACAGGCCGATCGGGATCACGGGCGCCCTGGTCATAGCGGCCAGGCGGGCGGCGCCCCACCGCCCCTTCAGCTCGGGCTCGAAGAACGCCGGACCGCGCGGGATCGTGCCCTGGGGCGCGATCATCACCGCCTCGCCGGCCCGCAACGCGAGCGCCGCCGCCTCGAGAGGCTCGTGGGAGCCGGTGCCCCTGTCGACGCGAATCGTCCCGACCGCCCGAGCGAGCAGGCCGAGGACCGGCGCGTCGAGCACCTCCTTCTTTCCGAGGCCCCGTACGGCGCGTCCCGCCTGGGCAGCCACCAGGCTGGCGACGGCGGCGTCGAAGTAGCTGCGGTGGTTGAAGGCAAGGATGGCCCCGCCCCGCCCGGGGACGTGCTCCAGGCCTCCGATCTCGATGCGGGCGTTCGGCACCGCCTCGACTCTGGCAAAGGGCCGGAGCCACGCCTGGAGCTCTCGCCCGGCCACCTTGACGACACCCTCGGGGACGTCGAGGTGGCGGACCGGCCAGCCTTCGGTCCGGGCCAGCGCGGTCAGGCGGGCGTCGGGGTTGACGGCCGTGGCGTGACCGACGGAAGCGAGCAGCGGTCCGGCATAGAAGTTGTCGGCGTAGGCGTGGGCGGCGCTGCGTGAGACCCGGGCCGAGCGCAACCACGCCCCGCCCGCGTCGGCCTTGGACCTTCCCCAGACCAACGGGCCCTCGATCGCTGCGAGCAGTCCCCGGCCCTCGGCCCAGGTCGTTCCCACGACGTCCTCGGCACCGAGGAGGCCGCCGAGGGGCTCGGCGACGGCCGGCGGCGCGGCGCTGACGAGGAGGAGTCGCTCGCCCGCAGACCGGTGCTCGTCGAGCAGCGGGCGGAGGTGGGGGGCGACGTCGTCGACCACCGCCTCCGCTGCGGCCGTCGCCGCCTCCCGCACGGCGGCGTCCGGCCAGCCGCGGCTGGCCAGGGCCGTGAGCAAGGACAGCTGCGTTGACAGGGACGCGGAGGCGGCCAGGTCCACGGCCGGGCGCAGCGGTCCCGGCGGCGCGACGGCGCCGGTGCCATGCAGGGCGTCGCGCAGGATCCGCCCCGGGCGCCCGGTGAGCAGCGTCCGGTCGACGTCCACGATGGCCGCTGCTCGCGCCATCCGCTCACTCTACGGCGGGAAGGCCGGCCCCTACGGCGGGAAGGCCGGCCCCTCGGCCGGCGGCGCTACCGTGGCGTGATGGCCGACGAACCGGTCCAGGGGGTCAGCTTCCAGCGCCGGATGTCGGACTTCGAGGCGCTCATGTGGAGCGTCGAGAAGGACCCGTGGCTGAACCCGAGCGGCGGCGTGATCGTCGTCTGCGACCGACCTCCGGACGTCGACGACTACCGACGTCGAATCGCCCACGCGGTCGTCGAGATCCCGCGGCTCCGGGAGCGGGTGGTGCCTGGCGTGGGGCCGCTGTCGCCACCGCATTGGGCGCCCGACCCGGAGTTCGACCTCGACAACCACGTTCGCCATGTCGCCCTGCCCGCCCCGGGCACGTTGCGGCAGTTGTACGACCTCGCCGCCCGCCTCATGCAGGACCCGTTCGACCGCACCCGCCCGCTGTGGCTCTTCGTGATCATCGACGGGCTCGAGGATGGGCGGGGCGCCATGTTCGCCAAGCTCCACCACACGATCGCCGACGGCCACGCGGCGCTCCGCTTGGCCGAGCTCTACCTCACCCTGGAACGGGACGCGCCTCCACCGCCGGATGTCGACCTCGAGCGGGTGGTACGCGAGTCGGCCGACCAGGATCGCGTCGCCTCGGGGAACGGCGGAGGGCTTGCCGGGGTCGGCGCATCCGCCGCTGCGACCGCGCGCCAGCTCTGGCGGCGCCAACTCGGACGGGCTCGTCGAGCAGCCGGCGAGATCGTCCTGTGGGGAGCAGATCCCCGGCGTCCGCTGGACCTGGCGGCACGGGCGGTGGCGACGATCGGACAGGTGCGCAGCCAGGTGGACGCAACCGGGGGCGCTCCAGGAGGATCGCCGCTGTGGCGGGAGCGCAGCCGGCACCGCCACTTCGACGTGATCCGCGTGCCGTTCGACGCGCTGCGTGCGTCGGCCAAGGCGCTTGGCGGCACCGTCAACGACGCGTTCGTCACCGGTGCCGTGCTCGGCGCCATCCGCTACCACGAACGCCGGGAGACGCCACTCGAGTCGCTGAACATCAGCTTCGTCGTGAGCACGAGAGGCACCGGCGGTGCCGGCACCAACGCGTTCGCGCCCACGCGTGTCCAAGTGCCCGCCGGGCCGATGAGGGTGGAGGAGCGGTTCGCCGCGATCAGCGCGGTCATGGCGGCCGGCCGCCGAGATGCCAGTACCGGCGGCGCCATGGGAAGCGTCGCCGGGTTGGCCAACCTGCTGCCGACGTCGCTGGTCACCGGCGTGGCCCGGTCGCAGACCGCCAGCATGGACTTCGCCACGAGCAACATGCGGGGAGCGCCCGTACCGACCTACGTGTCCGGCGCCAGGATCCTGTGGACGGGCACGCTCGGCCCGGTCGCCGGCACCGCGTTCAACCTCACCGCCATGTCCTACGACGGCAGCTTCGACATGGGCCTTCACGTCGACCCCGCCGCGGTCGGCGACTGCGACGACCTGCGCCGGTGCATCGAGGTCGGCTTCGCGGACCTCCTGGCCGCTGGGGGCCAGATCCTCGCTGCGGCCCGCGAGGTCGGCTGACCCCGCTGGCTCTCCCGCCCCGAGCCCGGGCGGTGGGGACTCCGGCTGACGGCGGCGCAGCGGGTGACCCCGGGACCCTCGGACGGTGAGGGTCGTATCGGCTGCACAGCCACGGGGAAGGAGTGACGTCATGTCCGGCACCGACACCGGGTGCTCCGAGCCGCGCATCGTCGTGTTCAGGGCGCTGCCCGGTGTGGGTGATCTCCTGTGTGCGGTGCCCGCCCTGCGAGCCGTCCGCGCCACCCACCCGCGCGCGGAGATCACGCTGGCGGGGCTGCCAGCGAGCGCCTGGTTCGTCGCGCGCTACCCCGACCTGGTCGACGAGCTGCTGCCGGTCGAGGGCGTCGCCGGGTTGCCGGAGGTAGCGCCCGACCCGCCGGCCGCCATTCGGTTCCTGCAGCGTGCGCAGGGCAAGCGCTTCGATCTGGCCCTCCAGATCCACGGCAGCGGGATCGTGACCAATCCCCTGCTGACGCTGTTCGGCGCCCGCCACCAGGTCACCGCCCGCCTGCCGGGTCATTGGCTCCCACCGGGGACCTCGATCGAGTATCCCGACGGCGCACCCGAGATCGGCCGGACACTGGGCGTCGTGGGCGCCGCCGGATGTCCTCCCGCCGGGTTCGACCTCGATCTGCCGGTGTCGGACGACGAGCGGCGGACCGCGGCACTCCTGACCGAGCAGGTCGGGGTTGCCGGCCGTGAGTTTGCGTGCCTGCACCCGGGCGCGTCTCGTCGGGATCGCCAGTGGCCGGCGGCACGGTTCGCCCAAGTCGGCGACCACCTGGCCGACTACGGCCTCGTGGTGGTTGTGACCGGGTCGGCGGGTGAGGCGGGCCTGGTCCGTGCTGTCACGAGCATGATGCACGGCGAGGCGATCGATGTCGCCGGACGAACCGGGCTCGGCGTGCTCGGAACGCTGTACCAGCAGGCACGCTTGGTCGTCACCAACGACACCGGCGCATCGCACGTGGCCGCCGCGGTGCGCGTCCCGAGCGTCGTCGTGATCGGCTCCGCCGAGCCCTTTCGCTGGGCACCGCTTGATCGCTACCTCCACCGTGTCGTGACTGGCGATCCGTCGCCGGACTGGCCCGACGTCCACGCGGTCCTCAAGGCTGTCGACGAGCAGCTGGAGCGCTGGCCCTAGCGGACCACGGCTCGCGCCGCAGTCGGCTCATTGCAGTGGCGCCATCCGGTTCTGTCCTGGGTCTTTGGGATCTTGGTGGCTCGGGTATGAGCGACGGTGTGGGTGTCGAAGGGTGTTCGTGGCCGCGGACGTTGGTTGCGTTGGCCCCGCATCCGGATGATGTGGGTCCAGCGTGGGCTGACCACATCCAGGCTGTGGCGTCGGGCGCGGTTGCTGGTCCATCACGCAGGTCGACCGGATGTGGCGGATCCCCGGCACCTCTACCTGACCTCTGACTGCCGAGACGGTGGGATCTCCGGCGTCGACGTCGCAACGGGCCGTCGTGGGTTGCACATCACGATCCCGTTCGAGCCGGATTGGCCCGACAACGAGGTCATCGAAGGCACGGCGCTGGTGGACTTGAACGATGGACGCGCTCCGTGGCTGGCCGGGGTGCTTCGCGTACTGGTGGTGTCGATCCGTCCAGGGAATCCGATCGGATCTGGCT
>JBKPHE010000181.1:0-5501 GCA_046744485.1 Actinomycetota bacterium | reverse complement strand
CTACTTCGCCTCGGTGGAGATCACCAATGCGAGCGCTGGGCCGCTTCAGTTCCTCGTCGAGGGTGGGTTGCCGGATGACTTCGGTTTCGGTCTGTTGCCAGGATCGACCTGCCCCGCGCTGACGCCGGGCGCGATTCTGGTGCCCGGAGAGAGCTGCACGGCCGTTGTGCGATTCACGCCGACCGCGTTCTTCGCCGGTTCGGAGCAAACGGGTTCGCTCACCGTCACCGCGACCGATCTGGCGACGGGGGCGGTGACATCGGCGCTCATCCCCGTCAGCGGCCGGGGGAAGCTTCCAACGTGTCTCGGGGTGGCAGCGACGATCGTCGGGACCCAATTCGATGAGCGGATCGAGGGGACTCCGGGCGACGACGTCATCGTCGGACTTGGCGGTCGCGACATCATCGACGGCTTCGACGGGAACGACGTGGTTTGCGGCAACGAGGGAAGCGACGTGATCAATGGCGGCCCCGGCAACGACACGATGTTGGGCGGCGCCGATCAGGACTTCATCACGGGCGTGGACGGCGACGACCTGATGCGCGGCGAAGCCGGGGACGACGTGCTGAACTTCGGAGACGAAGAGGACGGCGACGACGTGGTCTACGGCGGGGACGGCGATGATGACCTCCATGCCGGGGTGGGGGCCGATCAGCTGTTCGGAGAGGTTGGCAACGATTTCCTCGCCGAAGGCGAAGTCGAGGCCCCGCTCATCGATCTCTTCTCGGGGGGGCCGGGGTTGGACACCTGCTTCGCCGGGGCCGAGGACTCGCTCAAGCAGTGCGAGACGCGTGGTGATCTGCGCGTATCTGCCTCAGCCCGAGCGAGCCGAGCTCCCCGACCGTGACGTCGTCGCCAACGAGCTGCCTGATTCGTGTCCAGGTGTCTTCCAGGCCCCAGATCCCACTGATCCGTCCGTCGGTGATGCGGATGAACGAGACCTCGTCCACGTCCATCGCCCGGCCCGTGGCCGACAGGCCCTGCCAGTCCGTTGCCTGCATGCCAGTACAGCGAAAGCGGGCTACGACGGTGTCGCCTTCCTCGACGAGCTCGACGATCTCCTGGTGCCAGTCGGGAAAGGCGGCGCGGAACTGCTCGAACGCCGTTCGGAGCTTGGGCGCGAGCCTGCTGGTCGCGAGCCCGTCGAGCGACTCGAAGCGGCGGGCGTTGATGACGTCATCGACCAGTCGGTGCACGAGCTGCTTGTTCGGGCTCGGTGTGCCGCGGTCGCTTCCGGCTCCGCGGTCACTGGTCATCGGTTCCTCCTGATGCCGGCGGGTCGTTGAGCCGCCGCACCGTTGCCGGTCAGACGCCGTTCCTGAAGGCTTGGGCGTGGTCGTGGGCCCACTGCTCGAAGGTGCGGGGATGCTGGCCCGTGATCTCCTGGACGGAGTCGACGACGCCGGCGTCGTCGAACTCCCCGCCGCTGAAGAACCGGAAGAAGCCGTCGATGATGGATGCGGGGGTGTCCGCCTCCATCTGCGAGCGTGCTTCTTGGTCCGTCATGGGTTCGTAGCGGAGAGGCCGCCCGAGCACACGCGCCAGTGTGCGGACCTGCTCGCTCGGAGTCAGCGGTTGGGGTCCGCTCAATGCCGGGGCCGTACCCTCGTAGCCGGGTCGTGTGAGGACTGTGGCGGCAACGGCGGCGACGTCGGCGGGGTCGATGGACGCTATGCGGACGTCCGGCCACGGCGCCCGCAGGACGTCGCCGGCTTGGAGTTGCGGGCGCCACCGCAGGGCGTTGGAGTGGAAGCCGCTGGGCCGCAGGATCGTCCAGGCCACCCCGGAATCGCGGACGGCGGCTTCGGCGTCGAGCCACATGCGCGTGATGGCGTTGTGCGGGTTCCCACCAACGACACAGCGCGACGTGAGCAGTGCGATGTGATCGACACCCGCCTCGCGGACCCGTCGGACCAGGTCGGTGGTGACGAATCCGCCCAGCAGGAACACCTTGCGGATGCCGACGAGCGCCGGGATGACGCTTTCGGGCGTCTCGAGGTCGGCCGAGACCACGTCGACGGTCGAGGAGAACCGGGCGCGGTCGGGGTTTCGCGCCAACGCCCGTACCGCCTCGTCGCCGGCGGCGAGGGCGTGGACGAGCGCGTTGCCGACATTGCCCGTGGCGCCGGTGACCAGGATCACGGCACGCCATCCAGGGAGTCGACGAGCGTCTCGCCGCCGGTCACCTCGAGCACCGTCCCCGTCACGTGTCGGTTGGTCATGAGGAACACGACGGCGTCGGCGATGTCCTCAGGCGTGCCCATGCGCTTGACGGGCATTGCCTTGGCGACACGCCGGCGCAGCTCGTCTCGCTTCGTCGGGGGCAGGAACGACCACATGTCGCTGTCGGTGTAGCCGGGTCGGATGGCGTTGACGCGCCGCGGGCCGAGCTCGATCGCCAGGGCGCGGGTCAGGGCTTCGAGGGCGGCGAAAGCGGCCGTGATCATCGAGCCCTGGGCCGGTGGTCGCACCACCGCACCGCCAGTGACGAAGGTGATCGATCCCGTTGATCGCAGCCCGGGAACGGCGTACCTGGCACAGGTCCAGCTGCCGAAGAACTTGCCGTCCATGTACGAGCGTGCGGTCGCGAGGTCCTGATCGACGAACGCGCCCGGCTTGCCGGGCGAGGCGGTGACGAGTAGGTGGTCGAGCTCGCCCACGCTCCGGAACAGTTGTTCCACGGACTCGTGATCGGTGACATCCACCTCGGCGGCCTCGACCCCAGCGATGGGTTCCCGCTGAGCGAGCGGCCGCCGGCCGGCGGCGACGACCGAGGCACCCAGCGCCGCAGTGGCTCGCACGGTTGCGAGACCCATGCCGCTGGTGCCACCCACGACCACCACCCGCTGGCCTTCCATGGTGGTCATGCCGACACCTCCAGGACCGCCTTGCCCCGCACCTGGCGTCCCAGCAGTGCCGCGGCGGCATCGGCGGCTTTCTCCCACGGGCCCCGCCAGCCGATTTGGGCATCGAGCTGCCCGGCGTCGACCCGTCCGAGCAGGAACGCGAGGTCCGGGCCGAAGTGTGGGCCGATGGCGAAGGCCTCGATGCGGGTGCCACCACCGCGAAGACGCGCCTGCTCGAAGTCGATCGTGGTGGGCTCGAGCGACGCCATGCCGACGCTCTGCACGGAGCCTCCGGGCTCGAGCAGCGCGTAGACGTCGGCGAGCGTGCGACCACCCACGTTGTCGAGCGCCCCATACACCGGCTCGGCGATCTGGTCCAGACCGACCACCACCTCGGCGGCACCGAGCGCCGACAGCCCCTCGCCCCGCTCGGGACTGCCGACGGAAGCCACGACGTGTGCGCCCGCCCTGGCCGCGAGCTGTACGGCGAAGCGTCCCACGCCACCGGAGGCGCCGGTGATGAGGACGCGGCGCCCGACCAGCGAGCCCAGCTGGCGCAGCGCTCGCAATGCGGTCACGCCGGCCACGGGGATCGCCGCGGCTACGCCCAGCTCGACCGTGTCGGGCACCACCGCCAGTTCCGCAGTGTCGACGGCTCGCTGCTCGGCCCATGCACCCGACCAGCCGAACGTCACCACGCGGGTTCCCGCCGGCGGACCGGAACCGTCGGTGGCGGCAGCGAGGACGACGCCTGCAGCATCGAATCCCGGCACGGAGCCGGGTGCCTGACGATCCCGCAGAAAGGCCACGTCGGCGAAGTTGAGCGACACCGCGGCCACCCCGATCAGCGCCTCAGACGGTCGAACCTCAGGCTCGGGGACGTCTCCCAGCTCGAGGCCTTGGGGAACGTCGGGGTTGTAGACGAGGGCTCGCATCGGCCTCACCATCCGGATCCGACGGGCACTGAAATCGACATGATCGCCTCTCGATTCTTTGGGGACTGAATGGTCTCGGACCGACTGGTCTCTTATAATACGGATGAGCGGACCCTGTCAACACATTGGGGACCGGTCGGTCCGGTATTGTGTCGGACGAGGAGGAATCGGATGGCACGCACGCCCGCCCCGGGGACACGGGACCGCATACTGGACAACGCCGCGCGCTTGTTCCAGGAGCACGGCCCCAGGGCCGTGGGGACACAACAGATCATCGACGAATGCGGGTGTGGAAAGAAGCTTCTGTACCGCGAGTTCGCCAGCAAGGACGAACTCGTCGTCGCCTATCTCGAGCGCTGCCAGCGGGAGTGGGGCGCGATCATGGATGAGGCGACCGATCCGTACGCTGGTGATCCCGCTCGACAACTCGTGGCGCTGGTGCAGGCGGTGGCCGATCAGGTCACGGCACCCGACTATCCGGGCTGCCCGTTCCGCACCACCCATTCGCAGTACCCCGAGGACGCCCATCCCGCCCACAAGGTGGCCGTACGACACGTCAAGGACCTGCGCACGCGGCTGCGCACTCTGGCCCGACGCGCCGGCGCTCGCGACCCGCGCGCGTTGGCCGATCGCATCATGCTGATCATCGACGGCCTCTACATCAACGGCTCCATGCTCGGCCGCAGAGGCGCCGCCACGGCGGCGGTCGCGCTCGCCGACGAACTCGTCGCTGGTTCCGTCGAGGCAGCCGGCTCATCCCCAAGCAAGGGCACGTGATGCGGGCCGTGACGTCGGCCGCAGCGCTGGAGCTGGCCAGCGGACCCCGCGTCGTGGGGACACCGCATCCCGCGCTGCGAGCGCGGCTCGAGCGCGACTACGCCGGCTTCACCCATGCGCCTCGACACTCGGACATAACACGAACCGCGCGCGCGGAAAGGAAGCGGCGCGAGCGTGTCTAGCGCAACGACCTGAAGCCTGCGCGAACTTCTTCCACGAAGAGCTGTGGCTGTTCCCAGGCCGCGAAGTGGCCGCCTCGGTCGAGCTGGTTGTAGTGGATGAGGTTGCCGGGATACGCGCGCTCCGCCCAGCTCCGGGGGGCTTGGTAGAGCTCGTCCGGAAAGACACTGATGGCGTACGGGATCGAGATGGGCTTGGCCTCAAAGAAGCCCGCCTTGTTCTCCCAATAGAGGCGAGCCGCCGAGACCCGGTGTTCGTCAGCCAGTAGAGCGTGATGTTGTCGAGGATGTCATCTCGCGTGAGGTCGCCCCGCAGACGTCCCTCGAGGATCTGTCCGACGAGCCCAGGCTGGCCGGTGCCGTCGCCGTGATCGATTGCGAACGCGGCAAGATCGACCGGCGAGTCCGCGAGTCCGTACAAGGTCTGCGGGCGCGTCGCCATGATCAGCGCGTAGGCCACGTGCTTCGCATAGAACTCACTCAACTGGTCGTAGGCGCGTCGCTCCTCGGCTGAGAGGCCGGATGGCGGCGGGTCGCCGCGCTGGAACGTCTCTGCGATCTCGGCCGGCGCGGTGCCGGGCATGTTGGAGTGGATGCCGAGCAGCTCCGGCGCCGCCTGCACCCCCATCGCCTGGGTGACGGCCGCACCCCAATCGCCGCCCTGCCCCACGAATCGGGTGTAGCCGAGGCGCTTCATCAGCTCCACCCAGGCCCGTGCGATGCGGGCAGGATCCCAACCGGTGGTGCTCGGCTTGGCGGAGAAC